>CAIZNN010000091.1 GCA_903934285.1 Akkermansiaceae bacterium | reverse complement strand
CCAACGCCTCGGCATCGATTGGAAGCAGGCCTGCCCCGCCAGAAAATTCATCATGAAATGAAACCGACTTTGTAGTGCCTTTCGAAGCGAATCCCTGCAAAATCAAGGCCTACAGCCTCATGATAAGAAACTTGGGCTAACTGGCTGCGGCGATGGGTTTGGCTTGGCGGGTGGGCGGGAATGAGCCACGCTTGGCCCATGCAATCAATGACAGGTTTTGGCAGGGGCAGCGCGGTGACCGGCGTGTGGCTCGCAAAGGTAGAACTCAGCACCGTCAACCGCAAGCAGGCGGAAGTGGTCGTGCAATTGCCGCGCGAACTGGCGGAGATGGATGGCCGCATTCGCAAACATGTGCAAACCACCGTTTCCCGCGGCCGGGTGCAAGTGAGCGTCAACCTCGAACACGCCCAGGATGAATCCACCACCGTGCGCGTGGATGCGCCACTGGCCCGCGCCTTTGAGGCGGCCTTTGCACAACTTGGCGCGCTGCTCGGCCGCCCGGTCTTGCCATGCGCGGCCGATTTCCTCCGCCAACCCGGCGTGCTCGCCGTCGGCTCACGCGAAATCGATGCGGAATCCGCCTGGGCGGCCGTCGAACCGGCACTCCACGACGCGCTCACCCAACTCACCACCATGCGCACCCGCGAGGGCGCCGATCTGCTGGCCGACTTCGCGGCCCGCCTGGCCACGCTCGACGCGCTCACGCGGCGGCTGGCACACGGCGCGGCGGAGCGCCCGCTGCGCCAGCGTGAATTGTTAGTGAAGCGCTTGCGGGAAGCCGGCCTGGAGTTGGATCCGGCCGATGAGCGGGTGGTCAAAGAGTTGGCATTGTTTGCGGACCGCTGTGACATCACCGAGGAACTCACCCGGCTCAATTCCCATTACGCCAAGTTCCGCGAATACATGGCCGCCACCGCCGCGCCGGGCCGCGCCCTCGACTTCCTCTGCCAGGAGATTTTCCGCGAGTTCAACACCATCGGCTCCAAGGCCAACGACGCCGCCATCGCCCAGACCATCGTCGAAGCCAAAACCGAACTCGAGAAAATCCGCGAGCAAGTGCAGAATGTGGAGTAGGACCCAAGACTTGAAGACGCAAGACGCAAGACTCAAGAGAAGAGCAGATGCAGAAGCGCTGCGCTCTCTTCTCTTGAGTCTTGCGTCTTGGGTCTTGTAGTCTTGCGTCTTCTTCTTCATCCGTGGTCATCTTCGTCCCGCATTACCATTCATGCCCGGGAAGCGCGCGCAAAGGTGCCAAAGCATTTTCCACCGGGATCAGGAACGATGAAGAAAGGCGATTTGCCTGGCCGACCTTCTATCAAGCGGGCGGTTCGCCGGGCGCCCGGCGTGAACAAACAAGCCGCCCCGGAGCAACCCGGAGCGGCCTGAGCAAGGCAAGCGACCCGGGGCGCCGCCCCGGGTCGGTTAGATCCATGGATTTACTTCTTGGCGGCGCGTTTTTCCTCGATGGCGGCCTGGGCGGCGGCGAGGCGGGCGACCGGGACGCGGTACGGCGAGCAACTCACATAGGCGAGGCCGAGCTTGTGGCAGAACTTGACGGAGTCCGGGTCGCCACCGTGTTCGCCGCAGATGCCGAGCTTGATGTCCGGGCGGGTCTTGCGGCCCTTGGTCACCGCAATCTCCATCAACTGGCCCACACCCGTGGTGTCGAGCGAGGCAAACGGGTTTTTCTTGAAGACCTCGTTTTCGATGTAGGGCATCAGGAACGAGCCCATGTCGTCACGGCTGATGCCCAGCGCGGTCTGGGTCAGGTCGTTGGTGCCAAAGCTGAAGAACTCGGCGGTCTGGGCGATTTCATCGGCGGTGAGGGCACCGCGCGGGATCTCGATCATGGTGCCGACTTGATAGGCGAACTTGATGTTCTTCTCGGCCATGACCTCGCGGGCGACGCGATGGATGATGTCGACCTGCAGGTCGAGTTCCTTCTTGAAGCCGACCAGCGGCACCATCACTTCGGGTTTGACCTTGATCTTGAGTTTGGCGACATCGGCCGCGGCCTCGAAGATGGCGCGGGCCTGCATTTCGGTGATCTCGGGATAGGCGATGCCGAGGCGGCAGCCGCGGTGGCCGAGCATCGGGTTGAACTCGTGGAGTTGGGCGACGCGCTGTTGGATGGACTCGACGCTGATGCCGAGTTTTTTGGATAGATCGAGTTGTTGTTCCTTGGCGTGGGGCAGGAACTCATGGAGCGGCGGATCGAGCAAGCGGATGGTGGCCGGATACCCCTTGAGCGCCTTGAAAATGCCGGTGAAGTCGGCACGTTGATAGGGCAGCAGCTTGGCCAGCGCCTTGCGGCGGTCAGCTTCGTTGGTGGCCAGAATCATCTCCCGCATCGAATCGATGCGATCACCCTCGAAGAACATGTGCTCGGTGCGGGTCAGCCCGATGCCGGTGGCGCCGAAGGCCAGGGCGTTGGCGGTTTGTTCCGGATCGTCGGCATTGGTGCGCACCTGCATGCGGGTGGCCTTGGCGCACCATTGCATGAGCTGGAGGAAGTTCTTGTATTTCTCGGTCTTCTGCGCGGCCTTGTCGCCGTGGAGCAGGCCGGTGACAATTTCCGAGGGGGCAGTCTTGAGTTTGCCGCCATAGACGATGCCGCTGGTGCCATCGATGCTGAGGAAGTCGCCTTCCTTGTAGGTTTCGCCGGAGATGGTGACGGTGCGTTTGTCATAGTCGATGTTCACGGCGCTGGCGCCGCAGATGCAGACCTTGCCCATTTGGCGGGCGACGAGCGCGGCGTGCGACGAGACGCCCCCGGTGGCGGTTAGAATCCCTTCCGCCGCGATCATGCCGCGGAGGTCTTCGGGCGAGGTTTCGTTGCGGACCAACAGCACCTTTTCACCGGCATCCTCGGCGACCACGGCACGCTCGGCATTGAAATAGATCTTGCCGGAGGCGGCACCGGGGCCGGCAGGCAGCCCCTTGGCCAGCGCCTTGGCTTTCTTGGTTTCGACCACATCGAAAATCGGGGCGAGGAGCTGGTCGAGCTGGTCGGCGGGATTGCGCAACACGGCGGTTTCCCAGTCGATGAGCTTTTCCTTGACCATGTCCATGGAGAACTTGAGGGCGGCCGCGGCGGTGCGTTTGCCATTGCGGGTTTGCAACATGAAGAGTTTGCCTTCCTGAATGGTGAACTCGACGTCTTGCACATCCTTGAAATGCTGCTCCAGGGTCTTGCGCACCTTGAGCAGTTCGGCATAGGACTTGGGCATCTGCTTTTTCAAATCGAGCACCGGCTCGGGAGTGCGGACACCGGCGACGACATCTTCGCCTTGGGCGTTGATGAGGAATTCACCGTAGAATTCATTGGTGCCGTTGGCCGGATTGCGGGTGAACGCCACGCCGGAACCGGAGGTCTCGCCGGTGTTGCCATAGACCATGGCTTGCACGTTGACGGCGGTGCCCCACTCGGCGGGAATGTTGTACTTGCGGCGATAGACGATGGCACGGTCGTTCATCCATGAGCCGAACACAGCACCGGAGGCACCCATGAGTTGTTCCCATGGATCGGTGGGGAACGACTTGCCAGTGCGCTTCTTCACCATCGCCTTGAACCGCTTGACCAGCTCTTGGTTGTTGGCGGCCGACAGTTCGCTATCGATGATGTTCTCGCCGTGATGCTCGTGCTTGAAATCCTCGATGATGGTTTCAAACGGTTCGTGTTCCTCACCTTCGCGCTTTTGCACGCCCATGACCACGTCACCGTACATTTGAATGAACCGGCGGTAGCAATCCCAGGCAAAGCGCTCGTTGTTGGTGGCGGCGGCCAGGGCCTGGACGGTGTCGTCGTTGAGGCCGAGGTTGAGAATGGTATCCATCATGCCGGGCATCGAATCGCGTGCCCCGGAGCGCACCGCCACCAATAGCGGAAAACCCTTGGCGTCGCCAAATTTGTATCCCATGATTTTTTCCATGTTGTGGATGCCGGCCTTGACTTGGGCATCCAACACCGCCGGGTAGCTGCGCTTGTTGGCGTAGTAGTAGCTGCACACCTCGGTGGTGATGGTGAAGCCGGGTGGCACCGGCAGCGCGATGCGCGTCATCTCGGCGAGATTGGCACCCTTGCCGCCCAGCAGCGGTTTCATGCTGCCATTGCCGTCAGCCTTGCCCGCGCCCCAGGTATATACGTATTTGGTCGCTTTGGGCGCTTTGGGCGTGGCCACCGGCTTGGCGGCGGCGGCTTTCCTGGCTGCGGATTTCTTGGCAGCTGGCGGAGCGCTTTGCTTGGTTGCGCTTTTCTTGGCTGCGGATTTCTTGGCTGCCGACTTGGCGGCTGGCGGAGCGCTTTTCTTGGCAGTGGCTTTGACTGCCGGTTTCTTGGTGGCCATCGTGGTGTTAGGATCAGGTTGTGGGTAAGGAAAAGCCGAACGGTGGAAAAAGTCTCTCTCCACCCGCACCGGCGGGGCCGCAGGCTAGCCATTGGCAGCCCGTTGTCAATGCGCCAGATAGGGAAATTTCGCTTGCGCCAACCTGCTGGCTTGACAAGCCCGCCGTGGCAACGATGGTTATTCCATGCCCATCCAAACCAAGGTCCGCAAAATCGGCAACTCCCTCGGCATCGTGCTGTCCAAGGAGGCCCTGCAAACGCTCAAAGTGAGCGAGGGGGACGTGCTTTATCTAACCGAAGCGCCGGAAGGCTCGCTGCGCATCACGCCGGAGCGGCCGGGGTTTGAGGCGAAAATGGAGCTGGCAGGCAGCCTCATGAACCGCTATCGCAACGCCTTTCGCGAACTCGCCAAATGAACGAGCCGATTTGGATTGAAAAAGCGGATTGCCTTGGCTTCCACGGTGAGTTGGTGGCCCGCTTTGGTGGTTTGGACGGACTGCGCGACGAAGGCTTGCTAGACTCGGCGCTCAACCGCCCGCTGCACCTGCTCCATTACGGCAGCCCGAGTCACTTCGATCTGGCTGCGGCCTACGCCCACGGCATTGTGAAAAACCACCCGTTTCTGGATGGCAACAAGCGCTCCGGGCTGATGGCCGCCGCGTTGTTTCTGGAGTTGAATGGCTGGGTGTTCCAGGCCCCCGAGGCAGAAGCCGTGCTGCAGACGCTGGCGCTGGCGGCGGGCGAGTTGGATGCCGCCGCCTACGCCGCGTGGCTGGAACGCTCGTGCGTGCCGCGGTGAGCCACGGGCATCAGCAGGGGCGAGTCCCGCATCGCCCCCGCCCGTGAGGCGCCAATGGAAGGCGGAGTTTCCCGGCTCATGGGCTCGACATGGGCACCGGCGCGGCGGGACCTGCCGCGCCAGCTAGCGCATCCCGCGCAGCAGCAACTCGGCGTTGCTCTTGGTGGCCTTCAGGTTTGTTAGAAGGGTGGAGATCGCATCGCCGATGGGCAATTGCGCGAGTTGCTTGCGGATGTCGACGACGCGGAGGAATTCGTCGGGATGATAGAGCCGGTCGTCATTGCGGGTGCCGGATTGCGGGATGTGAATGGCGGGGAAGACGCGGCGCTCGGCCAGTTCGCGGTCGAGGCGCACTTCCATGTTGCCGGTGCCTTTGAATTCCTCGAAAACCACGTCGTCCATCCGGCTTTCGGTTTCTATCAGCGCAGTGGCGAGCACGGTCAGCGAGCCGCCTTCCTCGACATTGCGGGCGGTGGCGAAGAACTTGCGGCTTTTTTGCAAGGCCGCGGGGCTAACCCCGCCGGAGCCGATCGGGCCGCCCTGCATTGCCGAGTTGTGGCCGCGGGCGAGCCGGGTGAGGCTATCGAGCAACAGAATCACATCCCTGCCCATTTCGACGAGGCGTTTGGCGCGCTCGATGACGAGGTCGGCGACTTGCGCATGGCGCTTGGGAGCTTCGTCGAAGGTGGAGGAAAACACTTCCGCACCCACGGTTTCCTCAAAATCAGTGACCTCCTCGGGCCGCTCATCTAACAACAAGATGATCAACTCCATGTCCGGATGGTTGAGGTGGATGGAGCGGGCGATTTGCTTGAGCAAAATGGTTTTGCCACCGCGCGGCGGGGCGACGATGATGCCACGCTGGCCCTTGCCGAGCGGGGCGATGAGATCAATCACGCGCACGCCCAAAAAGTCCGGGCCGTCCCCTTCCAGATGGATCCGTTCATTCGGAAACAACGGCGTCAGGCTGTCGAATTCCTTCGGTGCCCGGTATTCGGCCACCGCCATGCCTTCGACCTCGACAATCTCCACCCCCATCAGGAATTTATCGCGTTCGCGCGGTGCGCGCGCCCGCACCTTGATGCGCTGGCCGACGCGCAGGCCGTGCTCACGCACCAGGCTGGCGGCCAGATGGATATCGTCCTGGCTGGGGCGGAAACTGCGCCGCGGATCGCGCAGCATGGCAAAGTTGTCTTTGGCCAACTCGAGGATGCCCTCGCAAACCAGCCCGGTGCCTTCGCGGGCGTAGAAGCACAACAATTCGTATACCAAATGACTTTTGGCCAAGCCGCCGGGGATGCGGGCAGGGATGGTCTCGGCCAACGCCTGCAACTCGGCGAGGGATTTGAGCCGGAACTGGTTGATATCAATCGATACCGGCACTGACGGGAACTCCGCGGCGGCGCTGGGAGTGCTGGGAGTGCTGGGGGTGTTGGGGTCCGAAACCTCGGAGGCGGTGGGCAGGGTCATGAGATGAGATTGGGAAAAACGGCGGATTTGCGCCTTGAGAACGACAGGCGGACCTTCGTTCCAAAACACCACATCCGCACGCCGGATCTTCGCGTCGGTGGGCAGTTGCACCGCGAGAATGGCGTCGATCATGGAGGGATCGAAGCCGCTGCGCGCCTTGAGCCGCTGGATCTGGGTGGCACGGGAAGAGGCGACCACAATCACCTGCTCCTGTCCGAAATCGAGTCCCTTTTCAAAGAAGAGCGGGATGTCAGCGACGAAAAGCGTCGCGCCACTCTGTGCGGCCTGGGTGAGGGACGCAAGACATTCTTGCAACACCCTGGGATGAATGATGGTTTCGAGCTGGCCGCGGGCCGCATCATCAGCAAACACCCGCCCACGCAGGAAATGACGGTCGACGCGACCGTGGGCGTCCACCGCCATGGCACCAAAGCAGGCGCTAACCACGGCGATGATCTCCGCGTCGCTCTCAAGCATCCGCCGCACCGCCGCATCACAATCAAAAATGACCACCGAGGGCAGGCACTCGCGAAGCAAGCGGCATACCGTGGATTTTCCTGAAGCGATTCCTCCTGTAAGTGCCATCACGCGCATGACGGCAACATCAGCAGGCCCGCCGCAAGATGCAAGCGCAGAATCCCAAGCCTCACTTTGACGTGGCCGCGGCGGCAACCGCCTTGGCGAAGTCGTCGGCTTGTTGGCGGCTCGCCGTGCGATCCAAGGTGGCGATCACCTTTTCACAGGCCGCATCGGTGGCAATCAATTGCGGGGCGTCTTTCACGGCGTCCTTAACGCACTGCGGCAACGACTCCACGCTGCGGCGGGTTTCGACGCCATCGATCTTGATGACACAGGCGCTTTTGCGGGGCAACTCGCGCCGCATGGCGCTGTTGTTAGCATTGACCTCGGCAATGCACTTCGGGCAATTCGGGTCATAGTAGGCCTGCTCGAAGATGAACACGATCACTTTGCCTTTCACGGCCGCAGTCTTCTTGGTCATCTCAAGTTGTTTTTCACCGAAGCCGGCGGAGATGGGGGCCAATAATACCATCGAAACCAGCCCAAGGAGCAGTGCGTACGTTTTCATCACCCGCCGACGCTGCCCCCAGCCCGCCCAGGCGTCAAGCCCAATTTTCGGGATTTTGTCAGCATACCCGAACCAGTTGCGCCCAGTCACCAGCGCAAATCCAGCTCCGGACCTAACAACAGAATCGGTGTGTTGTTAAATGCCTCGATGCGTTTCGCCAGCCGTGCCACCCCGGCCCGTGCCGACTCCGGCAACGCCTCGAGGACACCGGTGCTGGCGAGCAAGCGGCGCAGCCGCAGGCCTGCCGCCGGGGTGCTGCCGGCACGGATGATCTCGGTTGTGTCTTTGTCCGGTTTGGCAAAGAGGCCTTCCAGCGGGCTCTTGGGCTCCGGCAGCAATTTCACCTCGAGTTTCGATAACTTGCTCGCTTGCTTGGCATGGATGATGGCTTCGCGCAAGCCGCCGATTTCATCCACCAAGCCGATGGCCAGCGCATCCTTGCCGCTGTAGACGCGCCCGCCGGCGAGCGGCTCCAACTCGCCTTTCAGCGCCTTGCCGCGGCCCGCGGTGACGCGTTGCTTGAAAGTTTCATACACCACCGCCATGGATTTGCGCACCGTCTCGGCCTCGTCCTTGGAATAGCCGCGGGACATGCTCAGGGAGCCGGCGCTTTTCCCGCGCTGGGTGGCATGGGTGGTGATGCCGAGTTTTTCCATGGCGCCGGCGACGACGAACTTCATGCCGACCACCCCGATGGATCCGGTGATGGTGCCCGCCTCCGCGAAGATCCGATCGGCGGGACTGGCCACATAATAGCCGCCGCTGGCCGCCACCCCACCCATCGAGACCACCAGCGGGCGGGCGGATTGTTTCCACTCGTCGAGCGCTTCCCACAGCACCTCACTGGCCAGCGCCGAACCGCCGGGGGAATTGACCCGCAACACCAAGGCCTTGGCACGCTCGTCTTTGCTCAACTTGAGGATCTGCGCGCGCACGGGGGCCACCGACTCATCGGAAATATCGCCGTCCAGCGCGACCACCGCCACGTAGTCCTTCTTGGGCTTGGCCGAGTCGGACTTGTCAAACATCAGATGAAACACATCCATCAACCCGCTGATTTCCGGCCCGTCGAGATCGGGCAGTTGATAGGCACGGTCGAACTTCGCCTCCTTGCCGTAGGTCTCGCGCAGCTTCTGCACAAACCCGCTGCGATGCAGGACCTCATCGGCGAGCCCGGCCGCAACCACGCCTGTGGCGGTCAACCCGCCGTCATCGATGAGGGCGCGCACTTTGTCGGGTGCCAGTTTGCGGCCGCTGGCGACGGCATCGACGATTTGCTCGAAGATCGAGTTGATGAGGGTTTCCTCCTGCTGCCTGGCATAATCACTCGGCCCGGTGCGGTAAAACATTTCGCCATAACTCTTGAAATCGCCGATGTGAATCACATCGGCCTGCACGCCAAGCTTGTCGAGCAAGCCTTTGTAGTACATCGATTCCGCATAGATGCCGTTGAAGGCGCAATCCGCCTCGCGCATCAGGGTGAAGTGATTGGCCGCGCTGCCAAGCAGGGCGATGCCGTTTGTCAGATGCTCACTATATAGCCAGACATCCTTGCCCGCCTCACGCAGCGCCAGCAGATGCCGGCGGATTTCCTGAATCTGCGACAGGTCAAACTCGGCCCCGTCCGCGTCGAGCACCACCGCCTTGACCGCGGCATCCGTCAACGCCCGGCCCAGGCTGCGCGTCACATCAAACAACGTGAGCGGCCGCGTCGCATCCAAATCCAGCAGCGATGCTTGACTCGGCCCGCCCTCGGCCAGCTTCCCTTCAAGATCGTACACCGCAATGAGCGGCTTGACCGCCGCGACTTTCTCCGCCTCACCCGCAGGGGGCGCCTCCGCGGCTAACAAGCCCCAGGCCGCCATCCATGCCATTGCCAATCCATACATCAGTGCGCGCATGGGCACTGCGTAGCATGCCTGCAAGCGCCTGGCAACCCGCGATTTGCGCGCCGGGGGTGGCAGGTAGGCAGGGGACCGCCCCACCCGCGCCGCGCCCTGCTAGTCGCGGCCCTCCTCGTGCACTTGGATCGATTTGCGGAACAAGTAGGCCCCCACCGGGGTGATCAGCGCCATGCCGCCGACCAACGCCCACATGGTGGCGATATCGCGGGTGCCGGATTGCGGGCAATAGCGGGCCAGCAACCAACCGGAGAGCGAGCCCGCCGCGAATTTCGCGAAGAAATAGGGCAACACCGACAGTGCCATGTAAGAGGCTTCCTGCCCTTTGGGAGCGATGGCCGCCGCATATTCATATAGGCGCGGCGACCAAATCGCCTCGCCCACCGACAGCACCACCGTGAAGAAAAAGATTGATAGATAGAGCGGATTGACCACCCCGGGCACCCCGAGCCAGCGGTGCACGACCCAATCCCCCAGCCACCCATTTGCCAGCGGCAGGAACCAGCCCGGCGGCAGCGCCAGAATGAACACGGACAAGGCGGAGATCAAGCTGCCCACCATCACCATGCGGTAGGCACTGAACCGCCCGGACAGTGCCCCGCAGATCGGAACCAACACCAAAATCATGAGGGAATTGAGCATGTTGCACACTTGCGCAAAGGGCGCGCCCTTGCCGAGTTCGCGGATGGCGAAGTCTGGCAGGGTGTAGTTCATGTGATAGAAAATCATCCGCACCCCGACCACCAAGGCCATGAAAAGCAAGAACCGGTGAAAGGCACGTTGCGGCCACAAGCTTTCGAAGAGTTCCACGGTCTTGGCGCCGGACACGGAAGTGTGGGCAGCCACGTCCCGGACAATCACCAGCGCACAGCCACCCGCCAGCGCTCCCGCCAGCATGTACCCCCAGAAAACGAGGTGGCGTTGCCAAAGGTCGGACCCATTGAGATCCACCACACCGGTCGCCTGCTTGAGCCACATGGCGGCCAGCCAGACCCCCAACCCGAGCAATGCGGTCGCCACGACCACCTTCCACAACCGTTTCCGCCGCGCCGATTCGCACAGCGCCCGACCCATGCCGGTCCAGCGCAATTGGACCCACTGCTTCACCCGGGTGCCAAGACCAGCCTCCGACCGCCTGGTTCGTTCCAAGGGGGTGATGGTCACCCCGTTTTCAGTCATCTCCACGCCTTCGCGCAGGAAAAACCACACCAGCAGCAACCCGGGCAGCGTTAGAATCACGCTCCACAGAATCATCACCTGATAGGTGCTCAGCCCCACCCCGAGCCACGGCACGGCCCACGAGCCGTACTCACCCATGACGTGGCGGAAATGATCAAACATCCGGTCGCCAATGGCGAAACCCAGGTTCATCAGCGCATAGTAAAGCGAAAATGCCACCGAGCGCTGGGCCGCCGTGGAGTAGCGCTTCATCGCCGCGGTCATCACCGGCGACATCAGTGCCAAGCCCAGCGCCAGAGGCAGCAGCCCAAGCCCCAGCGGCAGCATCGCCGGCGCGCTCAACAACATCCCCATGCGCGCCAACCCACACACGATAAAACCCAGGATAAAGGTGCGCCGGATGCCCACCACATCGGTGAACGAGCCCACCATGACCGTGCAAAAGGTCAGCAGCGCGGACCAGATCCCGATCGTTAGTCCCTTGTTGTGGTCGCTCATCCCCAACTCGTGCGCCAACCACAAGGGCAGCACCGAACCCGAACTCAACTTGTAGGCCACATTCTCCAGCACATAGGCGCACAAGATGATCCAGAACTCCCGCGGCGCACTGCGCAGCACGGTGAATTTTTGCAGAAACGCCGCAAAGCGGGAGGGAGTCGGGGTATCAGGCATGGCGTGGCTCGCCACAGGATTCAGCCGGATGGGCCGCCACGCAAGACTCAAACGCGAAAACTCACCGGCTGTAGTAATGGATCAACCACCCGAGCAGCAACACTTGTGGCGTCGAGATCAACGGCAGGGCCAGGCTCGCCTTCCAGGAGCGGGTGGTGGCCCGCAGACTCAGAATCTCGGTGTAATCGGTGGCCGCGCCAGCCATCAAAAACACAAAGGCATTGCCGGGAGCATGCGCCCGCGTCAACAAATCCGCCGCAATCGGCGACGAGCCTTCCGAGCAAACCTCCAGCAGCGTGGTCGCCAGCAACGTCAACAACAAGCCGGCCAGCGTCGGACCAAATGTCTGCTCAAACACCAACTCCGGCACCAAGGCGCGGATCAATCCTGTTAGAACAAAGCCGAACAGAATCCAGCGCAGCACCATCCGCGAACCGGCCACCCCCTCCCTAACAAGACTGGCGTAGTTCGCCACGCCCGGCCGCAACGACCGCAGCACCCCGCGCAGCGCCGGCCCGATGCGGTAACCGACGGGCAAATTCACCGCGTTGGGATTGGCCGGGAGTTTGCCGGCGTCCACCAAGCGGTCGGCGACCCAACCGGTGATGAGCGCCACCACCACCGACAAGGCGATGAACAAGGCCATCCAGCCCCAGCCGATCAAGGCGGCAAGGATGAGGGTGAGGGACAGCGAATTCCACGGGCTGGCAATGAGAAACGCCAGCGTCTGGCCCAGCGACGCGCCCCGCTTGTATAAACTCATGCCCACCATCAAAATCCCATGGTTGCACAAATCCAGCGCCACCCCAGCCCCCACCGCCCGCCACAACCCGGCATGACTGCCGCCGCGCCCCAGCACCGCCGCCACCAACTCGCCGGGCACCCGCCCGATCACCGCCACCGCCACAATCCCAAACGCCACCCCCCACCACGCCCGCGCCAACAATTCATAACAAGTGTGGCCAAACACGTGCCACCAGCCAGGCCCGCCCGCCAATAGATGGACGCCCAGCCCTGACAAAAACAACGCGGCCGAAAGCCACAACAACCAGTCAGGCCGCCGCCGCCCCGCCCCGCCGCCGCAGCAAGCCCCAGCCGCCGCCGCTGGCTGCGCGCAACATGAACGGACCTCCGGCAACTCCGCCGGCAGCTGGCTCGCCGCCGGCGGTGGCGTCATTTGCAGCAACGCGCGGCGCAGCGCGCGGCGCGCGCGCTCATCGTCCGGCGGCGGTGGGGATGGCGTGGAACAGCAGGAGGACATGGTATTGCGTTAGAGACGGTCTTGGAAGTGGGGAGCGCCGGCGTCCCGCCGGCAGTGTTCGGCATCCTGCCGAACACTCTTCAGCGCGTGTGTAGCGCGAATCCAGCAATCGAATTGCGCCCGTGCCATGCACTCACTCCGGTTCGAGCGCGGTGAGCAATTTCTGATGAATCCCGCCAAAGCCGCCATTGGTCAGCACGGCGATGACGTCGCCGGGCCGGGCGGCGGCGGTGACATGGCTAACGATCTCATCGATGCCGGTCATGTACCAACCTTGGCCGCCATGGCGGGTGATCTCCGCCGCGAGTCTGATCGGATCAAGCCGGTCGTTGGCTGGAAGTTTGTGCGAATCGTGGATGGCCGACACGATGGCAAACTCGGCGGTGGCCAGCGCCTCGGCCAGTTCGGTTTGAAACACGGCGCGGCGCGTCGTGTTAGAGCGCGGCTCGAACAACACCCACACCCGCGCCCCGGGATAGCGCTGGCGCAGGCTCTGCACGGCCAACCGGATCGCCGTGGGGTGATGGGCGAAGTCGTCGATGACGCGGATGCCATTGACCTCGCCGCGCAGTTCCTGGCGCCGCGCCACCCCGTCAAATCCCTCGAGCCCGGCGCGGATCTCCGCGGCATCCAACCCGGCGAAACCCGCGGCCGCCACCGCCATTGCGGCATTGCGCACATTGAACTCACCGGTCATACGCAGCGAATATGCCACCCCGTCAAGGGTGAAGGAACTACGATCCGTCTCGTAGTTGAGGTTTCCGAGCCGCAGGTCGCAGGTCCCGGCAAACCCCACGCTGGTGACCGGACAGGGCGCGCCGGCGGCCACCTCCAGACAACTGGCATCATCGCCGTTGATGAACGCCCGGCCGCCGCGCGGCACGATGTTGAGCAGCCGCCGGAAGCTCAGCTTGATCTCGTCAAGCGAGTTATAGATATCAGCGTGATCGAACTCGATGTTATTGATGATGACGCACTCGGGCAGATAGTGCAAAAACTTCGAGCGCTTGTCGAAAAACGCGCTGTCGTATTCATCGCCCTCCAGCACGTTGAATGCGGACTGGGCGAAATGCGCGCCGCAGCCAAGGTTGTTAGGCAAGCCGCCGATCACAAACCCGGGGTCGCGCCCGGCCTGGCGCAGCAGCCACGCCAGCATCGAGGCGGTGGTGGTTTTGCCATGGGTGCCGCTGACCACCAAGTTGCGTTTGCCGCGCAGGAAAAACTCTTTCAGCACCTCGGGCAGCGATTGATAGAGCAACTTGCGCTCGAGCGCGGCCTCGGCCTCCGGATTACCGCGCGAGATGGCATTGCCAATGATGACCACATCGGTATCGGCCGGGATATTGTCCTCGCGGTACCCTTCGCTCAGCGTGATGCCCTCGCGGCGCAGGAAATCCGACATCGGTGGATAGACCCCGGCGTCCGAGCCGGTGACGGTGAAGCCGCGTTGTTTCATCGCGGCGGCGACCGCACCCATGGCGGTGCCACAGATGCCGGTGAAGTGGAAGCGGGTCTTGTCAGACATGAGGTGCTGGATCAAAAGGTGGGGGCGGGCACGGTGGCGTGGTCGCGCTCATCGAGGCGGCGGCGCAAGATGCGCTCGGCGATTTCGCGCACCATTTCGGAGAGCAGCAGCCACAAGTGCGAGCCTTCGCGGTAATCGGCCGGGGCGATGTGTTTGACGCGCCCGGCATGGGAGCAGAGTTGGAAGCACTTGCGGAACGAGCGGCCAGTGGCGTCATCCGGATTGTACACCGCGATGCCGTGGCCGCCATTGTGGTTCATCACCGTGAAGCAGGGCACATCGGTCGGGCCGTCGCCCACGTACACCATGTTTTCAAACGGAATGGGGCGCAACTCCAGCGGCATGTGGTCGTTGACGTCCTGCTCGTAGCTGAGCATGCCCTTGTTGATGCGGAACAAAAACTGGGTCTTGGTGGTGTGGGAAATCGCCCGTTTCGGGAAACTGATGCGGCCCTCGGCATCCTCGCCGAACTCACAGCCGAAGATCGCCTTGACGTATGGCTTGAGGCGGGAGCCATCGAGCAAGGTCTTGAGGCCGGAGGAGATGATATAGTGTTCCACCTTGATGCCGGCCGCCTCATGTTCGGCGCTGAGGCTCTTGGCCGGCAACGCTTCAAACAATTCCGGCACCCCGGGGAAAAACCGCAGCCCCGCCCCCAGCCCGGTGAGCCGCGCGTTGGTCACATGATCCATGCCGAGGTAATCGAGCAGGCATTTCATGTACGCCAGCTCGCCATCCCACTGCTGGTCGCGCACCAGCAGGTTGCAGCGGGCCCAAAACTGCGCCGGATCAATCCCGAACTCGGGCAACAGCACGTCATCCTGCATGTAGCGCGGGCTGAGCGTCTGATCGTAATCGTAGATCAGCGCGATGATGTTTTGGGGAGTGGCCATTGGAGGCACCAGCCAATCAAGCCCAGCCACTGGCGACAAGCAGCAAATCGGATTTTCAGGCGTCGAGTTGCCACGGCGCGCGCATCGGCTGCTGGTTCAGCGCGTTGGCGGCGGGATCGTCGAACTTGAGGGTCTTGGAATCAAACTTGAGGTTTTTGTTCAAGTGATGGGCGGTGATGCCCATGTTGACCATGGTGCACGACCAGAAACCGTTCTGCTCGTTGAGGGCGAACTTCTTGCGGGTGCGCACGCACTCGTGGAAGTCGATGAGTTGCGCCTCGGGATCCGGCAGGGCGTCGAGGGTTTTGCGGAGGTCTGGAATGTTGGATTCAAGCCCCTTGGAAATCCAGCCTTTCGGCCCTTCCATGTATTTGGCGTCCTGCTCGCGGTTGGCCCCATCGAGGATGACCTTGCAACCATCGGCATAGGTGTACTCGATGCGCCGCCAGGTGCCGACGGCTTCGGCGTCCTGCGGGTCGGCATCGATCTCGACGGAAATCGGCGCCTGATCGTCCTTGTTGAGGATGTATTGGACCGGGTCGAGATAATGTTGGCCCATATCGCCAAGGCCGCCGCCATCATAATCCCAGTAGCCGCGGAAGGTGCTATGGATACGGTGGCTGTTGTATGGCTTGTTAGGGGCGGGGCCCAGCCACAAGTCGTAGTCGAGTTCGGGCGGAACCGGTTCGGGTTGGAGGCCGGGTTTACCCACCCAGGTGCCCAACTTCCAATCGAAGCCAGTGACGCCGGAGACGGTGATTTTCAACGGCCAGCCGAGCAAATCGTTGAGAGCTGCCTTCTTGAGCATCTTCACCGGCACCCGCATGTCGTAAAACCCGCTTTGAAACCGGAACCAAGTGTTGAGACGGAAGATGCGTTTGTGTTGTTCCACCGCCCGCACCATCGCCTGGCCTTCGCCGATCGTGCGGCTCATCGGCTTTTCACACCACACGTCCTTGCCGGCCTTGGCCGCCGCGATGGCCATCAGGGCGTGCCAGTGCGGCGGCGTGGCGACGTGGATGATGTCGATATCGTCGCGTGCGATCAATTCCCGGAAATCGTGGTAGCCCTTGATGCCGTTGGCCTCGCTGCCGGCGTCCTGCATGCGGGTGGCGAGATGATTCCGGTCCACATCGCAGAGGGCGAGGAGCTTGCCGGGCATGGTGAGGTGGGACGCGCTGATGCCACCGCAGCCGATGATGCCGCGGGTGAGCACTTGTGATGGCGGGGTTTGACCGCTGAGGCCAAGCACGCGGCTCGGCACGATTTGCACCGTCGCCATGGCGGCGAGGGCTTTGAGGGTTTGGCGACGGGTGATCATCATAAAATTGAAAAACGGCTACGCGCCGCTGCGGTCGAATCTTTCACGGATTTTTGCGGGGAGTATTTTACCGGCATTCGCGGCTGCGGTTTCCACCCGCAATCCGTGCCCGGTGCGTCTCGCGCCGGGTCGCCTGGCGCCAACTTATCCCGCGAACTCAAAAACGCAACCACCTTCAAGCTGACAGCAAAAAATCAGCCAGCGGGAATCGACAATCATCAATCCAAAGCGGGAACGACTACGGGGGCTGGGCACCTCTCCTCGGTGTGTTCTTCTTGCAGGGTAAGTTGGAAGTGGCGTTTCGCGGCAAAGCGGAAGCTGCGGAAGCCACGCTCGTCGTGAGTCACCCCGAAAGCAGTTTCCTCGCAATCGCAGCCGCGCTAGCCCTCGATGCGGTGCGGAAAAAACTGGCTGAGATTGCCGGTGACCGGCGAGGCGTCGCCACGCACCGAGAGGCCGCGGCATTCGTCGCCGACCATCCACAAGCCCCACACGAAGTGCTTGCGCTCGGCGCTGAAAAGTTCCGCGCATTGCTGATAGACCAACGGCTCGCCGTGATGCCCGGCGGCGCCCTGCGCCAGCCGGTTGCCATTTTCCCACAGCGCAACCCCCGCCCCCTCGCGTCCCAACAGCGGCTTTTCCACCCAGCGCGAGACGCCCTGTGAGCAGAGTGCCTCGCGCGACAGCGAGGCGGGCAACAACAACGGATGGCCGGGGTTGAGTTCCCACAGGATGGGCAGCAATCCTTTGTTAGACAACATCATCTTCCACGCCGGCTCGATGAACCGGCTGCGTTCTTGCGCGATCTCGGTGAAAAACGGCTCCTGGGCCATCCATTCCCACGGGTAGAGCTTGAAGAGCTTGTCGATCGGCTGCTCAGCGGCATCAGTGAAGCGGCCCTCCGGCGAGAAACCGATTTCTTGCATATCCATGAGCACCACGGATTTGCCGGCCTGCTCGGCGGTTTCGGCGAGGTACGCGATGGTTTGGCGATCTTCCAATTGGTCCCAGACACAGGCAAAATGCACGCTCGGCTCGGGCACCGCGCGCCAACGCTCAACCAACGCCTCGTGGATCGAGTTGAGTTGGTCGCTCTCGGGAAACGTGTCTTCCAGCCATTGCCATTGGATCACCGCCGCTTCCAGCAATGAGGTGGGCGTGTCGGCATTGTATTCTAACAACTTGGGCGGGCCGCTGCCGTTCCAGGCCAGGTCGAAGCGCCCATAGAGTGAAAAATCGGTGGCCAGCCATGAAGTCTGGACCAGGCCGATGGCCGATTCCGGGATCGCCAGCCGCGCCCACCACTCGCGGCGCATGACCTGCTCACAGGCTTCCAGGCACATGGCATGCAATTCGCTGGCGGCATCCTCCAACACCTCGGCGGCTTCCAAGGTGAGCACCAAATGCTGGTTCTCATTCCAATAGGGCACCCCGCCCGCGCCATGCCAGATGAGACCGGCCGCCTCGACGCGTTGTTTCCAACCCGGGCGCGGGATGCGGGATGCGAGGCGAATGTTAGCTGACATCGGTCGGCGATCAACTGGCGGAGGGACTGCTGCTGCGGCCGAAGCCGCCGCGCACCGATTGGCCGGCCTTGACGGCAGTGCCCGTGCTGTGGCTTTGCGCGACCATCCGGCTGTAGCCAGGATTGGCGGCGGCATGGGCACTCACGCTGCGGCGCTGGTCGTCCACGCCGCGTTGCCAGCTGTCCACCTGGGCCCCGGCGCGCTGGAATCCCATGCCCGGAGCGTAGCTGCCGCGATTGCCGGCAAGCAACCAATACATCATCAGCGCCGAGCCGACCCCGCCCCCTCCCTGGTGGTTGTTGCTCGTGGTGCCGGTGGTGGCGGGCGCGGTGTCGGACGCGCTGTTGCCAGCAGTGTCGGGCGCGCCCTTGCCCTGACTGGCAAGGAGTTGTTGCTCACGATTCAGCGCCGCCTCCACTTTGGTCAGGGCCTCCACGGTGGGCCGGCTGGCGGGCACCGTCGTTTGCGCGACCGCGTGTTCCTGCCACTTGCCATTGGCAAACCAGCGCCCGTCCTGCTCATACCCATACGGGTGTTCGAAAAACTCGCACGCTTCGGCATGATAATACCCGACCCCCGGCAGGTTGAAGTTATTCTCCACCTCGCCGTTCATCAACTTCCCCTTCTGCGCATCCAAGGCATCGATCTTGGCTTGGAGCTTGGCCATGTTTTCGTCCTGCGCGGTGGCCACATATTTGCGCTCACAGCCGGTCAGGCCGACCATGCCGCCCGCCACAATGCAGGCGGTGGACCAACCGAGAACGCCGCCGGGACGGATCGAAGCTAAGAAACTGCGCTTTTTCACAACGCCGCAACCTGTAATGGACGGCACCCGCCATGTCAACCCCAACCTCGCCAGCCCTTTCGCCCACCCGGCTAAAGTTTTGCTTGGCATGTGGGCCAATCCAGACCAGCTTGGCCATGCCGCTCCCCGGACGGTCGCAATCGCGCGCAAGCACGGTTGAGGAAAGTCCGGACACCATAGGGCAACGCGCCTTGTGAAAGCAAGGGACGGCAGTCGCGAGACTGCCGGACGGAAAGTGCAACAGAGAGCATACCGCCGATGGCCCGCAAGGGCACAGGTAAGGGTGAAAGGGTGGGGTAAGAGCCCACCGCGCCACGGGTAACCAAGGCGGCACGGCAAACCCCGCGTGGTGCAAGACATAACAGGGGAAGGGCGGCCCGCCCGTTACTCTCCGGGTACTAGTCGCATCCCGCGCAAGCGGGGCGCTCCGCTCCGGCGGAGTGAGAGAAATGACCGTCCAACCCCGCGCGAGCGGGGCGGACAGAATCCGGCTTACAGGGGAGCGGCACTCCCCGCCCCCTCCCGCCGCCCCGCGCAGCCATGGCCGGAGTTCCGGACCGCGTTGTGTTTGCAACTTTTCCTGCCGACCGTGTTTAACTGTTGGAGAATCGGCGGAGATTGCTGACTATTCCACCCCGCTCCCCCCGTACTGTGAGGGATTTTACTTGAAGATAAACGAATGTCGGACAAACTTGGCTTGCCCCATCTAATGAGTGACGCTGACCCCATTGCTGCTTTCGAAGCACCCGACCCAGCCCATCTCGCCCCGCTATTTCCGGGTTACGCGATCGAGTACCTCATTGCCATGGGCGGCATGGGCGCGGTTTACAAAGCGGTGCAACTGTCGCTGGATCGTCCCGTCGCCATCAAAATCCTGCCCCGCGAATTTGGCGAGGACGCCTCGTTCCGGGCCAATTTTGAAGCCGAGGCCATGGCCATGGCGCGGCTCAATCACCCCAATCTCATCGGCGTCTATGACTTTGGCGAGGTGGCGGGCATGCTCTTCATCGTCATGGAGTTCGTGGCGGGCAAGACGCTGTTTCACTCGGCGCACGGCATTGCCATCGCCGCCGATGCCGCGGTGCCCCTCGTCATCGAGGTGTGCCTGGGACTCGCCCACGCCCACGAGCACGGCATCCTCCATCGCGATATCAAACCCGGCAACATCCTGCTCGACCAACAAGCCCGCCCCAAAATCGGCGACTTCGGCTTGGCCCGGCCCATGGACACTGCCGTCGCGGATGGCGAAACCATCTTCGGCACGCCCCATTACACCGCGCCGGAAGTCATCAAGTATCCCAATTCCGTCGGCGCCCGCGCCGACATTTTTTCCGTTGGGGTGGTGCTGCATGAGTTGCTGACCGGGCGACTGCCGGCCGACGACCCCCGCCCCCCCTCGGCAATCTGTGGATGCGATCACCGCTTGGATGCGATCATCCGCCGCGCCACCCATCCCTCCCCGGACCTCCGCTACACCAGTGCCGCGGAGATGGCGCGGGACCTCGGTGCCATCACCACCGCGGCCGCCACTCCGCTGGCCAAACTGCGCACCACCGCCCCCTCCGGCAAGCGCGGCGCGCCGGTCCGCAGAATGCTGGCGGCACCATCCAAGTCATCCAGCGGCGTGGTCATTCTGGCAGTCATCGGGGTGGCCGCGGCGTTGCTCGCCGGCGTCCTGGTCATTCTGAAACGGCAGGAACCGCCGCTGACCGGCACCCACCCAGTTGTGGCAGCCCCCCCGGCGCCGCTGCCACCTCAGCCAGCCCCGCCGACGGTGGATCAAGCTCCCAAACCCACCCCCAAACCCGCGCCGGAACCGGTCGCCGCCGCGCCCGCGCCCGCGCCCAAGCCCGAGCCCCAACCCGAAGTCGCCAAGACCGAACCGGTCCCGCCGCCGCCAGTGGCCGTCACGCCGGTGCCGGCGACGGCACCCACCTTTGATGTGCCCGGGTTTTTCGACCGGGTGCGCGACCTGATGCGCCAAAAGGCCACCCCCATCTTCGCGGCTCACGCAACTGGAATTGAAAAAAACTACGAGGCCTTCGAACGCCAGATCACCTATAAACTGCGCCTGATCGATCGGGACAAACGCCCCCCCATCGAGAAGCGGGTCGACAAGGCGTTCGAAACCTGGCGCACCGCAGGCAAGCGCGTGCCCGAAACCCTCAAGGTTCTCGACATCAAACCGGAAAAACCCGGCACGCGGCACCCTCCCCTCCGCAACAAAGCCGATCAGGAAAAAGACTTTGTCAACAAAGTCATCGATATCCACGAAAAATTCCTGGCCAAGCAGATCAAACTCGATGAGGCACTCGAAGTGGCGATGCTCGATCTCTCCGCCAACTATATCCTCGGTCTCACCCGGCAGATCGAACGACTCACCGATCCCAACGAGGCCCCTGCGGTCGCCCTGATTCGCACCGAAATCAGCACCACTCAGGACAAGGCCCACTACTTCACCCAGCGCATGCGCGGCATCGACCCGGATGCGCCTAAAGAGCCGTCCGCCGAGGCCAACGCCAAGACCGACGCCAAACCCTAACTGCAACCGCGCGGATTCTTGCGCTGGCGGACCTGCGATTCTCGGTTAAGCTCTGCGCGTGCCGCGCCCCCCGTCTGCCACTCCTCCCACCGCTCCCAACCGCCAAGCCCGCCAGCCCGCCGCAGCGATTTCCATTCACGGCTGCCGGCAACACAATCTCCAGGGCTTCGATCTGGAAATCCCGTTAGGCAAGCTCAGCGTCGTCACCGGTCCATCCGGGTCGGGCAAGTCATCACTGGCTTTTCACACGCTCTACGCCGAGGGCCAGCGGCGCTACGTCGAAACCTTTTCGCCCTACGTCCGCCAGTTCTTCGACCGCATGGACAAGCCGGCGGTGGAGCGCATCGATGGCATCCCTCCCGCCATCGCCATCGAACAGAAAAACAACGTCCGCACCACCCGCTCCACGGTCGGCACCCTAACCGAAATCAACGACTACCTCAAGCTGCTCTTCCCACGCCTGGCGGTGGGGCAGGACCCCCACACCGGCGAACCGATCCGCCCCGACACGCCCGATTCAGCCGCGGCGTGGGCGATGGCAAACCTCGCTGGGCAGGCGGTGCTCATCACCTTCCCGGTGCCTATTCCGCAAGGCACGTCGACCGCGGAGTTGTTGTCATTTTTCAGCGCTGAGGGATACCTTCGGCTCCTCATCGACGGGCAGATCCACCGTTGCGACGAACCCCTGGCCGCCGATATCCCGCACCCGGAATCCCCCATCCAAGTGGTTCAAGACCGCCTCACCCTCACGACCGCCCATCATAGCCGGTTGCTCGAAGCGCTGGAAGCCGCCTTCAGTCTCGGCAAGGGCAGCGCCACGATTTGGCGCGCTGACGCCCCCACCCACACCACCACCACACGAACCTTCACCACCTCTTGGACCAACCCGCACACCGGCTTCACGCTCCGCCCCCCCACCCCGCCACTCTTCTCGTTCAATAACCCACTCGGCGCCTGCCCGCTCTGCCGCGGCTTTGGCCGCGTCATCGGCATCAACCTGGAAAAAACCGTCCCCGACCCCAGCCTCTCCCTCGCGCAGGGTGCCATCAAGCCGTTTCAAGGCGAGCGCGGCGAGGAATGCCAGCGCGACTTGCTGCGCAATTGCAAGACCCGCCGCATCAACATCCACACGCCATGGGAAGATCTCGACGCCGCCACCCGCGAGTGGATTTACTACGGCGATAGTAATTCACCCGCCCTCACCGACCTCGAAAATGCCGACGCGCTGTGGCGCGCCGGCAAGTGGTATGGCGTCAAGGGGTTCTTCGATTGGATGGAAAGCAAGGCCTACAAGATGCACGTGCGCGTCTTTCTTTCCCGCTACCGTTCCTATACCACCTGCGCCGACTGCCGTGGCAAACGCCTCCAACCCGAGGCGCTGTGTTTCAAAATCCACGGCCTGTCCCTGCCCGAGCTGTGGGCCATGCCCGTCGCCGGGTTGCTGGCCTGGTTCGGCAAGCTGGGCACCTCGCCCGATCCCACCCTGAACCTGATTCTAACCGAGCTGAGCTCGCGCCTCACCTATCTCACAGAAGTCGGTCTCGGCTATCTCACGCTCGACCGCGCCACCCGCACCCTTTCCGGCGGCGAGGTCGAGCGGGTCAACCTCACCACCTGCCTCGGCGCCTCGCTCACCGGCACCCTCTTTGTGCTCGATGAACCCACCGTCGGCCTCCACCAGCGCGATATCCACCGTCTGGTGGCCATTCTCCACGGCCTGCGCGACAAGGGCAACACCCTCGTGGTGGTCGAACATGAGGCAACCGTCATTGCCGCCGCCGATCATCTCATCGACCTCGGCCCCGGCGCCGGCGCGTTGGGCGGCCAACTCATCTATCAGGGACCGGTGGTGGCCGCTGCCAGCCGCAACAAGGCCCACTGCCGCGGCCGCGCCACCACCCCCACGCCAGCCGGCACCCTGCCGTGGCTCACCGGCGAACGATCCATCCCGCTGCCCGCCACCCGCCGCCAGCCGACCTCCAAAGTGCTCGCGCTGCGCGGCGCCACCAAACACAATCTCAACAAGTTCGACGCGGATATCCCCCTCGGCCTCTTCGTCTGCCTCACCGGGGTCTCGGGCTCCGGCAAGTCCACCTTGGCGCGCGACGTCATCCACCTCAACCTGGCCCGCAAATTCGGCCACGACCCGGCCGGCGATCCCGCCCCGCTCAAACAACTCCTCGGCGCCGAGCACCTCAGCGGCGTCGAACTCGTCGACCAATCGCCGGTGGCCCGCACCCCGCGTTCCACCCCGGCGGTCTTTCTTGGCGCCTTCGAACCGATCCGCCAGCTGATGTGCGAAACTCCCGCCGCCAAAGCCGCCGCCCTCAAGCCCGGCTTCTTCTCGTTCAATTCCGGCGAGGGCCGCTGCGACCGCTGCGCCGGCAACGGCTTTGAAAAAGTGGAAATGCAATTCCTCTCCGACCTCTACGTCACCTGCCCGGATTGCAGCGGCCGCCGCTACAAGTCCTCCACCCTCGACTATCTGTGGCAGGACAAGTCCATCGCCGACATCCTCGACCTAACAGTTCAAGAGGCGCTCGCCTTCTTCGCCCGCGAGCAAGCCACCGCTCCCCAGCGCCAAGCCCGCCTGCTGCGCCACACCCTCACCGCCCTGCAGCCGCTCCTCGAAGTCGGCCTCGGCTATCTCACGCTCGGCCAACCGCTCAACACCCTGTCCGGCGGCGAAGCCCAGCGCCTCAAACTCTGCCAGCTGCTCACCGCCGCCGACGCCGCCACCTCACCTGACAAACTACTCATCCTCGACGAGCCGACCACCGGGCTGCATTTTTCCGACATCGCAAACTTGTTAGCAGTGTTCCGCAAGCTGGTCGCTTCCGGCCACTCGTTGCTCGTCATCGAACACAACCTCGAGGTGATCAAATCCGCCGATTGGATCCTCGACCTTGGCCCCGACGCCGGCCAGCACGGCGGCCAACTCGTCGCCCACGGCACGCCCGAGCAAGTCGCCATGGCCGACACGCCCACCGCGCAGTTCCTGCGCCAGGCGCTGGGGATGGGCCCGGCGCCAGCCACAATCCCCGATCCCCTATCCAAAATCCCCGCCCCCCCTTGCAACGCCATTTCCCTGCGTGGCGCCCGTCACCACAATCTCAAGAACATCTCGCTGGACATTCCGCGCGACCGCTTCGTGGTCATCTCCGGACTCTCCGGCTCGGGCAAATCCACCCTCGCCTTTGACATTTTGTTTGCCGAAGGCCAGCGCCGGTTCCTCGACTCGATGTCGGCCTACGCCCGCCAATTCGCCGAACAATTGGAAAAGCCCGACATCGACCAACTCGCCGGGCTGCCGCCCACCGTGGCCATCGAACAACGGGTGTCGCAGGGCGGGGGCAAGTCCACCGTCGCCACCGTCACCGAGCTGTGGAACTTCATCCGCCTGCTCTACGCCAAACTCGGCACGCTGCACTGCCCGCAATGCCATGTGCCCGTCGAACGACAATCGCTCGCCGCCATCGAAAACATCCTCCGCGCCCATCTCAGGAAAGGCCCGGTCTCACTCCTCGCGCCGCTCATCCGCGCCCGCAAAGGGTTCCACACCGAGGTGGCCGAATGGGCGGTCAAACACGGCTTCAGCCGCCTCCTCGTCGATGGCAAAATCCAAGACAGTGCCACCTTCAAGCGCCTGGCGCGCTTCAACGAGCACACCATCGATGTCGAGGTCGCCGCTCTGCCAAAGGGGAGCGCCGCCAACCCCAACCTGCAAGCCGCAATTCAACAGGCCCTGACGATTGGCAAGGGCTTGCTCAAACTCCTCGCCCCGGATCACAAGACGCACCTGCTTTCCATCAAGTCGAGTTGCCCCTGCTGCAACCGTTCCTTTGAAGAGCTCGATCCACGCTTGTTTTCCTTCAACTCCCCACACGGCTGGTGCCCGGCCTGCCGCGGCCACGGCCGCGTGCCTAAACGCCGCCAGCAGCTCGATGTCTCACGCTTCGATTCGGTCCTCGCCGCCGAACTCGACGCCGACCGCTCGCTCGCTCGCATGGACGAGAGCGAACTGGTCGAGTGCCCGACTTGCCAGGGTACCCGCCTCAACCCGACGGCCTCCATGGTCACCCTCAACGATACGCCCATCTCGCTGCTGGCCCGCCTCTCCATCAACCACGCCGCCAGCCATTTCCAGGCCCTCGCCTTCAGCGGCGAACGCAACTCCCTCATCGCCCGCGATATCCTCCCCGAAATCCGCCAGCGCCTCGCGTTTCTCCAGGAGGTCGGCCTCGGCTATCTCCAACTCGATCGCTCCGGCAACACGCTGTCCGGCGGCGAATCCCAACGCATCCGCCTCGCCGCCCAGCTCGGCTCGAACCTGCGCGGCGTGCTCTATGTGTTAGATGAGCCCACCATCGGGCTGCACCCCCGCGATAACGCCGCCCTGCTCAAAACCCTCCTCAAACTGCGCGACCAAGGCAACTCGCTCATCATCGTCGAGCACGATGAAGACACCATCGCCGCCGCCGATCACCTCATCGACCTCGGCCCGGGCGCCGGCCGCCTCGGCGGCCAGGTCGTCTATCAAGGGCCGGTAAGCGCGGCGGCCCGCCGCAATGCCAAATCCCGTGCCAGCGCCGCCAACCAACGGTTGATTGCCGCCTCCCCGACCTTGCGCGCCCTCACCACCCAACTCAGCCATCCGCTCCGCGGCAGCCGCCGCCCGGTGCCCAAATCCCACCCCATGCTCACGCTCACCGGCTGCCACGCCAATAACCTCAAACACCTCAACGCGGCCATTCCCGTGGCCCGGCTCACCGTCCTAACAGGCATCTCGGGCTCCGGCAAATCCACCCTCATGCACTCGTGCCTCGCGCTGGCGGCCGCCACCGCCACCGCCACCACCGCGGCGCGCCGCGCTCCTAACAAATCCGCCGCCGCCCCGTTCGGCTCGGCCACGGGTTTTGAAACCATCAAGGCTTGCCACGAAGTTGACCAATCCCCGATTGGCAAAACCTCCCGCTCCTGCCCGGCCACCTACGTCAAAGTGCTCGACCACATCCGCGCGCTCTTCGCCCAGCTGCCGGATGCCCGCATGCGCGGCTTCGACGCCTCGCGCTTTTCCTTCAACACCGAGGGCGGGCGCTGCCCCGATTGCAAGGGCAACGGCCGCATCAAACTCGAAATGGATTTCCTGCCCTCCACCTGGGTCCATTGCGAAACTTGCAATGGCGACCGCTTCAACCCCGCCACCCTCGAAGTCACCTTCCGCCATAAAAACATCGGCCAAGTGCTCAACATGACCATCGATGAGGCCGCCGCGTTCTTCACGTCCCAACCCCGCATCGCCGCCCCTCTCCAACTCATGGCCGCCACCGGCCTCGGCTATCTCCAGTTAGGCCAGGCCAGCCCCACCCTCAGCGGCGGCGAGGCCCAACGCATCAAACTGGTGTCCGAACTCACCAAAGGCCGCTCCGCCAAATCCCAACTCACCTCCCGCGCCAGCCACCACAAAAACCTCTATCTGATAGAGGAGCCCACCGTGGGGCTGCACCGCGAGGACGTGCTACGGCTCATCGAAGTGCTCCACCGCCTGGTCGATGAGGGCCACACCGTCGTGGTCATCGAGCACCACATGGCCGTCGCCGCCGAGGCGGATTGGATCCTCGATCTCGGCCCCGAGGCCGGCGAGTGCGGCGGGAAAATCGTCGCCCAAGGGCCGCCGGAAAAAATCATCAGCGCCAAATCCTCGCGCACCGCGCCGTTTCTGCGCGCCGCACTCGGGCGGTGACGCCAGACCGACCGCCGATACGGCCAGTTTCAGAAAATCCCCCCGCGGATGCCCCGCGGAATCCGCCGCGTCGGCGGTTGGCCTCAATAGTCGCGCCAGAACGCCAGCGCGCAGATCAGCGTGGCCAGGCCGTAGCCCAGCCCGGCCATGGCCAAGGCCGTCCACCGCTGTGGCGTGGCGGTCGCCCAGGTCACCGCATTCCGGAACAAATACGGCATGCCCACCCAGAACATCGACATGGTGAGCAAGGCGTAGGCGTAGAGCGGCACCAACAACCGCGAGGTGGGATCCTTGAGAAAGGCCGCCTCCAGCAACGGCGAAGCCACCATCAGGCCGAGCAAGCCAAGGGCGCGCACCGCGAGGAAATCCCGCACGCTGATGGTCACCAATACCAGCGCCACGGGCACCAGCAACCGCAACACCGGTTTGGCCTTGTTGAATTCGCCGAGGTCCATGGCCAGCGCGCTGAGAGTGCCCATGCCATCCGGGGCGATAAGCAACCAAAACCAAGCCAGACCGATGCCGAGAATGACTTGGCCGAGCCAGGGGTGGCGCGGGAATTTGTGCAAGAACCCCTGCACCATCGCGGGCTTGGCCAGCATCAACAGGTGCCAGCCGATCAGCCAGGCCGCCAGCACCAGACCGGCGGCAAATAATGGGATTCGTTCGTAGGGATGCATTTGCGGCCCCTGACCTAGGGACCAATCCCTCAACAATCAAGCCCGATCTTTCGGCCCGCCGCTCCTTGAAAATGCCGTCGCAGCCGTTACCATCTGCCGTTTTCGGGCAACCACACCCCGCCAAAAAAATCATGAAGTTCGCTTCCTGAGTCAGCCTGGTCTTTACAAGTCGGTCAATCCCTGCCACATCGCAGGGAATTTAGCCGCCTTGCCGCCACCTCATCCGACTCACGATCATGCCCAAAGACACCTCCATCCACAAAATCCTCGTCATCGGCTCCGGCCCCATCGTCATCGGCCAGGGCTGTGAGTTCGATTATTCGGGCGTCCAAGCCTGCAAGGCGCTCAAGGAGGAAGGCTACGAGGTGGTCTTGGTCAACTCCAATCCGGCCACCATCATGACCGACCCGGAGTTTGCCGATCGCACCTACATCGAACCCATCACCCCGGAGGTGGTCGAAAAAATCATCGCCCGCGAACGGCCCGACGCGTTGCTGCCGACCCTCGGCGGCCAAACCGCTCTCAACACCTCGATGGCGTTGTTCAAGTCCGGCGTGCTCGACCGCTATCACGTCAAAATGATCGGCGCCAATGCCGAGGCCATCGACAAGGGCGAAGACCGCCAGCGCTTCAAGGATGCCATGCTCAAAATCGGCCTCGACCTGCCGCGCTCCGGCACCGCCCACACCCTCGAGGAAGGCAAAAAAGTCGCCGAACAAATCGGCAGCATGCCACTCATCATCCGCCCGGCCTTCACCCTCGGCGGCCAGGGCGGCGGCATCGCCTACAACCGCGAGGAGTTCGAGGAAATCGTCACCTGCGGCCTCGACCTCTCGCCCGTCTCGGAAGTGCTCATCGAGGAATCGCTCCTCGGTTGGAAAGAATTCGAAATGGAAGTCATGCGCGACCGCAATGACAATTGCGTGGTCATCTGCTCGATCGAGAACCTCGATCCCATGGGCGTGCACACCGGCGATTCCATCACCGTCGCCCCCATCCAAACCCTCACCGATCGCGAATACCAACTCATGCGCGATGCCTCCTTCGCCTGCATCCGCGAAATCGGCGTCGAAACCGGCGGCTCCAACATCCAGTTCGCCACCGACCCGAAATCCGGCCGCATGATCGTCATCGAAATGAACCCGCGCGTGTCACGCTCGTCGGCGCTGGCGTCCAAAGCCACCGGCTTCCCGATCGCCAAAATCGCCGCCAAACTCGCCGTCGGCTACACCCTCGACGAACTCCCTAACGACATCACCCGCGAAACCCCGGCCTCCTTCGAGCCGACCATCGATTATGTGGTCACCAAAGTGCCGCGCTTCACCTTCGAAAAATTCCCCACCGCCAATCCGGTCCTCACCACCTCGATGAAATCAGTGGGCGAGGCGATGGCCATCGGCCGCACCTTCAAGGAAAGCATACAAAAATGCCTGCGCTCGCTGGAAACCAGCCGCTGGGGGTTTGGCTTCGACAAGAAGGACGCGCCCAACCCGACCCGCGACGAAATCACCCGCAAACTCCAAATCCCCAACGCCGAACGCATCTTCTGGCTGCAATCCGCCTTCACCCACGGCTGGTCCATCGCCGAAGTCCACGCCGCCACCCAGATCGACCCCTGGTTCCTGCGCCATCTCCAACAAATCGCCGAGGAAGGATCAAGGAGCGTGGGCGTCCCGCCCACGAGTCAATCTTCTAACGCGGGCGAGACGCCCGCGCTCCTTGATAACCTCCGCCGCCTCAAACAACTCGGCTTCTCCGACCGCCAGATCGCCCTGGCCCGCGGCACCACCGAAGACGCCATCCGCGCCCAGCGCAAAGCCGCCGGCATCATCCCGACCTACCGCCTGGTCGACACCTGCGCCGCCGAGTTCGAAGCCGCCACCCCGTATTTCTATTCAACCTACGGCGACGAAAACGAGGCCCGCCAATCCGACAAGAAGAAAATCATCATCCTCGGCGGCGGACCTAACCGGATCGGCCAGGGCATCGAGTTCGACTATTGCTGCGTGCATGCCGCCTTTGCCCTGAGGGAACTCGGCTATGAAACCATCATGGTCAACTCCAACCCCGAAACGGTGTCCACCGACTACGACACCTCGGACAAACTCTTCTTCGAGCCGCTCACCCTCGAGGACGTCCTCAATATCTGCGATCAGGAACAACCGCATGGCGTCATCGTCCAGTTCGGCGGCCAAACCCCGCTCAACCTCGCCGCCGACCTCGAACGCCACGGCGTGCCAATCATCGGCACCTCGCCCAAGTCGATCGAACAGGCCGAGGACCGCAAGTTCTTCTCGGCTTTGTTAGACAGGCTCAACCTCAAGCAGGCCGAGGCGGGCACCGCCACCACCGAGGCCGAAGCGCTGGTGGTGGCCAACCGCATCGGCTACCCGGTTCTTGTTAGGCCGTCCTTCGTCCTGGGCGGGCGCGCCATGATGATTGTCTACAGCGATGCCGAATTGTCCCGCTACATGCGCGAAGCGGTCACCGCCTCGCCCGAGCGGCCGGTGCTGGTGGATCGCTTCCTCGACAACGCCACCGAGGTGGATGTCGATTGCATCAGCGATGGCGAAACGTCCGTCATCGGGGCGATCATGGAGCACATCGAGCAGGCCGGCATTCACTCGGGCGATTCGGCCTGTGTGATTCCGAGTTTTTCGCTGTCGGATTCGATCAAGGCGGAAATCACCCGTGCCGCGATGGATTTGGCCCGCGAGCTCAAGGTCAAGGGGCTGATGAACATCCAGTTTGCGGTCAAGGACGAGCAATTGTATGTCATTGAGGTCAATCCGCGCGCATCGCGCACCGTGCCGTTTGTCGGCAAAGCCACTGGTGTGTCGCTGGCCAAGCTTGCCGCCAAGGTGATGGTCGGAGCCAAGCTCAAGGACCTCGGCTTCACCGAGACGATCGTTCCGGCACATTTTTCGGTCAAGGAGGCGGTGTTCCCGTGGAACCGCTTCCCGGGCATCGACATCATCCTCGGCCCGGAAATGAAATCCACCGGCGAGGTCATGGGCATCGATCCGGACTGGGGCATGGCCTACGCCAAGGCGCAGATATCGGCCTTCAACCCGCTGCCCATCTCCGGCAATGTGTTCTTATCGGTGGCCGATCTCGACAAGGACCGCATCGTCGCGCTCGCCAGTGACTTGGTCGAACTCGGCTTCAAGATCTTTTCCACCGGCGGCACTCATGCCCACCTGCTGGCCGGGGGCATCCCGTGCACCCGCGTCTACAAACTCGCCGAACAAGCCCGCCCCAACGTCATCGACATGATGAAAAACCGCGAGATCCAATTTGTGGTCAATACCCCGAGTAGCCACGAAGCCCGCGAGGATGAGGTCAAAATCCGCGCCACCGCCATCGCCCAGAAAATCTCCCACGCCACCAACCTCGCCGCCGCCGTGGCCTCCGTCAAAGCCATCCGCTCGCTCAAGCAACGCGAACTGACCGTCATGAGCATCCAGGAATATCACGCGTGAGCCAGCTGCCGTCTGCTCAACGCTCCTGTTCTTCGCCGGTCATCGGCACGAAGCGCACAGCCAGCACGTCGCGTTGGTGGATTTCGCCGCCGCGTTTTTCAAGCAGGTAGAGTTCTTGGTTCATGGCGGGACCGACCGGGATGACCATGCGGCCGCCGTCCTTGAGTTGCTCCACCAGCGGTTGCGGGATGTGTTGCGGCGCGCAAGTGACGATGATCGAGTCGAATGGAGCCTTGTCCGGCCAGCCCTTGTAGCCATCGCCGGCGCGGACAAACACATTGGTGTAACCCAAGCGCCGCAGGTCATGGGTGGCACGCATGGCCAGCGCTTCGACGATCTCAATCGAATAGACTTCCTTGACCAACTGCGCGAGCACGGCGGCCTGATAACCGGAACCGGTGCCCACCTCCAACACCCGGTCGCCGGGTTGCGGATCGAGCACCTGGGTCATCAAGGCCACAATGTACGGCTGCGAAATCGTCTGCCCGAAGCCAATTGGCAACGGGCCGTCTTCGTAGGCCCAGTGGCGTTGCGCTGCGGGCACGAATTCGTGCCGCGGCACGGTTGTCATGGCCTGCAGGACCCGGCGATTGGTGATGCCGCGGCAGGGCACGGCAAGCTGCTCGGCGACCATTTGTTTGCGCGCCGCCGCGAAACCGTCATCCGCCGTCTCAAGCGTTTTCATGTCGGCGAGTTGGTTGGAATCGCAGCCGCTCAGTGCGGCCGCCACTACGAGATACCCAAGGATTTTGTTCATGGCTCTGAAAATTAACCGGTCGCGCCCCCGCTGCCAGCGGCGCCAGCGGTGCCTTGGCACGCGGGCCAACAGCACCCCGGCAGCTTGGAGGACCGAAGGCACGCCCCCTCATCCCCACACTCCAAACCGCATGGCATTGGATCAGACAACTGCCCACAACTGCTCACAACTGCCCATAATTCCCAGTTCCAACCTACCCGCCATTAGGCCGGCCGTCAAGATGCTTCCCGTCAACAAGATAATGCCTGGCATT
>CAIZNN010000090.1 GCA_903934285.1 Akkermansiaceae bacterium | reverse complement strand
GAGCCTGGCCAACTGGGTCTAAGAGCAAGCTAACCGAAGCGGAGCGGGCCGGGACGCCGGGGCCAGGGCTGCTCTCGTTCATTACGGCGGAAGTGGTGCCCGTGCCTGAGCATCGCCATTCCGGCTTGCTTGTTCAAACCGCCCCACCCGGCCGAGACCGGCGATAAAAGCCTGAGGAATTTCCTTCCCTTATGGTAGACAGCGCGTGCTGATCGAGTGAATGCCGCCTGCTGGCCGAGCTGGCGGGCGGTACGCGCACGGGCAGTCCGGCGACCTGGAAGCTACCGGCCAGGCGGAAAGGTTGCATCGGTGCGAATGCACCCGGAATGCTTTGTCGAACTGTGTGCTTGACCTGGGCCGTTGCTGGAGGCACCTTTCCGGCATGAGCAGATTGGCTCAAATTGAGTCGGAAGTTGTGGGGCAGCGGATCGCCGCAGCGTTTCTCGGCTTCAGTGTGCTGCCCGCCGTCTTCCCCATCGCAGCCTAGGCTGCGACAGGAGGAGATAGGGCAGCGTTGAATCCAACCCTCTGTTGCCTCCGCTTGAGACAAAGCCGCAATACTGCAAGACGCAAGACTCAAGAGAAGAGCAGATGCAGAAGCGCTGCGCTCTCTTCTCTAGTCTTGCGTCTTGGGTCTTGTGGTCTTGCGTCTTCTTCTTCTTCATCCGTGGTCATCTGCGTCCCGCATTACCATTCAAGCCCGCGAACGGCGCGCAAAGGTGCCAAAGCATTTTCCACCCAGATCAGGAACTGTGAATCTGATTTTGGAGCTTGCAACCGCGCACCGGAAACCCTTTCATCACGTTGCTTCCGCAGAGCACTGCCACTGCCACCGCCAATTCCCAACCTCAATTTCCAAATGAGCAATCCAGAGGGTAATGATCCAGCGCCGCCCCGCCAAGCCACCACCGCCGCCAAACCCCACCCTGCGGGACCCACCCCACCCAAACCCTGGCAGGAAAAACGGCCGCAAGGCCCCTCGCAAATCGTCTTCTTCAGCTACCCCAAATACCTCTATACCTGGCCGGCCATTCTCCTCGCGGTGCTGCTGCCCCTGCTGGGCGACATCATCAGCCCGCAACTCGAAGGATGGATCTTCGTGGTCACCTTGCTCACGGTGCTGATGGCCATGGGCTTTGACCTCAGCCGGAATCTAACAATATCGTGGGGCGTCACCATAGTCGCCAGCGTGTTCTGCCTGTTATGGCTCAAGGACGCCAAGAACGTGGTCATTTTCAGTCAGCTCGGCCATTATCTGTCATCCAAGAGCCCGCTCATCTCTGATGACTGGCTCTATCTGTTCGCGCTGTTCGGCGGCGTCCTCTATCTCATCATGTTCGTCGATGCCCATATCAACCAGCGCTGGCGCATCAGTCACAACGAAATCGAACACTTCGCCATGCTCAGCAAGGACGACTCGCTGGGCCGCGGCGCCAAACGCTTCATCACCAGCTATCCGGATTTTCTCGAACTGCTGCTGTGCGGGGCCGGCACCATCCAAATCTACAGCGCGCAAGGCGGCATCTTGCTGCGCAGCATCCCCAATGTCCCCTGGCTGTTTTTCCGCAGCAAGCGCATCAGCCAGATCCTGGAATCCACCGAGGTGTCCGCCGCCACCGGCGAAGAGGATGTCGACCTCCACGAGGGCCAATCGTCCAATGAGGAACTCGGTGACGGCCATGGCGGCTGAAGACCCCACCCACCGCAGGAGCTCGCAGGAGTCTGACCGCTTTCAAACGCGTGTGGGCCGGCTCTTCCTCAGCGGCATCCTATCAGGATTGGCGCTTGCGGCGGCCGGCCACGCCAAGACCGTCGCCTTGACGCTGCAAACACGCGACCCGGGCACCGGCTCGTTGCGCATGTCACAGGTGCAGCTGGACCCCGCACACCTGGGCGTTGTCATCGTGGACCCATGGAACTATCATTGGTGCATGACCTGGGCCGAGCAGGCGGGCGGCATGACCCCTCGCATGAACCGGGCACTTGCGGGGGCGCGCTCCCTCGGCATGCAAGTGCTGTGGGCTCCCACGGACACCGCAGGCGCCTTTGCCGGCTGGCCGCAACGCCAACGGGCGATGGCAGTGCCTTATGTCCAAGTGCCCAGCCTGCGCAGGGTGGCGCTCACCTGGAGCGTGCGGCGCAGTGCGTGCTTGTGCGGGCCCGGCCTTGCCTGCCTGCCAAACTACGGCCACGACGGCATGGACGCGGCGCTCGAGATCGCCGCAACCGATTGGATTGTGTCGGGAACCAAGGAACTGTACTCGATTTGCCAGGCGCAAAACCTCACCCACCTGATCTACTTCGGCGGGGCGACTAACATCTGTCTGACGGGCAAGGATATCGGCCTGGGACCGATGTATGACGCGGGCCTGGAATGCTATCTCGCGCGGGATCTCGCCTTCGCGTGGACCAGCTACGATCCGGCGCACGATTACACGCCGACCCTGGGCAATGCCGTGGCAGTCGCAGATTTGGAACGCGCCGGCGTCGCCACCATCCACTTCGCCGACGAGTTGAAAAAGCTCGCACTCTGGGATGAAGGATGGATCACCGAACCGGTGCGCATCACTCCGGCGGGCCAACCCCGGCGCCCTTACCTGTTCGAAGAGTCGGTGGCGGTGGCACTGGCAACACCGCTGTTAGATTCCGCCGAGATCCGTTATACCGTCGACGGCAGCGCCGTGACGGCCGGGGCAGCCAAATACGAGGGCAAGCCAGTCACCTTGCACAAGACCACCGTGTTGCACGCCGCGGCGTTTAGAAATGGCCGGCAGGTGAGCCTCGACGGCTCCGGCTATTTCGTTAGACTCGGTCCGATGCCGCCACCGCCGGCGCTGCCGCTCGACACGCTCACGCCGATGGCTGACCTGTACGCCGCCGCAGGCCCGGTGTACGCAGCGTGCCTGTGGCAGCCGGTGATGAACCAATCGTTCGAGAGACAACCCCTGCGGATGCGCGCGGTGACCTATGACAAGGGCGTGGGAATGCGGGCGCCGGCCTACTTGCGGTATGAGATCGGCCCGCAATGGGACCGTTTCGTGGCGCTGGCGGGCATCGATGATAACCTGTTGGACAAGGACTTGGGCCGCAACCTGGCGATGTATCCCAGCGTCGTGTTCAAGGTGTTCATCGACGGCCAGTGCATGGCCCAAAGCCCGGTGATGCGCATCTCGCAGGCACCGTGGCGCTTTGACGTGAAAATCCCCGCCGGCAGCCGGCGGATCTCACTGGTGGCCGACGACGACGGCAAGCACAGCCCGTACAACCTGGCCAACTGGGCCGGGGCGGGGTTTGTGTTAGGCGGCGCGACTGCCCAGCCTCCAGCAACCCAAGGCCACAACGCCCGATGAGAGCTCATACCAAACACCTGTTGTTGTTGTTGGCCGGGATCATTCTAACCACGGCAGCTCCGGCACTGGCGGAGACCAGGATGCTGGAAGTCGCGCAGAGAACCCGCAACGCCAACAATGAGGTCGTGACCACAACGAAAACCATTGACCCGGCCACCACCGGCGTGATGGTCATCGACTCGTGGAATTACCATTGGTGCATGACCGCCACCGAACGGGTCGGGGCGATGGTTCCGCGATGGAACCGGGCGTTGGAGTGCGCGCGCAAGTTGGGCATGACGGTGATGTGGGCGCCATCCGACGTGGCGGGCAACTACGTGGGCACGCCACAGCGCGAGCGGGCGCTGGCAGTGCCGTATGGCCCGGTGCCGGCCGTGCGCCAGCTCGACTGCACGTTCACCGTCGCCCGCCCACCCTGCATGTGCGGCAAGGGCTTCCCCTGCCTGTCGAACTATGGATTCGACGCCATTTGCCCCGCCCTCAACATCGCCCAAGATGATTACATAGTCTGCGGGCTGGCGGAAGTCTACGGCATCTGCAAACAGAAAGGCCTCAAGCATATCATCTTCACCGGCCTGCATACCAATATCTGCCTGTTCGGCAAACCCGACGCCCTCAGCGCCATGTACGGCGCCGGCGTGGATTGCAGCGTGGCGCGCGATCTCAACGACGCCTACTGCGGCCATGATGCCGACGCGGGCATCACCCCGGACGACGGCACCGCCCGGACCGATGACGATCTGGAGCGCGCCGGCGTGCCGCTGATCAATCTGATGGAGGAACTGCGCAAGGCCGGCGTGTGGGATGACAATTGGGTGGTCGAAACGGTTCGCATCGCGCCCTGGGGCCAGCCCGCACGGCCCTATGTCTTCAGCGGATCAACAAAGATCTCGCTGCGGGCACCGTGGCTCGAGAACGTCGAGATCCGTTACACCCTCGACGCAGGCGAGGTGACCACCGCCGCCCCCCAGTACCAAGGCCCCGTCGTTGTGGAGAAGACCGCGACGCTGCGCGCGGCGGCATTCCGGGGCGGCAGGAAGGTCTCGTTGGATACGAGCGCTTATTATGTGTTGTTGCCGGCGCTGCCGCCTGTGCCCGACATCACGCTCGATAGCGTAACACCCATGCAGGATCTGTACGGCCAACTCAACCACGACACGTTCGCGTGCCTGTGGCAGCCGCTGATGAACCAGTCATATGAGAAGCGCACCTTACAAATTCGTGCGGTGCAATATGACAAAGGCGTGGGGATGCGCGCGCCGGCATGTCTGCGCTATGCCATCGACCCGCAATGGGACCGCTTCGTCGCCCTGGCGGGCATCGATGACAACCTGCTGGCCAAGGACTTGGGCCGCAACCTGGCGATGTATCCCAGCGTGGTGTTCAAGGTGTTCATCGACGGCCAGTGCGTGGCCCACAGCCCGGTGCTGCGCATCTCGCAGCCAACCTGGCGCTTCGACGTGAAAATCCCCGCCGGCAGCCGGCGGATCTCACTGGTGGCCGATGATGAGGGCAACCACAACCCGTTTAACCTGGCCAACTGGGTCAGGGCCGGATTCATCCTGAAGAAATGACCAAGTTGCTAGATACATGGAGGTGCTCCCTATGAAATGCCAAACTTCTAACATCTCCCTTGTGGCGCTGGCGGCTTTGCTTTGTGCCATGCCATGCCTGTCATGTGAGGCGCGGGACCTCGCCGTGGACGTCGAGTTCAAGCACGGGCCGCAGCAACCCCGCGTGGTGCCGGTGGAAACCGGATTGAATATCGGGCGCGGCTTCTTTTTCACCGAGCCGGCCAAGGCCGCGGACGAGCCGGACTACGCGCCGTTCGAAGGCGACAGCCTGACGATTCATAACGGTCGGCGCGCGTGCAACCACATTCTAACCGGTGGGACATGGTGGTTGGACGCCGGCGACAAGCCGCGGCTGCGGCTGCGCTTGCGGGCCGGCACCTCGGCGTATGCCGCCCCTGCACTGCTCGACGGCATTGGCGTCAAGGGCGAGTTGCGCCCGCTGGTGACCGTGGCCGGGATAACCAAGGAACTCGAGCAGTTCGATTCGATCGACGCATATCTATCAGCCGGTTCCGCCAGATGGGTGTGCAGCGACAAGCAAATCGGGGTGACCGTCGAGCTGACGACCATTCTGCTGAACGGGGTTTACGGATTTGTCACGACGGCGCGGCTGCGTTCGGATGTGGCAACACAGGTCACACTGGGGTGGCAGTTTGTGGGGCTGCCGCCCGCCGGGGTTTCCCCGGCGGGGCACAGCGAGATGGTCGCCGGCCAATACTCCCGCGTGCTGGCTGGAGTGGCGGAGAACAACGGAACGGTCAACGCCACGACGACGAATGTGCAACTGTCGGTGGAGGCTGGCAAGACCGCGCAGAGCCGTCTGGTGGTGGTGTGGGGATACACCGGTTACGATCACAAGTCCGTGGACGACGCCTACGCGCGACTCGTCGGGCGGCCGTTCGCCGACGCGGCGTGGCTCGATGCAATGAAGCAACGGTGGTTTGAACATTGGGTGGGCAGGGGGCTGGACTATGACAAGAAGTTTGCCGCGGTCTTGGCCTCGTGCGACGAGGCGCTGGCCGCCGCAGAAACGCAGTGGCACCAGCGGCGCAACGCACTGCGGATCCAGACGCCTGACGCGCGCTTCGACAACGCGTTCAACAACACGGCGGCCGCCCTGGCGACGCAATACGAGTATCCGGCCTTCATTCATGGCTTGACCTTTGCCAAGTACGGCAAGATCAACTGCGGCTATTATGGCTATGAATATGCGGGCCTGGGCCAGGAGGTGGAAGACTCACTCAAGTTCATCAGCGGCACTCAGGACCCCAAGGGCCGCATGCGCTATTTCACCCCGGCCTTCGCCATCAGCTCCTGGTGCGAGGAACAAAACTTCTATTTCGTCGAGCAGGTGTGGAACCACTACCGCTGGAGCGGCGACAAGGGGTTTGTTAGGTCGATGTGGCCGACGGTGCGGCGGGCGCTCGAACAAGGGCTCGGCGCCAGCGACCCGGACGGCGATGGCATCATGACGGGCTACTACGAGACGTGGAACTGCGACACCCAAGCCCGCGGCGGCAAGTGCGCGCTGTGGACCGGTATGGCAGTGGCGGCGCTGCGCGCGGCGGTGGCCATGGCGGCGGCCGTGGATGATCGGGATGTTACGGAGTTGGTTGGCGGCCAGAGCGGTGGCAGCGTGTTGGGGCGTTACCAGCAATTGCTGCAGCGGAGCGAGATGGCACTGGCGGCGCAGTTGTGGGGCAAGGAGGTCGGCGCGTTTTGTTCGGCTGAGTGGAATGGCACCAGACGCCTCCGGCCCGAGGTGATGGAACAAAATTACCTCGCATGGCGCGGCGTGGGCACGCCGATGCAACGATACATGGCCATGCGCTACGTCAGGGACAACTTCCAGCTAACAACCGCGCCGGGAGTGACCATTGAGCTGATCAACGACTGGTGGCCCATCGAGTGGAGCCATCACTACGTCGCCAACGGCGACGCCAGCATCAGTGCGCTTTCCGCCGCCAAGAGCGGCGACAGCGACAACTATTGGCCTTCGCTCAAGACGATCTCCGAGACGCTCTACAAGAGCGACACGGCAACACTGTGCCACGGCACCCTCAATGACGGCCGCGGCAGCGGCATGCGGCAGATTGTCGAGCTGGAACCGCAGTTCGTGCAGGCGGTGGCACAGGGATTGTTTGGCATCGAGCCGCAGTTCGACAAGAATTTGTTAGTGCTGGAGCCCGCGCTGCCCGGCTCATGGCACGAGGCGCAGATCACCGGACCCGACGTGGCGTATCACTGGAGCGAGCAGGACGGCAGGATTCTGCTCGACGTGACAACCCCGGTGGAGCGGCGGGTGCTCGCACGCATCCCCGTGCAAGCCGAAGTGCTCGCCGCCACGCTCAACGGGCGGGAGATGACGCCTGACCTGGTCAGCGCGGTGGGTTGCTGCCGCGTTGAGATGATGTCACCCGCCGCCAGGCACCACCGCTTCGAAGTGCGGCTCGGGCCACGCGCAGGGGTCAGCGGGCGCGAGGTGTTGCTGATAGACCAGGAGCAGGTGTTTGCCGTGAAGAACGCGCGGATTCTATCAATCCTCGATCCGCAGGAGAAGATGAAGGTTTGCAGGAAGCAGGGAGCTGACAAGGCGGTCTTGATGGGGGCCGCAACAGGCAGGGCCACGGTGTTTCTGGAACTGGCGGCGGGCCCGTGCCGGTGGCTGCGGGCCCTGGACCTCACTGTGCAGGAGCCGTGGCTGCTGATGGAGAAGTCGAGGACCAGCAAGGAGGCCGGCGGCGCCGCCGTCCTCTCGCCGGCAATCGACGCCAGCCGCCGGACCCTCTCACTTGACATTGCTAACAACAGCCTCGCGCGGCTCGACCAGGATGCAACCATCCGCGTGGCCGGAGTGAGCATGGTGCGGCGCATCGGCATCGACCCGGGGGGCGTTGCAACGCTAGAGGTTCCGCTTGATCTGGCATGGTCGCGCCTGTCGCCGGGCAGCACCGCGGTTTCTGTCGAAATGGCCGGCCAGGCCCAGACGCGCGAGGCACTGACATGGCCGTTAGGCGACGCCGCGGCCACGGCCGGGCGGTTCCGGACGATCGACCTCAGCGGCCACTACAACATTGCGATGACCCAGTTGTACAGCACCCGGTTTCAGTGGCGGCACGATTACACCGGCTGCGGCATCGGGGTGGACTGGCGCGTCCCGCCGCCGCCACGCGACCAGCTCGGCTTCGTGCTGCTCACCCCGCCCGTCGCCCAGTTCGAGTATCAGTCGCTGCCGGAAGGCTGGACCTCCAAGGCGCGCTTCGCCGCCCCCGATCTGCCACCCCTCACCGCTACCACCGCCGGCGTGCCATTCCGCACCCGCACGGCAAATACCAGGACCGCCGCAACCAACCAGGCCGACCAGGCCGACCAGGCCAATCAGGCGATGCCAACACCGCCGCCGGCAGGGGCGGCGCCGGAACCCGCGCGCAATAACAACATCCTGGCCCTGGCGTGCACCGAGCCGTACGCGCAGTTGCCCAGTGTGGCGACACTGAGGTTTCCCGGCTCGCCCATGGCCCAAAAACTCTATCTGCTCACCGCCAACCTAACCAAAACCGTCAAGTGCTACTATCCCGGCGCCGAGATCGTCGTGCATTACGAGCGCGGCGCCGACCAGTTGGTGACATTGGTGCCGCCCCGCAACCTGCCCATGTTCGCGCAACCCTCTTGCCCGCGGGCCTGGACCATGCCCTATGGCACGCTGACGGGCGACATCAACCCTCTCAACATGGGCGGCAACCAGCCCAACCTGGCAGTCACCGATGTCCTGCTCGACCCAACCCGCCCCCTCCGCTCCATCGAGTTCCGCTGCGTCGCCACCGAAACCATCCTCGGCATCCTCGGCGCCACGCTCCTGACCGCGCCGCCCGCACCCCTCCAACAATCACGCGACTGAATCCGCCTGCTCAGAGTTCCTGATCCCGGTGGAAAATGCTTTGGCACATTGGCGCGCGGTTGCCGGGCTTGAATGGCAATGCGGGACGAAGATGACCACGGATGAAGAAGAAGACGCAAGACTACAAGACCCAAGACGCAAGACGAAGAAATTTGACCTGACGACAACACATGCGTTCTTTCAAGGACTCTAGCCCAAGTTTCTTATCATGAGGCTGTAGGCCTTGATTTTGCAGGGATTCGCTTCGAAAGGCACTACAAAGTCGGTTTCATTTCATGATGAATTTTCTGGCGGGGCAGGCCTGCTTCCAATCGATGCCGAGGCGTTGG
>CAIZNN010000089.1 GCA_903934285.1 Akkermansiaceae bacterium | reverse complement strand
TGTGTGACGACAATTAAAGCTGGTCGCCGACGACAATTAGAACTGTCCAGTTGGGAGGGCGGTTTTTTGGGGTGATGCAGCATGCTGTTTGACACCGGTTGGGGCGGCGGGTGCTGCTCTGGGGTTGTGGTCAAAAGAACCCAACTCACCAAGCTCGTTTTCGAGCGCAACCAAGGAGCAAACATCAGCATGAGTGCAATCAAAGCGGGGATATCCCGCACTACGGCGCGCAATTATTTGCGGCAGGACGACGTTATGGAGCAGCGGCAGGCGCCGCACACCTGGAGGACGCGGGAAGACCCGCTGGAAGAGTTCTGGCCGCAGGCGCTGGACATGTTGCGCCAGGCCCCGGAACTGGAGGCCAAGGCGCTGTTCGAGCATCTGGCGCAGAGCCCTCCCGGAGGGGTCAAGGCCGGGTTGTTGCGGACGTTCCAGCGCAGGGTGAAGACGTGGCGTCTGGTGGAAGGGCCGGAGAAGGAGGTGTTTTTCACGCAGGACCACAAGCCCGGCGAGGAGTTGGCGGTGGACTGGACTGACATGGGCGAGCTGGGGATCACGATCGAAGGGAAGACCTTTGCGCACAAGCTGTTCCACGCGGTGCTGCCGTATTCGAACTGGGAGTGGGCGGTGCGGGCGCACAGCGAGTCAACGCTGTCGCTGCGCGGAGGCTTGAAGGCGACGCTGGGGCGGCTGGGCAGAGTGCCGCGGCAGTTGCTAACCGACCACTCGTCGACTGCCACCCACCAGTTGAAGCGGGGCGGCGCGGAGCGCGGGTTCAACGATGAGTATCTGGGCATTTGCGCGCATTACGGGATCGAACCGCGCACGATCAATGTGGCGCGGCCACAGGAGAACGGCGATTGCGAGAGCAGTCACGGGCATTTGAAACGGCGCATCCGCCAGCACCTGCTGCTGCGCGGCAGCCGGGATTTTTCCAGTGAGGAGGATTATGACCGGTTCCTGGCCGGGGTGTTGGATGCGGCCAACCGGCTCAGAATGAAGCGTTTGGGTGAAGATCTGGCGGCCATGAGGGAGACGGTTATCAAGGATTTGCCGGACTACCGCGAGCTGATGGTCAGCGTTGGGAACAACAGCACCATCCGCGTGCGCAAGCTGCGATATTCGGTTCCCAGCAGGTTGATCGGCACGAAACTGCTGGCGCGCATTTACGAGAACCGCATCGTGTTGTTAGCTGGCGCGCAGGAAGTGGCGCAACTGCCGTTGAACGGTGGGGACCGCGGAGCGGTCATCGACTTCCGGCATGTGATCGGCCATTTGCTGCGCAAGCCCGGCGCATTTGCCGGCTACCGCTGGCGCGAGGAGTTGTTCCCGGCACCGGTGTTCCGTGCCGCCTACGATCATCTGGCACGCATCAGCACCCAAGCGGACCGGCGTTATCTCGAAATCCTCAAGGTGGCGGCAGACGAAGGGCTGACCCCGGTCGAAAACGCCTTGGAACATTTGGTGTCAGCGCCAAACCCGGTGATCTCGGCCAAGGAGGTGCTTGGGATGTTAGACACCTGGCGGGATCTCCAACAGCAGTGGCGGGAGCGACCGCCATTGGAAGTGTGCCTGAAGGCTTACGATGCGTTGTTGGACGGCTGGGAGGAAGACGAACCGGAAGAGCCATCCGAGCGCAAGGAGGTGGCGGTATGAGCGCGCAAACGGATGCCACCGTGATGCTGTTGCGGTCGTTTTGCCTGGCGACCATGGCAGGCCAATACGAGGAGGTGATGCAGCGCGCCGAGAAGGATGGCTGGAGCCATCGCGAGGTGCTGCGCCACCTGTGCGAGAGCGAGGCGGTCGAGCGAGCCCAGAAGCGCACGGTGCGCCTGTTGGCCGAGTCGGGGTTGCCCGAGACCAAAACGCTCAGCACGCTTGATGAGGCGTTGTTGCCGGTCAAGGTGCGGCGGCAACTGCCCGCGCTGATAGAAGGTGGCTTTGTGGATCGTGCGGTCAACGTGCTGGCCTTCGGACTACCCGGGCGAGGCAAGACGCATTTCCTGGCGGCCCTCGGTCGCGAACTCATCCTGCGGCATTCCAAGCGGGTGCTGTTTCGTCCGACATTCAAACTGGTGGGTCAGTTGTTAGCCGCCAAGCGCGACTTGCGGTTGGAAAATGAACTCAAGAAGCTCGATCGCTATGATGTCCTGATCCTTGACGATTTGGGGTACGTTCAGCAGAACCGGGAAGAGATGGAAGTGCTCTTCACGCTGTTAGCCGAGCGCTACGAGCGGCGCAGCATTCTGATCAGTTCGAACCTGGTCTTCAGCCAGTGGGACCAGATCTTCAAGGATCCGATGACGACGATGGCCGCCATCGACCGTTTGGTGCACCATGCCATCATCCTGGAGTTCGACGGTGCGAGCCAGCGCGCCAGGAAGGCTGGCGAGAAAGCGCAAAAACCGGATGCCGGTTAGGCACCGTTGCTTGGGGGCCTGCCCCCAAACCCCCGGAGTTTTACGCATTGGGCCAAGGGGCATCTGTCTTGCCCGAAGGCATGGTGCCGCAACGAGGCGATTGCGCTTCATTGCGGCACTGAGGCTATGCCCCTTTGGCGGGATCCGCCGCTCCGGTTGCCCTCCGGCAGAGCCGTATCCTTCGGACCACGCCCGATCCTTGCCCATCTCACACGGAAGACCACCACAATCCCGCCCCCCCCTCCAAAATACGTGCCGGTCTAATTGTCGCCGGTGGGCAGTTTTAATTGTCGTCGGTGGTCAATTCTAATTGTCGCCAAAGTTTTTTCTAATTGTCGCTGGACAC
>CAIZNN010000088.1 GCA_903934285.1 Akkermansiaceae bacterium | reverse complement strand
GATTTCGCCGGCGCGGAAGAAGGCGTTGGCCAAGAACGGGTTGTATGGGGTGGAGGCATGATCCGCCAACAGGTTTTCCAAGGTCCAGCCTTCCGGCAAGACGGCCGGGTTCCAGATTTTCAGGCGGTTTTCATAGACACGAATTTGCACGGGCGCACCGACAGCATAGTCCCGATGCACCAGTGCGTTGAGGATCGCCTCGCGCAGAGCTGCATTGGGCACCGGGTAGCGTTCGATGCGCTGGATGCCCTGATAGGTGATGGCGGCTTTGAGATACTTGGTCCGCACAAGATCGATGGTTTGGGCGGTTTGCTCGAAGAGGTTGCCATGCACTTCGTCGTGGTATGCCAAGTCGGAAGCCGAGCGGAAATAACCGATTTTTACGAAGGCGCCGGTCACAAAGCGCTCCGGGTCCTCGTGGAAAAGCAGCAACGCAGCACGCTTGAGATAATCGCCTTCGGTGAGTTTGAGTTTTTCGATCAGAGCGGCGTCCGACACGCGGAGATCGGCAGGATCAAGGCGCCCGCTGCGGGCGGCCATTTCCCGAAATTTTCGGATGGCCGGAGCGGACAAGTCGCCGGTTTTCACTTTAGGCACGGGCACGCCGTCCCAAGTGCGGCCCTGTTTGCGCAAAAGGAAGCGGTCGAGTGAAGATCCCTTGATTTCCTGCAAGGTGCTACCGCTGCGGATATAGTAGTGGCCACGGTAGCTGATCGGGTTGAGGTATGCGTCCACCTCGATGACGAGCCATGCCTTGCCATCGGTATGGTGGAGATTGACCGCAACGAGGATACCCAACAGATCGCGGATCTTGTTAGGCAGGTCTTCCAGCAGTTTTGGCGCGTTCGCCAGGCCGACGATTTCACCCTTGTCGTTGCGTCCGATTTCCAAGCGCCCCCCTTCGGCATTGGCGAATCCGCAGACCCAGCGGAGGAGGTCGTCGCGCCACGACTCCTTCCATTCGGTGTGCTGGGATTCAAAACGGTTCATGAAATATGATCGGCAAAGGATTGAATCATGGCGATGCACGTTCCGGGTTCAGGACTTTGGGTCGAGCACGGCGAGCCAGGTGACGAGTTCCCAATCCCCGTCGTCGGCTTTGGGGGTCTCTGCGAGGGTGGGCAACAGGCCGCCGCGGCTGGAAAGCAGCGATGTGGCGGCGCGTTTCTGGAAGGTGCGTTCGATGGAAGCGAGGGCGCTCGTCGCGAGGACATCATAATGGCTCATGTCCGTGCCGCCTTGGGTGCGGGTGTCGAACAGGTCGCAGAGTCTCTCGAAGGCAGCGGGGTGACCACCGGCCAGGCCACGCAGGAGGAGGAGTGTTTCCTTTGGCTGGACAAAGGAAAATCGGGCGGTGCCATCGTCGAGGATGTAAACGAGGAAGTGAGGGGCGAGCGGGTTGAGGTTTTCAGAGGTGGAAGGCGCTGAAGAGGTGGAAGATGTGGGCGGGGCGCCCACACTCCTTGAACGGCGGAGGCAGAAAAGAGCGCCGGGACGGGCGGCGGGGAATTCATCCGGCTTGGGCGGGACGACGGCGTAAAG
>CAIZNN010000087.1 GCA_903934285.1 Akkermansiaceae bacterium | reverse complement strand
GGATCGCGCCGCCCGCCGGGCCTGCGCGTAAACGTAAGGCCCAAAGGGCCGATATCCCTTAGCCCAGCCCAACGGGCTGGGTCGGGGTGGGTCGTGGAACCTGCGGCCTGTAGGGCCGCCATTAAGGCAGGCCGGGAAGGAATTGCCGGGCAAAACCGTTTGACGTTTTGATGTTTTAACGTCACATTATCACCCCATGAAGCGAGCCACCGGGTTGCGTCAAGTTGTCCGGCTTGGATTACTACCGCGTGCGCCAGGGTGCTTACAGGATCGTCTATGAAATCGTAGACCAGCGCCTGGTCGTGGTGGTCGTGAAGGTAGGTCGCCGCAGCGGGATCTACAGGTGACTAAGCTTGGCCTTGCCACAGGGCACGCACATCCGGCGAGCCACCTGGTTGGTCTCGGTGGACAACCCCTTGCCGGTTTCAATGACTCTGGTCGGGCGATTATACTTCCGTTAGCGGCGCCATGTCGCATGCTAGCGCCCGACCCATGAGCGACACCCCCTCAACACCCGCGTCCGGCAATTCGGCAATGAACCCGAAAAACAATTTCCCGGCATTGTTCCTGATGACGGGCTTGGCGCTCGGCGCGCTGGCGGGAATCGCGCGAGCCGGCACCGATCTGGCGGGGCCGCTTGAAAAGACATTTCGCGAATTGCCCGTCGAATCGCGCCAGCTCACCGGACCGCTCTTCTGGCTGCGTGGCGATGAAACGCGCCAGCAGTTGGAAGCGGAGCTCGACAAGGTCGTCGAGGGCGGCAACGGCTGCTTCACCGCCGAATCGCGCCAGCACAACGATTGGCTCGGTGAGGGCTGGTACCGCGACCTGGCGTTCTGCCTGGAGGGCGCCAAGCGTCGCGGCCTGCAGCTGTGGATCTTTGATGAAATGTATTTTCCCAGCCAGGGTATCGGCGGCAGGGTGCCCCCGCGCTATGCGGCGAAGCGTTTGGAGGCTTCCGCCATTGAGGTGGAAGGCCCGCGCCTGTTGGTTGCCGATGGCTACGGCGGCGACCGGCATGTCGCAGTCGTCGCCGGCCGCTTGGCCGCCGATGCCAAGATTGCAGGCGACAGCCTCGTCGATCTTGCGCCGCAGATCCAGGGTGGCAAGCTTTCATGGCAGGTGCCCGCCGGCAAGTGGAAGGTCATGAACTTCACCCACGTCCAGGCACCGCCGCTGGGCAACGGCCAGTTGAGCATCGATGGTGCCAGCAAGGATTGCGTCGATTGGTATCTGCAAACCGTTTACCAGCCGCACTACGACCGCTTCAAGGCCGACTTCGGCAAGACCATCCGCGGATTCTTTTACGACGAACCGGAGACCCGCGGCGATTGGGGCAGCGAGCTGCAGCGGGTGTTGGCCGAGGGCAAAATGGATTGGAAAAAGGCCTACGTCGCCTACAAGTTCGGGCTGGCCGGCGAGGAACAGCTCGCCGCACGATATCAATATCTCGACGCCTTTGCGGAATGCTGGGGGCGCACGATGTACGGCAGAATGACCGCCTGGTGCCACGAGCGCGGAGTGAAGTCGATCGGCCATTTCAGCGAGCACGGCCACTGGGCTGAAGACAGCGGCCTCTATTTTCATCGCGACTTCTGCGCCGGCGACATGATGCGCTTGCAGAAGTACAGCGACATGGGGGGCATCGACGCGGTGTACAAGCAGTTCGTGCCGGGAAAGAAATCCGAGGCCGATGTCAAGTGGCAGTGGCAAACGCCTAAGCTCGGCAGTTCCATCTCCCATGTCTTCGGCAAGCCGGACGACGTGGCAATGGTCGAGATTTTCGGCGCCTGGGGCCAGGACCTTACCTATACGGAAATGAAGTGGTGGACCGACCACATGCAGGTGTCGGGGGTGAATTTCATGATCCCGCATTCGTTCAACCCGCGGGCACCCTATGACGACGACTGCCCGCCGTTTTTCTACAATGGCGGCTTCGAGCCGCGTTGGCCATTGTACCGCGTGTTTGCCGACTACACGAACCGGCTGAGCCTGATGCTCACCGGCGGGCGGCATGTTTGTCCCGTGGCGATCCTGTTTTCCGGCAACCTGGGCCAAGTCGGCAAGATGGTTCCGCCCGAGACGATGACCAACGCCATTCAAGACTCGCAATACGATTGTGATTGGCTGCCGATGGAAGTTTTCGAGGGCAAGGCTTCGCTCCACCAGAAAGAGATCCAGCTCAATGAAGAACGGTATCGCGTCCTGATCGTGCCGCCGGTCGAGGTGATCCCCTACGCCACCTTGGCCAAGGCCAAAGAGTTTCTCGAGGGTGGCGGCGTGGTTATCGGCTACGGGTTCTTGCCGTCGAAGTCCGCCACCATCGACAAGAGCGGCGCGGATGTGCTTGCCCTGTGCCGTGAAATCTGGGGGGACAACGCGAAGCCCGCTGCCACCGCGTGCAAGACCAACGCCGCCGGCGGGCGCTCGTATCTGCTCTCCGCAAATCCCGGCCGCGAAGAACTCGCCGCCGCGCTGGCGGGCGATGCCAACGTGCATCCGGCGCTCGAAGTGTTAGATGGGGATGCCGGCGGCTGGCTGCATGTGCTGCATCGCGTGAAGGACGGCCGGGATTTGTTCTTCGTGGCGAACCAAAACCACTTGGGCGCGGCGCGAACCTTCAAGTTCCGCGCCACCGCCCACGGTGAACCGGAAGTCTGGGATGCCATGCGCAACGAAATCACCGCCCTGCCATTCCAGCGCATCGCCGAAAACCAGGTGGAGTTCTCCCTCACGTTGGAACCGCTGGAATCCCAGCTTATCGTGTTCCATGCCAACAAGGTGGCCCGGCCGCTGCGCGTCGAGCCTGGCACAGTGCAAGTGCGCGAACCTATGGTGTTGGTGCGTGACCCGAATCCCCCGGCCGAACCCGTGACGCCGGCGCCGAAACCGGGCCGGCCGTTGACCCTCAGCCCCGTCAAAGCCGCCGATCCGTTCCGCAGCCGCGTGACGATTCCGGCCGATGTCAATCTGGCGAAAGTCCGCGTCCATTTGGTGATGGACGGCTTGCCCGATGACTCGGCGGCGGTGACGGTCAACGGCACGAAAGCCGGCGGGGTGATCGGCAAGCCGACCCGGCTGGACATCACCCGGCAGCTCAAGGCCGGCGAGAACACCGTTGAAATCGCGCCACTGGCACCGCAAACAGCGAAACTTGCATTCACGGCAGCTGAATGAATCGCGGACACACCGCCATGAAGCCATCCTTGGTTGCCACCTTTCTAGCAGTCACCTAACAACCCGCGTGCCGGCCGGCAGCGCTGGCACCAAACCCGTGCAACCACCGATTCGCAGCCAGTTCCTCGTGATGGCAGCCATTGTCACGATGCTGCCACTGTCCACCCGCGCCGCGCTGCTGCCCGGCACCGCGGTGATCAACGAGTTCCACTACAATTCGCTCGACCCCACCAGCCTCGAGGAATTCGTCGAACTCTACAATCCCGGAGACGCCCCGCTCGATATCTCCGGCTGGTCGCTCGCCAGCTCCGTCACCTTCACCATGCCCGCCGGAACCTCCATTCCCGCCCGCGGCTACAAGGTCATCGGCGAAAACCCGGCCACCCTCCAAACCAAATTCACCATCACCGGCGTGCTGGGCCCATGGACCGGCCACCTGTCCAGAACCGGCGAAACCATCGACCTGCGCGATGCCGCCGGCTCGCTGATGGATCGCGTCAGCTACTCGGCCGGCTTCCCGTGGCCCACCGCCGCCGACGGCGCAGGCCCGTCCTGCGAGTTGCTCCACCCCTCGCTCGACAACGACCTCGGCGGATCCTGGCGCTCCTCGGGCGCCACTGGCACAGCCGCCGCAACCTTCATCGCCGCCGGTGCCAGCGGTTGGAAATACCAAAAAGGCACGGCCGAGGCATCCACTCCGGTCGACGCCTGGCGCACCGTGGCCTACAACGACACCGCCTGGCCCACCGGCCAAACCCCGATCGGTTATGGCACCAGCGTGGCTTGCGCGACGACGCTTGCAGACATGAAGGGAGTCGAAATCTCTAACTACACGACCGTCTACGCCCGCAAATCATTCACCGTCACGGCGGGCCAGATCCCCCAAACACTGACGCTCAGTGTGCTCTATGACGATGGCTGCGTGATATGGATCAATGGCACCGAAGTTTTCCGCACGAACATGCCCGCTGGCCAGGTCGCATACAACGCGGTTGCCACCGCCACCATCGGTACCGCCGCCTGGTCCACCATCACCCTGCCCAACACCGCCTCGTATTTGTTCGGCGGGACCAACGTGCTCACTATCCTCGGCGCCAACGTCTCCCAAAATGGCAGCTCCGATTTCAACCTGAATGTGGATTTGTCCAGCCCTGCCACCGCTGGTTCCTCCAGCCCCACCCCAGGCACCGCCAACCGCGCCGCCCAAGTATCTAACAAAATTGCGCCGCAAGCCCGGCAGGTGGTCCACACGCCCACCTCGCCCGTGCCCAACCAACCGGTCACCGTCACCGCCCACATCACCGACCCCGACGGCATGGGCGCGGTGACCCTTGCCTATCAGGTGGTGAGTCCCGGTGCCTATATCCGCAAGACCGACGCGGCCTACGCCAGCTCGTGGACCGCTCTTGCCATGGTGGACGACGGCAGCAACGGCGATACCGTGGCCGGGGACTCGGTCTACACCGCGGTGCTGCCCGCCCGCCTCCAGACCAACCGCAGCCTGGTGCGCTACAAGATAGCCTTCGCGGATTTGTTAGGAAACGCGCAGTCCGTGCCCTACGCCGATGACGAGCAACCGAACTTCGCCTACTTCGTCTATGCCGGGGTGCCAGCCTGGACGGGTGCCATTCGGCCCACCGCCTTCAACGGCTTCGCCGCCACCGCCAGCCAGACCTATCCGTCATCCCTGCTCGCAAGCCTGCCGCCGTTCCAGCTCATTGCCACCGCCACCGACATCTATAACTGCCAATACAGCGGCAGTTATGACGCAACCCGGTTTTATTGCACGGTTGTTGAGCGCGGGGTGGTGTTCGACCACATCCAATACAGCGTGCGCGGCATCATCTCGACCCATGTGAGCGGCAAGAACAAATGGAACATCTATTTCAACCGGGCCCGCGATTACCAGGCCTACGACAATTACGGCAAGCCCTACGCGGCAACCTGGAACAACCTGCTCATCAACGGCAACGCCAGCCCGTGGGCGTCACTCCACCGCGGGTCCGCCGGAGTCGAGGAGGCGTCCAGCAGCCGGATTTTCCAACTCTTCGGCCTGCCATCGATGAACACCCAGTACATGCACCTGCGGGTCATCGACGACGCGCTGGAATCCTCCCCCACCTCGCAATACGAGGGCGATCTGTGGGGGCTCTATCTCGGCCTCGAACCCACCGAGGGCAACTTCCTCAATGAACGCGCCTTGGCCGATGGCAACCTCTACGCGATCGAAGGCGGTGCCGGTGACAAAAAACACCAGGGTGCCACCCAGGTGGTCGATTCCTCGGACTGGAATAGCTTCAGCGCCGGCCTGGTGGCCGCCGGGCAGACCGAACAGTGGTACCGCGATAACATCGACCTGCCCACACTCTATACCTTCCTCGCACTCAACCGCCTCGTCGGCAACGTCGACCTGCGGCCCGGCGATAACTACCGCTTCTATCACCGCCCCACCGACAACCGCTGGGTCATCATTCCCTACGACCTCGACATGATGTACATCGCCGCCCACCACTGGGGCGGCACCATGGACAACTCCATCGTGGTGGCCAGCGCGCCCAATGCGATCCGCGCGATTTCGCGCTGGCCTAACATCGCCCGCGAGTACCGCAACCGCTGCCGCGAAGTGCTCTCACTGATGGGTTCGGACGGCAGCGCCAACGGCGGCCAGATCGGCCAGTTGATCGATGAATACGCCCAGTTCGTCAATCCCACCGGGCAGTCGCTCACTTGGGCCAAGCTCGACGCCGCCATGTGGAACCTCAACCCGCACACCCCAGGCGACGGGGCCAACAGCGGCTATACCAGCCACAAGGGGAATTTCTTCCGCGCCACCTATCTGGATGGCACGCGCGGCGGGCTGGGCGGCACCACACAGACCGGCTCGTGGCTGCGCACGCTCGCCGACGCCGATGCCGACGGCTTCAGCGACCACGCGGGCATGATGCAATGGCTGGTCAACTACGCCACCAACAGCTGGCCCGGCGGCACTTGGAACCGCAAGGCGATGCCCGGCATCGGCGCCGGCGCCGATGCCGATGCGAACCGCCAAAAAGGCTTCGGCTACAAGTATCTCGAATTTGAAGCGCTGTATGGCGGCTGGGTCGATTGCAACAGCAATCCAACCACCGCGGCCAACACCGATTATCCTAACAAACCGACCATCAGTTATGCCGGTGCCGCCGGCTATCCTGTCAACGGTTTGAGTTTCGCCTCATCGCTCTTCAGCGACCCGCAGGGGGCCGCCACCTACGCCGCGCACGAGTGGCGGCTGGCCGAACTCCAGGCCCCGGGCCTCGCCGGCTACGTCGCGGGCAACCCGCGCAAGTATGAGGCGCAAACCCTCTGGACATCCGGTGAACGCAGCGCCGCGCCCGGCACGTTTGCCATCCCGCTGGGCATCACCGAACCCGGCAAGACCTATCGGATCCGCGTCCGCCACAAGGATAGCACCGGCAATTGGAGTTATTGGTCCCAACCACTGCAATTCGGCGCCACGCCGGCAGCTCCTAGCGTGCTCATTCATTATTGGAATTTCAACAAAACCGCCGCATTGTTAGATCCGGCGCAGACCCCCGGCGGCGCCACCCTGGCGGTGGCCGGCACCAGTCTGGCGGATGACGGCGAGGGCTTCGCCGCGCGCAACGCGCGCAACGGCGATGCCGCCAGCACCCACCTGCGCGTCAACAACCCGCTCACCGCCGGCACCATGGTCAGCGCGGCCATCCCCACCACCGGGTTCCGCAACATCTTCGTCAAATATGAATCCCGCCGCTCGACCCAGGGTGCGGGCACCCAGGCGGTGGCCTACACCGTCGATGGCAGCACCTATATCCCGTGGACCACCCTGACGGTCCCGGATGCCGAGCCGGTGGTGGCAACGCTGGATTTCCGCGCGTTGGCCGCCGCTAACAACAACCCCCGCTTCGGGCTGCGCATCACCTTTGCCCAAGGCGCGGGCGGCATTGCCGGCAACAACCGGTTCGACAATCTAACGGTCGAGGCCGCCGCCCTGCCCGGCGACCCGGTGTTGGTGCCCGGCGGCGACGCGGAGTGGAACATCGCGGGCAACTGGAGCAGCGCCGCGGTGCCTAACGGCCCGGCGGCGCGCGCCATCATCGGCGTGCCGGCCAGCGCCAGCCGCGCCGTCACGCTCAGCGCGCCGGTCACCATCGGCTCGCTCGAAATGAACCTTGGCGCCAGCTCATTCTGCAACCAGATCAGCGGCTCCGCCGGCAGCGCCCTGACCTTCAACGGCGGCGCGTCCACCGCCTTGCTCAGCGCCGCGGGCAGCGGCAGCGGCTACGTCGAATTGGATATGCCCGGCGGCGTCTATCTGACCACCCCGCTGCGGCTGGATGTTTCCAACATCGAAGGCGATATGGACAATGGCGGGTTGCGCCTGCGCCAAATCTGGGACGGCCCCGGCGGCCTGATCAAACAAGGGCTCGGCGTCGCCAGCCTGACCGGCGACGGCAAGATTTTCAGCGGTCCGCTGCTCATAGCAGAAGGCGTGGTCCAAGTCACCCAGCCGGCGGTTCCCGGCCGGACCTCGGGCATCAGCGTGCAAGCCGGTGGCCAGTTGCGCCTGATTTCCGGCAACGATGGCAATGGCGCGCGCAGCCACAGCTTCGGCGGCGCGCTGGTGTTGGCAGGTGCCGGCCGCGGCCCGGCCATTGTCGAGAGCGAGCACAACGGTGTGTTAGGCGCGCTGCGGTTTGATCCCCTCCCGGAGGGCATCAACCGCGCCATCGTCACCAACGCCATCTCCCTAACGGCCGACACCGACATCCACAGCGCCGGACCCGACAATACCCTCGAACTCACCGGCGCGGTCACCGGCACCGGCACCCTCACCAAATCCGGCGCCGGCGCACTCGTGCTCGGCGGTGCCAGCCCGGCCTTCGCCGGCCCGCTCGTGGTTGCATCCGGCGCGCTGGAAATCAACGCCAATTGGTCCGCCACGCCGGTCCAACTCACCACCGGCACCGTCCTGAGCGGCCGCGGCACCACCGGCCCGCTCAGCGGCAGCGGCACGCTCGCCCCGCGGCTCACCACGCTGAGCGCCGCGTCCTGCGCGCTACCGGCTGCTGAATTCGTCCTGCAATATCCCGGCACCGCGGGCAACAGCCTGCTGCGCCTCACCCAGGCCGCGCCTTTCCCAGCCGCTCCGGCAAGCGTCGACCTGTTTGTCAACATCGCCGCCCCCGCAGCCGGAGTCCGGCTTGGCGGCGGATTCTTCACCCCGGCCGCCCACGACCTCGCCGCCACTCTGGCCGCCACCCAGGTGCGCCTGTTGGTTGCCGACCCCGCCGGCACCATTTCCCACCTCGGGACGCCCTACCGGTTGGCCGCCCCCAGCGACCAGCTGACCTGGGCGGTCGCCGCGCAAGCGCTCGATTTCGGCAGCGGTCCGGTGGCTGGCCGCCTGCTCGAGGTGTTGGTCGGCGGCAATCCCGTGACCTTCGCCGCTTGGGTGAGTGTCGGGTTTGCCAATCCGGCGGAGCGCTCCGACCCCGCCATCTCCGGCCCCAACGCCATGCCCGCAGGCGACAAAGTCTCCAACCTCATGCGTTACGCGCTGGGCGTCGGCCCGTATCAACCCGTCATCGCGCGCTTGCCGCAGCTGCTGTCGTCCGGCTCCACCTATGCGCTGCGCTTCCCCTTTGATGCCACCAAAGCCGATCTGATCTGGCGCGTGCAGACCACCCGGAACCTGAGCGCTTGGACCAACGTGGTGTTTGATTCCCAAGCCGGCCCGCTGCCACCGCTGAGCGACGGCTGTCTAACCATTCCGCTGCCGCCACTGCCCGGCAATTTCGCCCGCCTCGAAATCATCCTCAGAACCCACTGAACGACCTCGTTGTCGACGCGAAGTGGCCGGCAAGTTCAATTCCCTGATGTTGTTGCAAGCGACTGGTTTGCGCCGCGCGCCGGACAAAAATGTTAGGCGGCAGTCTGCGTGCCACGTGTATCCAATGGCGGCCTGCTCGAGGGTTGGCCTGATGGGCCAGGAGATTTCAGCCCAGGGCTGAGCGCTAGCGATGCCCTGGGACTGGTAGGTCGGAGCTGAAGTCTGATGGCCCGATGGGCCATGGCAACCCATGACTGGGTACCTAGACACGCTCCAATGCCCCATCTGCCAACTTCACGACAATGCTTCAACTCTTTTGTCCGACACCCGGTTTGCGCCGCGCGGCGGGGGATGGCTGGACTCGCCGGCGCAAGCCGCCGATCCGTTAGAAACGGGGCAGCGCAAGGGCTGGATCGTGGCGCGGCAGCCTGCCCGATACGGTTTACTTAGCACCCGCACACCCAATGGGGGGCGAAGTCGCGACGATGCCGGGCAGGGACGCAGCTCCGGGGCGTCCGGTGGGGGCGAGGCCGCAGTTCTTTGAGCACCATCACTCGCCGGATTCCACGCGCAGACAGGCCGGCCATTGGATTGAGGAGATCTCATACGGTATCAATTCGGCCCGCAACACCTCACCAAACCGCCAGCGCAAGCCACCATGCCAGCACTTTTCCTACAAAAGGAGACTTCACTTGCTTGAGAGGGACTCCCTGAGGCGTTACCGCTAAGAAAGGCCCGGATTTGCGGCCCGAATTCCGGATTTGACGGGGTGTGTCTCGTGTGTATTTTACCCTCGTATCCCTGATAGGACATCATCTTCAAACTCAAGGCGGGCCGCTGGGAAATGGCGCGTGTCTGCGGTCACACCATCCATACAGACCTCACCGGGGGGGGAAGCGTGACCGTACCGCACCTGAAGAAGCGCCCCTCCGAATGACCGATAAGCCCCACCACCGTCACCTCAAAGATCTCGCCGCCGAAAACCAAACACATGAGATCCATTCCCGGAAATATACAGAAGGCCCTCGTCATTCTCATGATCGGATTCTCACTCACCGCGGCAACCGTGTTTTTCGCCAAACGCGGCATTGACGCCGGCATGAAATCCGAGCTTGATGTAACATGCAATGAAATACAAACCAAAATATCCGCCAGGCTCAGCGCCTACGCCCTGCTCCTGCGAAGCGGTTCATCCTTGTTCGCATCATCTGACAGAGTGACCCGTGAAATGTGGAAATCCTTTAATGAAAATGAAAAAATCAATAAAAACCTGCCGGGTGTCCAAGGTGTCGGATTTGCTTTGATAATCCCGGAAAATGAATTGCAAAAGCATATTCAGGACACAAAAGACGAGGGTTTCCCAAACTATGAAATAAAACCGGCCGGCGACAGGGACACCTATACTTCGATCATATATATTGAACCTTTCGCAGGCATGAACCTCCGTGCTTTCGGATACGACATGTTTACAGAATCCATACGGAGGAAAGCGATGGAGATGGCGCGTGATTCCGACTCTGCCACGCTGTCCGGGAAAGTCGTTTTAGTCCAGGAGACGGGCCAGGATGAGCAGGCGGGCTGCCTGATGTATGTTCCTGTTTACCGGAACGGGATGCCTTCCAATACCGTTGAACAACGCCGCGCCGCCATCATGGGATGGGTTTACAGCCCCTATCGCATGAACGATTTAATGCACGGCATCATGGGTCCGTGGGGTTTGTTAGTCGATCAAAGGATCCATTTGCAAATTTATGACGGTGATGTCGTTGCTGAAAACGGGTTGTTATTCGACAGCGATGCCGGCAATACCCTCAACCATGATGATTTTTCTTTAACCTCACTTTCACTGCCACTGGAATTCAACGGCCAAGCATGGACATTACACTTCTCCAAATCAAGGGGTCAGTTCCCGTACTTCAACAGTTGGATTATTTTTATTCTAATCTGCGGCATGGCCATAAGCTTTCTCCTGTTTGCCCTGTACCTGGCATTGTCGGCTACGAAGGAACGAATGCTAATCGCAGAGCGGCTGACATTGGAATTAACAGAAAGGGAGGGGGAATTCGTTTTTTTGTCGAATCAGCTGCAATCCATTCTCGACCACATCCCCGGTCTGATATTTTATAAGGACACAAACAACAATTTCATCCGTGTCAATAAATATATGGCCCATGGGCTTGGCAAAACCAGGGAGGAACTGGAAGGTAAAAACCTGGTGGAAATTTATCCCGTTGAAGATGCCGGAAAATACTACCAGGATGATCTGCAGGTGATCCATTCAGGTGTGGCAAAATTGGATATTGAGGAAAAATGGGAAGGTCCGGATGGCCCCCAATGGGTGAGTTCAAGTAAAATCCCGTTTGTGGATTCCTCAGGGAGGATTATCGGTGTGATCGGAATATCGATTGATATCACCGGGCGTAAGAAAGCGGAAGCCCTTATGGTAAGTGCGATGCGGGATGCTGAAACAGCGAACCGCGCCAAGAGCATATTCCTGGCTAACATGTCGCACGAAATACGAACACCCTTGAATGCCATTATTGGCTTTTCGCAGCTGATGATCCGCGACAAGCTTTTATCGGACAAACAAAAAGAGTACAGCCATTTCATTGTCAATTCAGGAGAACACCTGTTATCTCTCATTAACGACATACTCGATCTATCGAAAATAGAAGCGGGACGGGTCGCGTTAAACCTGACAGATATCGACCTGCCGGCTTTTCTGAGGGATTTGCATGCCATTTACCGAGAACGGGCGAAACACACGCATCTGCGGTTTCTTTTTGAGACAACCGGCGATCTTCCACGTTATGTGACCGGCGATGAAAGCAAATTGCGCCGGATATTTGTCAACCTGATCGAAAACGCATTGAAATTCACCGATGAAGGCGGTGTGGCGGTACGGGTCCGCGCTGATCAAGCCGATGATGGCGAATTCTTGCTGGTTGTTGAAATCCAGGACTCGGGGCCGGGCATTTCCCAGGAGGAACAAAGCGACCTCTTTGAATATTTCGTGCAAACCAGCACGGGGATAAAAAAAGGCACCGGTACCGGTCTCGGGCTTGCGTTGAGCCATGAATTGGCCACCCTGATGGGTGGTGACATTACCTGCTCGAGTGAAGTTGGAGCAGGATCGGTATTTACCTTTCACGTTAAAATGAGAGCAGGACAGCCGGGAGGCGTTAAAACGCCCGTAATGAAACGCGTCACGGGCATCAGAAAACGCGAAGGCACATGTCGTGTTTTGGTTGTTGACGATAAGGAAGAGAACATGAGGGTGGTGGTGAACCTGCTTAACATCGTTGGTTTTGAAACGAACGAAGCGATCAACGGGGAGGAAGCTGTCGCAAGGTTCAATGAGTGGTCTCCCGACCTTGTTTTAATGGACCTGCGCATGCCGGTTATGGACGGCTATGAAGCCGCGAGACAAATCAAATCAACGGAAAAAGGACAACAAACTCCTATTATCGCCTTGACTGCCAGCGCATTTGAAGAAACCAAGTTGATGACAACGCCATCTGATCTGCAGGGGTTTATTCGCAAGCCGTTCCGTGAAAACGAATTGTTCGGAACCATTGGGAGAATTCTCGGCATGGATTACATCTACGAGGATGAAACACCTCCAAGACCTGCGGAATATGATATGAACAATGATTCGGTTCGGTTGGATATCGCCAAATTGCCCGTAAGTCTGGTTTCGCGAATATCGCAGGCCCTTGCCGTCGCCGATCTGAATCAAATGATCAAACTGATTCAAAGTATTGAGCCGGATCATCCCGAACTGGCACAATACCTGATGGCGCTAGCCACGAATTATGAATATGATTACCTAATGCGGTTATTAATTGGAAAGGAGAAAGACAATGCATAGCGAACGCGAAAAGAATTCCACGGTTTTCAACATCCTTATTGTGGATGACTTTCCACTTAATCTGCAGGTATTGGGCGCCATACTGGAAGCTGAAGGATATAATGTCAGACCGGTACCCAATGGCAGACTGGCATTGCGTGTTGCGGGGAAAGAAAAGCCCGATCTCATCCTTCTCGATATCATGATGCCCGAAATGGATGGATTTGAAGTTTGCCGCCAATTGAAGGAGAACCAGGATTTAAGAGATATTCCGGTTATCTTCATCAGCGCTTTAAACAACACCTCGGATATTGTCAGGGCTTTGAAATCCGGTGGGGTTGATTACATCACAAAACCTTTTCAGATTAAAGAAGTCACGGCACGGGTGAGCACGCATCTTCAAATCCAACAACAAAGGAGAGAAATTGAGTGGCAACGCAGGGAACTGCAAATACTCAATGCTGAGAAAGACAAGTTCTACTCAATCATCGCCCATGATTTACGCAGCCCATTCATGGGATTTTTAGGGATGACACGGATATTGGATGAGGAATTGCCGCGTTTGGAAATGGCCGAGGTTAGGAATACCATCAAAGACATGAGAAGCTCGGCTGAGACGGTGTACGGTCTTCTCGAAAACCTGCTTCAATGGGCGCGCATGGAGCAAGGGTTGATTCCTTTCAACCCCGAGGAGGTTCAATTGCGCCCCATCGTTGATGAAAGTATGGTTACGGCGCTCGAACCTGCTGTCATAAAGGGAGTTGAAATCATTGCCGATGTTCCTGATCACCTGCTGGTTTTTGCTGATGTGAACATCGTTCAGACCGTGATCCGCAACCTCGTTTCAAATGCCGTGAAATTCACCCCGCAAGGAGGAAAAGTAACCATTTCGGCCAAGGCAACCGGTGGCAACACCGTTGAAATATCTGTGAAGGATTCGGGTATCGGGATGAGCAGGGCGATGGTTGAGGTTTTATTCCGGTTCGGCGTTGAGACAAACCGCCAGGGTACCGAAGGCGAACCGAGCACGGGACTCGGATTGATCATCTGCAAGGATCTGGTTGAAAAACATGGCGGCGAATTACGGGCTGAGAGTGCAGAAGGCAAAGGCAGCGATTTCACGTTTACCCTGCCTTCGCCAATCTGAGGTGGTCCCCCTGGCGGCGCCAGGGCCAAGTGCTCCCCTGGACGGGAAGCACTCCCTCATCCTGGGCAATCTGATTGATCGTCTTGATACCCTTGAGGGCTTCCAAGGCAACACGCGCCTTGAATTCCGCACTGTGTGTTCTTCTTGTTCGTTTCATGGTTTAGGTGGTATTCTAACCGCTCTAACCCTTCTGCGCCATAGCTAAGACAATGGCTCCGTTTTGCGGGACCACCTCTGCGCCGCCTTTCTTCACAAGGTCTGATCCATTTTCCTCCGGGTTCAGGAGGTCTGAGCCTCAGCGCACCGCGGCGGAGCGGCGGCGGTTGCCACCGAAGTTGCGGCGTTGGCCGTTGCGCTGGCCGCCGTTGCCGCCGTTGCCGGCGGGTTGGCGGTGGGGTTGGCCGCCGCCGGTTTTGACGCGCGAGTGGCGCTCGGCGAGGGCTTCGATGTGCCACGCGTGATCGTCCCATCGCGGAATCGGCATGCGGATGATCTTTTCGATTTCACGCAGGTATTCGAGTTCGTCCTCGCAGCAAAACGACACCGCACGGCCATCGGCACCGGCCCGCGCGGTGCGCCCGATCCGGTGCACATAGGCTTCCGGCTCGTTAGGTAAATCGAAGTTCACCACCAGGCCGACGTCCTTGACGTCGACGCCGCGCGCCGCCACATCGGTGGCTACCAGCACGGGGGTGAGCCCGCGCTTGAAGCGGTCGAGCGCTTTCTCGCGCGCCGCCTGCGACTTGTTGCCGTGGATGGCATCGGCGGCAAAGCCGGCGGCACACAGGCTCTTGGCAAGTTTATTGGCACCATGTTTGGTGCGGCTGAAAACGATGGTGAGCTTTTGTTGCGCCGCCTCGGCCTGGCCGCGCAGCAATTGGTCGAGCAGCGGCCGCTTGTCCTCACGCGCCACGAAGCACACCTGTTGGTCGATGTTCTCGGCGGTGGTGGTTTCAGGCATGATGCTGATGTGGGCCGGCTCGCGCAGGATGCTGCGGGCGAGCTCAACTATGTTAGGAGCCAGGGTCGCCGAGAAAAACAACGACTGGCGCTTCACCGGCAGCATCGCCACGATGCGCTTCACGTCGCGCAGAAACCCCATGTCTAACATCCGGTCCACCTCGTCGAGCACGAAAAACTCCACCTGCCCCAAGTCGATGTGGCGCTGGTCGATCAGATCTAACAGACGGCCCGGGGTCGCCACCAGCACATCGACGCCGCCGCGCATGGCGTTGACCTGGGGCACCTGGCCGACGCCGCCATACACCAGCGTCTGGCGGAAGGAGACGTGTTTGCCATAGGTGGCGAAGCTCTTGCCGACTTGGCCGGCGAGCTCGCGGGTGGGGGCCAGCACCAGGGTGCGGCAGGAGCGGGGGCGGACTTGGCGGGGGTGCAGATGCAAGGCGTGGAGAATCGGCAGGGCAAAGCCGGCGGTCTTGCCGGTGCCGGTCTGGGCGCAGCCTAACAGGTCGCGGCCTTGCAGCAGCAGCGGGATGGCCTGCGCCTGGATCGGGGTGGGCACGGAGTAGGCAAGTTCGCGCAGGACGCGGTGGAGGGGCGCAGCCAGTGGCAACGCCTCGAATGGAGTCGGGGTCATGTTGGTCTAAGTTGCCAGCTCCCTCCGGTAATCGGCGGCTGGCGGGGTGATGAGCGATAGTTGAAGAACCTCAAACAATCTCTCTCATCGATGAAGACCGGACAAGGGCGCAGCCTTTCAAGCGGCTGCGCGGTGGCACCGTCGCCGGTGCGCAGGGCTGCTATAAGCGCGCTGCGGCGTATGGCAAGCCAAATTGCAAATTATTATTCGCGGCCCAGGATGCTCTTGGTGGTTTTCACATCCATGGCGCGCTGTTGTTTCCAACTGCTGACTTCCGGCTCGGGGTAAACCCGGCGGCGCACGTCGGTCTCGGCGTCGGACGGTTTGGCGAGCCGTTTGGCGGCTTGCTCGTGAGCGGTGGAGGTGGTGAGGTTGCTGGTTGGATAGGCATTGCCGGGGATGGGGGTGGCACCGGTCTCGTGGGCGCCGCCGTGTTGGATGTTAGACCGGGTGCGGAAGCGGTTGCCATCGGTGTTGCCGGTGTAGGCTTGGCGAGGCACCTGTTTTTTGCCCCACCACGAGGTCTTGGCGTAGCTGCCGGTTTGATAGGGTTTGGCGACGCTGGATTTAGCGGTGAAGTAGGGCGACTTGCGGTCGCTATCGAAGGCGCTGGTTTTTTTCACGTCGTCGGGCCACTGGCCGTTGGCATTTTGTTTGATGGCCGGACCGTTGAACTTTTCCGACATGGTTTTTCCCGCCGCGGGAGTGGCTGCGGGAGTGGCCGGGGAAGTGGCGGATTGGTTCGTGGCGCAAGACACCACGAACAACAGCGACAGCAGCAGGATGGAGCGAAGCATGGCGGGGGGTGGGCTGATAACTGATAACTGACAGCCGGCGCTCAGTGGGCGGCGATGCTTTGTTCGAGCTTCGGATCGGGCAGGGCGCCGCGTTCGAGGGCTTTCTGATAGTAAGTGCGGGCGTCTGCGAAGCGCTTGCTATGGGCGCACAGGAGGGCGAGGTTGAAGTACGGTTCGCTGGGGATCGGATCGGCGGCGATGGCGGCTTTGTAAAGCGATTCGGATTCGGTGGCATGGCCGAGGCGGTAGGCGATGGTGGCGAGCAGGTTCTGGTTTTTGGCGTCGTCGGGGGCGAGGCTGACGCTGCGGCGCACGCTTTGTTCGGCGCCGCCGAGGTCGCCGAGGTGCATGAGGGCGAAGCCGAGCATGCGGTGGGCATACGGGTTGTTCTCATCGAGTTCCACGGCGCGGCGGAAGGTTTCCGCGGCGGCGCCGGGGTCGTTGAGGCGCAGGCTGACGACGCCGAGTTTGCACAGCGAGGAGACATGGCCCGGGTGGTCCTCGAGGATGAGTTGGAAGAGTTCGCGGGCGGGCAGCAAGCGTTCGGAGGCAAACGCCTTGGTCGCGGCGCGATCATAAACCTCGATGTTTTTGTTGAGATGGATGTTGCTTTGTGCCACCCGCTCGGGGCTTTGCGCAAAGGGCGAGATGAGTTCGACATCGGCGCGCTCGGCGATGAGGCGTTGTTCATCCGGGTTGAGGGGGATTTCCTCGCCTTCGAGCAGGGTGATGGCGCTGTTGACGTTGTCGTCGGTGGACCCGAGTTGTTTGGCGGCTTCGATGAGGATCTTGCTGGCTTGGCGGCGGCGCTCCTGGGTGAGGAGTTGGCGTTTGATGATGTTGCGCAGGGTTTCAATCTCGGCGGGATCGGCGTTGGTCGGGTTGGCGGCCAGGGCCTCTTGCTCGCCTTTGAGGCGCTGCTCGAGGTCGGCGAGGCGTTTGTCCTGGGCGCGGCGTTCCTGGTTGAGGCGGTTGATTTGGGACTTGGCCACCGCGAGGTCGCGCAGCGCATCGGTGAAGTCGTCCTTGGTGGCGTTGTTATCGCGGTGGAGGGCGTCGAATTTGGCGTTGGCTTCGCGGAGGTTTTTGGCGAGGCCCATGTTTTGTTCGATGAGTTCCTGAATGCGGCCCGCCTCGTTGAGTTTGAGCAGTGCCTGCATTTGGTCGCGTTCGGCCACCAGCGAGTCGCGTTCGTCGCGGAGTTGGGTGAAGGCGTCGCGGCTTTGTTGGAGTTGTTGTTTGAGGCCGCTGATTTGCCCGTTGGCGGCATCGATCGCCTGGTTTTTCTGGGTGAGGGACTCTTGCAGTGCCTGGAGCTGCTTGCGCATGCCGGCGACGGTGTTGTTGGCGGTGTTTTGCTGCAGCTCAAGGTTGCGCTGGAGGTCGGCGGCGCGTTGCGACACCACCTTGAGATCGGCTTCGAGGGTGGCGACTTTGGAAAGGGTTTTGGTGTGTTCGCTGCGGCTTTGGCTCAGCGCCATCGACATCGCCTCGCGCTCTTGTTCGAGGCGCTCGATGCGCTGGTTGAGACCCTGGACTTCGCTTTCCACCGGTGCCTTGGCGAGACGGGCGCGCAGGTTTTCGGCGGTGGTCTCGGCGCTGCGGAGTTGTTCCTTGAGGGCTTCGCGTCCGCGCTCCAGGTCGCGCATGCGCTCGGCGTTGCGGGCGACTTCAGCCGGTGGCGTTATCGAGTCTTGGAGCAATTGGCGGAGGCGGTCGACTTCGGCATCATGCTCCTTGAGACGCCGCGCGGCCAAGGGATCGAGCTTGAGGATGCTGGGCGGGTTGGCGGGTGGCGCCGGACCGGCTGGACTGGCCGGGTTTTTCTGGCCGCCTTCCAGTTCGGCGATGACGCGCTGCTCCTTGTTGCGCTGGGCCTCGGCTTTGGGGCCGACTTGGGTGAGGGTCTCGCGGGTCTTGGCGGCGCGGCCGGCCACCATCTCCGGTTTCCATTTCGGATAGTAGGTGGTCACCGAGTTGAGCAGCTTATCGGCTTGCTCGAGTTTCTCGACGGCAGCGAGAAAGTTCTCGTCCTTTTCAAATTGTTCGGCGGAGCGGACTTCCAGATAGGCTTGGAAATAGACGTCGGACGGGTCGAACTGCGCCGCCGGCAGCGGTGGCGGCGCCTGCGCCTGACTGGTGGCGGCCAGCCCCGCCCAAGCCAATGCCAAGCCAGCCAGCAAGGCGGCGGGAAGGCGACGGAGGTGAGTGGCCCGTGTCAGCATGGGGGCGGCAGGCTAGGCGCGGCCGTGGGCGGATGCAAGGGGATTTGCAGGGCGGCGGCGGCGCGGCGGAAATTTGTTGAAATCCGGGATTGTGGTGGCACGGGCCGGTCGCTAGGTTTTGGCCCGAACTCCATTGCATCCAATGATGACCCAAGTATTGTCCGGCACCACAACGTATAACCGCTTTCTATTGCTTGTTGCCGGCCTGGGGGGGCTGTTGTACGGGATCGACGTGGGGATCATTGCCGGGGCGTTGCCGTACCTGCAAGCCACTTCCGGTCTCAACGCCGGCGAGTTGTCCTTCATCGTTGCCGCAGTGCTGGCAGGCAGCGTCATTTCAACGCTGTTTTCGGGGGTGCTGTCGGATTGGTTAGGGCGCAAGCCGATGATGATCCTCAGCGGCATCCTGTTTGTGGCGAGCATTCCGATGATCGCGCTGTCGCATGGCTTCGGGCCACTGGTGCTGGGCCGCTTGTTGCAGGGGATCAGCGCCGGGTTTGTCGGGGTGGCGGTGCCACTCTATCTGGCCGAGTGCCTGGGCGCGGCCAACCGCGGCAAGGGCACCGGGATTTTCCAATGGCTGCTGACGCTGGGCATCGTCGCCGCCGCCCTCATCGCCATGGGCTTCAGCATGTGGTTGGGCCAGGTGGAGGCCGGCGGCGATGCGGCACGCTTGTTCGAGGCGAAGAACTTCGCCTGGCGCAGCATTTTCTGGGTCTCACTGCCGCCGGGCATTTTGTTTGTCATCGGTGCTTCGCTCGTGTCGGAGTCGCCGCGCTGGTTGTTCCGCAAGGGGCGCAAGGAAGCGGCGAGGGCCGCCTTGCTGCGCTCGCGCACCGCGGCGGAAGCGGACCTTGAAATGGCGGAGATGGCCACCGCGGCGGCCCACGAGGCGGCGCGGGGGGGTGCCGGCGGCCGGGCCAGGGAATCGCTGCTGCGGCGCAAATACCTCATCCCGTTCTTCATGGCTTGTGTGATTCTTGCCTGCAACCAAGCCACCGGGGTCAATTCCATCATCGGCTACAATGCCACCATTCTCATCCAGGCGGGGCTTTCCGATGTGGCCGCGCATTGGGGGTATGTGATTTTGACGTCGATCAATTTCCTCATCACCATGATCGGGGTGATACTGGTGGACAAGAAGGGCCGCAAGTTTCTGCTGTCGTTAGGCAGCGCCGGCATCATCGTTTCGCTGATTTGCACCGCCCTGATGTTTGGCAAGACCGAGAAACAGCGCGTGGATTGCGCCGCCGCCGTGCAGGCGATGGTGACCCCCGAGCAGTCGCTCAAACTCAACTTCGATGGCGCCACGGTGGCCAGTTTGCTCGCCGGCAAGCCCGGGGCCGACCAGGTCAGCACCATGATCATCATTTACGCCTACGGGGATTTCCGCGCGGCGACCAAGGTCGTGCGCTCCGATGACAAGCTCACCGAAATCGCGATTGACCGCGCCAGCTCGGTGCCTGGCAACAAGGTCAAGGCGTTTTTCGACAATCCGTTAGGCGACTTGGATGCCGCCACCCTCGCCCCGTTGAAAATCGAAAATGCCCTGGTTACGCCGGTGCCGAGCAGCGCCAGCGGTTGGCTCACCGCGATAAGCATTTTCTGTTTCATGGCGTTTTTCGCGGTCGGTCCGGGTGTCTGCGTGTGGCTGGCGTTGTCCGAGCTCATGCCCACCCGCATTCGCTCCAACGGCATGGCCATTGCGCTGGTCATCAATCAGATGGTGTCGACGGTCATCGCGGCGGTGTTTCTGCCGACGGTTGGCAAGTACGGCTACGGCACGATGTTTTTCGGGTTTGCCGGCTGCACGCTCATTTACTTCATCACGGCGGCGTTTTTCCTGCCGGAAACCAAGGGCAAGACACTTGAGGAAATCGAGGAACACTTCGAGGGTAAGCGCAAATAAACCGCAGACGGTGATAACCGCCTGCGGCTTGGAATGGTGTCAGGTCGCGTCGGACTTATTGAGCGGGCGGGGCTGGAGCCGGGGCTGGAGCCGGGGCTGGAGCCGGGGCAGGAGCCGGGGCTGGGCGGTCGCCGCCGCGGCCACCGGGGCGTGCGCCACCGCGTGAGCCGCGTCCCATCATGCGTTCGTTGGCCGGGATGGCCTTGCTTTCCTCAGGGGAGAGCTTGCCGTCCTTGTCGGTGTCGTACTTTTCCAACATTTCCTTCTGGCGCTCGGCGCGGGCCTTGGCGGCTTCTTCCGGGTCGAGCTTGCCATTTTTGTTGTCGTCATACTTGGCGAGCATGGCTTTCTGGGATTCTTCCCATTTCGCCTTGCGGGCGGCCTGCATGGCTTTCATTTCGGTGTCGTCGAGTTTGCCGTCGGCATTCTTGTCGAATTCCTTGATGGCTTCCGCCGAGGGGGCGCGCGGGGTGCGAGCGGGACGGGTTGGTGTGGCCGGGGCGTCCTGGGCTGCGACAAAGGCGCTGGTGCCAAGCAGAGTGCCTAGAGCGATGAGGGTGGTTGCTTTCATGATGTGTTGATGGGGTTGGGTTGGAACTTCGAGGGAGGCCGGTTGGCGGTCTCTTCGCGGCATTGAACCTCCGGGTGCAAAAATGGTTGCGCGGGAAATTGCGGAATGAGTTGCCATGGGCCGGCGCAAGGGCTTGGATGGCGCTGTGCCATGGCAGTCCCATCCACCACACCCGCCCCATCGAAAGCACGCGTCTTTGCCCAGCGCGCGGGCAGCACATTGGTGTTGTGGGCCGTGGTGTGGATGGCGTTTGCGAGCATGCAGACCTGGGCGTATCTGGGCTTGATCGCACTGTTGGCGCTTCTGGGCACCAAGGAGTATTTTCAGATGTTGCGGGCAGCGGGGGTGGCGTGTTTTCCGCGCTTTGGCCTCCTGCTGGCATTGGTCTATGGCGTCGCCCTGCATGCGGGGTTTTACCGTGGCGGCGGGGTTCCCGGCGGGCTGGACCTCGCCGCGGTGTGCGTGGCCGTGGTGGGGGCATTCACCTTGCAGTTGCGCCATCCGATCCGCGGCATGGAGGCCTTGGTGGCCGTGGCAGTGACCCTGTGCGGGTTTGTTTACATCGCGTTTCTATTCAACTTTGCGGCGAAGTTGCTGTTCATTGTCCCGGCTTGGGAGGTGGCCACCGGGCGGGTGGCGACCCCTGCGGCATTGTTGCTGCTGTGGTTGTTGGCGGTGACCAAATTCACCGACATGGGTGCCTATCTGGTCGGCTCGATGGTCGGGCGTCACAAGCTGATCCCACACGTGAGCCCGGGGAAAACCTGGGAGGGCCTGGGCGGCGCCATGTTGTTTTCGCAAGTGGCCGGTTGCGGGTTGTACGCGTTGTTTCCGCAATCCTTGGCGGTGCTGGGCGGCTGGGGTCATGTGGTGGTGCTCGGGGTTGTCCTCGCGCTGCTGGCGGTGCTCGGCGATTTGGCCGAGAGCGTGGTCAAGCGCGCCCTCAACGCCAAGGACTCCGGACGGATGCTGCCCGGCATCGGCGGCGCCTTGGATTTGATCGACAGCATTTGTTTCACCGCCCCGGCACTCTATTTCTATCTGCAATGGGTGCTGCTCCCCGCCCCATGAGCCCACCCCGCAAACGCCGCGTCGTTCTGCTCGGGTCCACCGGGTCCATCGGTTGCTCAACCCTCAGGGTGGCCCGCAAACTCGCCGACCGCATCGAAATCGTCGGCCTCGCCGCCGCCGGCAGCATCGAACAACTCGCCCAACAAGCACGCGACACCGGCGTGCGCCAGGTGGCGCTTTTCGATGCCACCAAGGAGGCCGCCCTGCGCGCGTTGTTGCCGCCCGGCGTGCAGGTCCACCTCGGCGCCGAAGGCTTGGCGCGGTTGGCCACCCTCGCGGCGGCCGATATCGTGCTGGTGGCCATCGTGGGCACCGCCGGCTTGCATCCGGCACTGGCGGCGATTGAGGCAGGCAAGGACCTGGCCATCGCCTCCAAGGAAATCCTGGTCATGGCGGGCGAGCTCATCACCGCGGCCGCCGCCCGCCACGGCGTCAAACTGCTGCCGGTCGATAGCGAACACAACGCGATTTTCCAATGCTTGGACGGCCACCGCGGCGGCCAGGACGAGGTGGCGCGCTTGATTCTAACTGCTTCCGGCGGCCCGTTCCGGACGCTGCCAGCGGCGGAGTTGGCGCGGGTGACCCCGGCCCAGGCGCTGCAACATCCCACTTGGGACATGGGGCCCAAGATCTCCATTGACTCCGCCACCCTTTTCAACAAAGGGCTGGAAATGATCGAGGCACGCTGGCTGTTTGGCATCGGCATGGAGCGCATCGACGTGCTCGTCCATCCGCAAAGTATCATTCATTCGATGGTCGAGTTCCGCGATGGCTCGCTGCTGGCTCAACTGAGCCGCACCGACATGTGCTTCCCGATCCAATATGCGCTGACCTGGCCGGAGCGTGTCGCCGGCGGCCTGCGCGCACCGGATTTCGCAACCCTGGCAAAGTTGGAATTCGAGGCGCCCCGCGACGACGTGTTTCCGGCGCTGGGCTTGGCCCGCCGCGCCGGCCTGCGCGGCGGCACGCTGCCGGCGGTGCTCAATGCGGCCAACGAGGTGGCGGTGGCCGCCTTTCGTGCCGGCCAGCTCCCGTTGCCCGGGATTTGGGCCTGTGTGGCCGCAGTGATGGACGCCCATGAGGTGCAACCGTCCTCGTCGCTGGCCGCCGTGGTTGCCGCCGATCATTGGGCGCGGGAATCCGCCAGCGCGTTTTGCCATAACAGCGCTTGAGATGTCCCGCCACCCGCGATTTTAGATTCCATTCCGCCACCATTTCCTGCTACTCTCCCAGTCATGAACCGCACGTCCCGCCTCGCCGCACTCTTGCTGATGCTGATGCCCGCCGCTGTCAGCGCTGCGCCCGCCGATGCCGACCGCGTGCTAAAAACCTATCAACTCGCCCTCGACAAGTGGGCGCTGGATGTGCGCGCCGCCGCCACCAGCGACGCCCGCACCAAGGCGTGGAGCGCCCGCCCGGACGCCGCCGCTGCCGCCAAACAAATGTGGGACATCATCAGCCCGGCCTTGCCCGAAGCATGGGTCCTCGAGCCGGCGGCATGGTTTCTGGGCCTCACCGCGGACCTGCGCACCACCCTGCCCAACGGCAGTAGCAGCCCGACCTTTGCCCGGGAAACCGCTGCCATCCATGCCGCGATCGAGGCCCATCACATGCAGAGCACCAAGCTCGCCCCGCTCTGCCTCGCCCTGGCCGCCAACGATGATCCGAGTTCCCTCGCCCTGCTCGAAAAAATCCAAACCGCCCACGCCGATAAAAAAATCCAGGGCGTGGCGGCACTGGCTGTCGCCATGCGCCTCAAATTCCTTGGCGACGATCCCGGCCTGATGTCCAAGCGCCTGACCTTGCTGCGCAAGGCCATTATCGACAGCGCCGATGTGGAAATCAACGGCGTCTCGGTGGCCAAGCACGCCGAGGACGAACTCTATATTATCCGCTTTCTAACCAAGGGGCGGATTGCGCCGGATCTGCTCGGTGCCGACTCCGGGAATCGGCCGCTGCAACTCTCCACTCACAAGGGCAAGGTCATCGTCTTGCTGTTCTGGAACAGCGGCGTCCAGGAGGCCGCGCGGGTGCTCGAAATGGCCGCCGCCATGGAGAAAAAATTCGCCGGCAAACCATTCGTTGTCATCGGCGTCAACAACGACACCACCGCCAACTTGCGCGAATTGCAGAAACAACCCGACCTCGTCACCTTCCTCAATTTCTCCGACCCGCAGAACCGCCTCGCCCAGGAATATCGCATCGGCACCTGGCCGCTGGCCTACGTCCTCGATGGTGAGCGAAAAATCCACTACGCCGGCCCGCCCGGTTCCTTCGTTGATATCACCGCCTCCGCTTTGCTCGAGCCAACCACGCCCGTGGCCAAACCCTAACCGGAAAAACGGGCTTCAGGACGGGCCCTTGCAGCCTAACAGCAAAAACGGCGCCGGCCGCCGGGTGGCAATCGCGCCGTATCTGGCCACGCGCCAGCCCATGTCGGCGCGCGTTGCGAACCATTGCTCGACCGCCGCGGCTTCCGCCGCGCCGCCGGGGTGGCCGGGATAACAAACCACCGAGAGCAACCCGCCGGCCTTGAGCAAAACCGCGGCGCACTCCAGTCCCTTGAGGGTGGTCGCGGGCGCGGTGACCACCTCATGGGGCGCGCCCGGCAGGTAGCCGAGATTGAACATCACCGCCGCCGCCGATCCGGCGGGGGCGTGCTCAGCCATTCCGGCGTGACTCTCCAAGAAAAACCCGACCCGTTCCTGCAGTCCTGCACTGGTCACCCGTGCCTGCGCGGTGGCCAGTGCCGCCGCCTGCACATCAAATGCCAGCACCCGCCCGCCCGCGCCTACGCACTCGGCCAAAAACAACGTGTCGTGGCCATTGCCTGCCGTGGCGTCGAGCGCCAGATCGCCTGCCAGAATCACGTCGCGCAATATGAGGTGCGCCAGCGCCGTCGGGCGCGGCGGCAGCAACGGATCGGCAGCACGGCTGGTTTGATTCATGCGTGGTGACCGGTCAACCCGTGGCTGGCGGCAGCTTCATCCCGCGTTGCCGGCCCTTGCGGAACCTGCTGTGGGATGCCTGGCAATTCACGGGGATGGTGGTGATGGTGGTGGCAGCAGCTCCTCGTTCGGGTCGCTCCATGCCGGGTCATGATTCTTGGCGTAGTTGAACAATTGCCGGTGCGGGTATGCCACCAAGGACGGTCTGGCGGCCTGCTCCAAGCGCCCGGCCGCCGCCGCGTTGAGCGCCCGTGTCACCTTTTGCATCAGGTGCAGCGTCAGGTGCCGGCCGCTGCGGGCCTTTTGCACTTGCTTGTGGTTGAGTTGTTCCGCCGAGGCGGTGACCAATTCGTGATTGGTCAATTGCCACTGGGTCATCATGTGGTCCAGCGGCTGGGGACCATGATCGCGCGTCGGTTCGTCCATGCCCGAGCTGTAGCGCATCGCCGCCCCGCTGCTAAGCACAAAATCCGCTTTTCGCGGCCCGCCCGTGGGTTTTGCTTGAATTGCGCCCCGCCTCCGGCGATATCTCCTTGCGACCGAGCCGCTGGAGGGGTGGTAGAGTGGTCGATTGCGCCAGTCTTGAAAACTGGAGACGCCGCAAGGTGTCCGTGGGTTCGAATCCCACCCCCTCCGCCAGCCGGGTTCGGAACAAGTTGTATCCGTCTCGTTATCAATGACTTGTGAAGGAAGTGATGGGGCTGGTGTCCAGATTCCACACAAGTTGACGCGAACGCCGGGGTCTATGACATCCCCCTGTCGGACGCCGTCCGGTTCTATCAGTTGAACCGGAAGGACCTCCTGCAGGTGAAGTCGGTGGCCGAGGTGGCTGCGGAATTCGTCGGGTCGCGCCGTGCCGCCGGGATGAGCGCGATCTATGTCAGGAACTCACGGGATTACTTGAATCGCTTCACGGGCCAGGTGAGCGCCAACATCGGGGATGTGACGGTGGCCGACATCAACGCCTTCCTCCGCAAGCAGGAAACCCTCGGGCCGGTGACGAAAAACTCGCTTCGCCGGTCGCTGGTCACGATGTTCAGTTTTGCCAAGCGCCAGGGATACCTCCACCCCGACCGGAAAACGGCCGCCGAACAAAGCGAGTCGTTCAAGGTGCCCGAGAGCGACATCAAGATACCCTCAGTTTCCTGCATGCCCTGCCATCCAACAGGGCGCCGCATGTTTTCCCTTCCAACAAAAACCAATTGCCTTTTATTGTTGACCGCGCCCGCGCGGGTGGATAGACCCCGAATCAGGTCCAATGAAATCAATCCCCCTCGTGTTGGCCGCCGTCATGGCCCTTGTTGCATCCGTCCGTGCGCAGGAAGAAGCACCCGCCTCCGGTGATCCCACGGCCG
>CAIZNN010000086.1 GCA_903934285.1 Akkermansiaceae bacterium | reverse complement strand
TGCGCCCAAGACGCTGGAGAGCCCGCTGCTCAAAAACCAGGATCTCAAGAGCCTGATGATCGAGGAAACCCCGTGGTTGCGCGATGGCAATTCGGAAACGGAAGCCCGCCGGAATGTCGGAGTGTTGTTCGACGATAACCGGCTCGACAGCGAGACGGCGCGGGCCATGCAGCGCCTGCACGACATGCAGCTCGACAGCGGCGCCTGGCCGTGGTTCTCGGGCGGCCGCGCCAGTGATTACATCACCCTCTACATCGTCACCGGCACCGGGCGCTTGAAACACCTCGGCGTCAACATCGACAACGACCTTTCACTGCGGGCACTGGATTGGCTCGATGCCCGGATTAGCCACACCTATGAGGAAATCAAGCGCAAGGAGCGCGCCCACGATCATTTCAGCTCGTTCATCGCCATGTATCTGTACGGCCGCAGCTTCTATCTCGAACAACGGCCGATCGCCGGCGCCAACAAGGAGGCGGTGGACTATTTCCTCAGGCAAGGCGCGAAGTATTGGATGGACAACCCGAGCCTGATGACGCGCTGCCACACTGCTCTCGGGTTGTGGCGCTTCGGCGACAAGCAAACGCCGCCGGCCATCGTCAAGTCGCTCGGCGAGAACGCGCTCAACACCGATGAACTCGGCATGCACTGGCGCTTGAACGAGGGCTATTATTGGAACCAGGCCCCGGTGGAAACCCAGGCGATGATCATCGAGGCGTTCCGCGAGGTCGCTGCTGACATGAAGGCCGTGGATGATTGCCAGGTCTGGCTGCTCAAGCAAAAACAAAGCCAGGGCTGGAAGACCACCAAGTCCACCGCCGATGCGGCCTATGCGCTTTTGTTAGGCGGCGATGTCAAACGCCTCGCCTCCGATGCGCTGGTGAAGGCCGAACTGGCGGGCGTCGAGATCAAACCGGAAAACGTCGAGCCCGGCACCGGTTTCTATGAGAAGAAATTCCATGCCACCGAGATCAAGCCCGCGATGGGCCAGATCAAGCTGACCAAGTCCGATGCCGGGGTGTCGTGGGGCTCGCTGCACTGGCAGTATTTGGAGGAGGTGGCCAAGATCACCCCGCACGCGGGCACGCCGCTGGAAGTGAAGAAATCGTTGTTTGTCAAGCGCATGACCAAGGCCGGCGCCACCCTCGAGGCTGTCGCCGGCCTGCTCAAGCCCGGCGATGAAATCGTCACCCGCCTTGAAATCCGCGTGGACCGCGACATGGAATTCATTCATCTCAAGAACCAGCGCGGCAGCGGCGTGGAACCGGTCAATGTGTTGTCCCAATACAAATGGCAGGACGGTCTCGGCTATTACGAAATGACCAAGGACACCGCGGACCATTTCTTCATCGAGTGGTTGCCGCGCGGCACTTATGTGTTTGAAACCAGCGCGCGGGTGCAGCTGCGCGGCACCTATCCGACCGGCATCGCCGAAATCCAGTGCATGTATGCCCCGGAATTCAACAGCCACAGCGGCAGCGTGACGCTGAGGGTGGAGTAGAACACGGAAGACCGCTGCGCCCCAAGCCCCAAGCCCCAAGCCAAGAAGCTGCAGGCCGGGCCGGGGATTGCAAAATGGCAGGAACGCCTCTCCGAGCGGCCCCTGGAATCATGCGCAGCCCATGAAGTCCCCGGTTTTTCTCATGCACTGTTTCTAACACCCCAGCAGCGCCTGCAAGCGCCGGCAGACTTCCTCGACGTTGGCGCGGGAGTTGAAGGAGGAGATGCGGAAGTACCCTTCGCCGGCCGCGCCGAAGCCGGAGCCCGGCGTGATGACCACCTGGGCGTCGTGCAGCATCTTGTCGAACAAGTCCCAGGAACTGAGCCCGGCCGGACAGCCGACCCACACGTAGGGCGCGTTGACCCCGCCAAACACCGGCAGACCCACCGCCGTGCAGGCCTCGCGCAGGAGCTTGGCGTTGCCCATGTAGTGATCTATCAGAGCAGTGACCTGCGCCTTGCCCTCAGGGGAGAAGAGGGCGGCGGCGGCCTTCTGCACCGGGTAGCTGGCGCCGTTGAACTTGGTGCAGTGGCGGCGCGACCAGAGTTGGTGCAAGGGCACGCGGCCGCCCATGCCGTCACTGCCGGTGACGGCCTGCGGTATCACCACATACGCGCAACGCACGCCGGTGAAGCCGCCGTTTTTCGAGAACGAACGGAACTCGATGGCACATTCGAGCGCCCCCTCGATTTCAAAGATCGAGCGCGGGATGGCCGGATCCTGGATGTACGCCTCATACGCCGCATCGAACAAAATGATCGCGTCATTGGCCCGCGCATAGGTCACCCATGCCTCAAGCTGCGCGCGGGTGGCCACCGCGCCGGTTGGATTGTTAGGAAAACACAGGTAGATGAGATCGGCGTGTTCCCCGGGCACCTCGGCGACGAAGCCGTTGGCGGCATTGCACGGCAGATAGAGCAAGCCGGCATAGGCGCCCTTGGCATCGGCCTCGCCGGTGTTGCCGGCCATCACATTGGTGTCGACATACACCGGATAGACCGGATCGGTGATGGCGATCACATTGCCCTTGCCGAAGATATCGAGGATGTTGCCGGTGTCGCACTTCGAGCCATCCGAAATGAACACCTCGTCGGCGGCGATGCCCAGGCCGGCGAATTGGTGGTCCACGATGGCCTGGCGCAAGAACTCATAGCCCTGCTCCGGGCCATAGCCCTTGAAGGTGTCGCGGCAGGCCAGTTCATCCACCCCTGCGTGCAGCGCCGCAATGGCGGCGGCGGGCAGCGGTTCGGTCACGTCGCCGATGCCGCAGCGGATGATGCGGGCCGCTGCTGCCGGGTTGGCATCGCTGTAGGCCCGCACCCGGCGGGCGATTTCGGGGAACAAGTACCCGGCTTTGAGTTTGAGAAAATTGGAGTTGATGGTGGCCATGGCGGGGTGGACATAGCAGTGATTGTTCCGCCGTGCAAGCGCGGAGAGGAGTACTGTGCGGAGAGGAGAACAGGCGTCCTGGTCTGTTAGGGAAGGCGGCCGTCCCAGCCAATATGGTTTGCTTGGCTCCTATGGCCCATTGCATTTGGCGGGTCGAATCAATCGGCTGGGACCGTTTTCCAAACGGTCCGGCCAGGAACCACAACTCACTTGAAATCCGTTACTTGTGGCGGATCTGACAAATTCGGGACGGATCGTCCACACAAAATTCCACACAAGTTGACGCGAGCCCCGGGTCCTATGACCCGGAAAAGCAAACGCCGCAGCAGTGTCTTGGA
>CAIZNN010000085.1 GCA_903934285.1 Akkermansiaceae bacterium | reverse complement strand
TGGGAGCAACCGTTGAATCAGCGCCTCGCCACCGCGATGGCCCTGCAGTGGGTGAATGCTCCGCCATACCGGTTGGTCGATCGCTTCCGCCATACCCAACAGGCATTGCGCGATGGCCTGATGCATGTCAGTTTTGAGAGCCTGGACGTGCGCGAAATGCGCTGGGCGGTGCCTAACTACGGCTCGGCCAAGGATTTCCAATTCCTGTTAGACGACCGGCAGACCTTGTTGCGGGACTATCTCGGCGCGCATGGCGGCGTGCGCTACGTCAGCAACAACGTGTATGGCGTGTCGTGCCAGGACGGTTGGAACTACGTCGGCCCGTGGGCCCATGTCTACGGCAACGGCACGGGCAACCGGCCGTTTCCGGCGCATCGGCAGATGGGCGGGGTGTGCGGCACGGTTTCCACTTATGGATCGGCCGCGGCGCAAGTGCATGGGATTCCCTCGACCGCCATCGGCCAACCCGGGCATTGCGCCTATGTGGTGCGGGTGGGCCGGGAGTGGCCGGTGGGCAACAGCGTGACTTGGCCCAGCGACGCGAGTGTGCCGGGTTGGGAAGGCACGAATTATCCGACCATGAACAGCCTGTACGAACCGGTCAACCAAGACCGCGAGCGCTTCATGAAGGCCGCGCGCCTGGGATGGCTGGCACAATTGCAACTCGAACGCGCCAAGGGCCAAGTGCGCATCCTGCCGGGCTTGCGCTACAGTGTCTACACTGCGGGCGTGGGTGCCCCCTTACCCGATTTTTCCAAGCTCAAAGCGGACAAGACCGGGACGTGCAATGCCATTGACCTCGCCGCGGTGCTGCCCAGCCCGGCGAGCAACTTCGGTGTCGTCTGGGAAGGCCAGATCGAGACAAGCGGCACCGGCCCGCTGCGCGTCGGCATACAATCCGACGACAGCAGCCGGTTGTTGATAGACGGCAAGCCGGTGGTCGCGGCCAGTTGCAATCGTCAGGAGCTGGAAGTCACCCTCCCGCCCGGGCGCCATGACCTGCGCGTCGAGTTCTGTCAGGGCGACGGCGGCCTCAATCTGCAAGTCACCATGGAGAGTGCGCTTATCCCGACGGCCACCGACTGGATGAAGACCTACGAACTGGCGATCACGGCCCAACCTAGCAACTACGGCACTTGGCTGGAGTATATCAAGGTGTTGGAGCCACTCAAAGACGTGTCGCCGAAGACCTGGTTGACTCTGGCACGCGGTGCCTCACGCCACCTCGCGGTGTGCAACGAATCCGGCTGGGCCGTTGTCATGCGCTGTCTCAACAAGGTGCTGCCGGGCATGACCCCCGCCGAGCGGGTGGAGGTGTTGGTCGCCTGCAACCGCGAGTTGCGCCAGGACAAGTGGTACAAGATGGTTGGGTTTCCCTATGAGGGGATTCTGAGCTGGCAGGCCGACGCCATCGGCGACCCGGTCTTGGCGGTCAAGTTCATGGGCAATCTGCTCGCCATCCATCACAGCCCGAAACCCGACGGCAATTGGATTTTTGGCAATGTGCTGAGTTGGGGCGCGAATCGCTTTGCCGGCAAGCCGGCGACCGGGCCCGCTCACGCCGCAGTCATGGCGGCGTTTTTCCAAGGCCAGGGCGAAGCTGTGGATAAGAACCTGCTCACCACCACGGTGCAGACCGGCATCCGCAAGGCCAGCGAGTCGGGCGACATCGTGAGCTTCCGGCTATGGAGTGACATGGCGGCGAAG
>CAIZNN010000084.1 GCA_903934285.1 Akkermansiaceae bacterium | reverse complement strand
CTGCCCACAAGAAGCCAACCTCCCCGTTTCCATCCGCGCCCCTCGTGTGAGGGGCGACGGGCATTCGATGAGCGGTGCCCCGGTTTTGGGTGGTTTCAATCCGCGCCCCTCGTGTGAGGGGCGACCGAGAGTTTAACCCTGACGACATGGTTAATGTTGTTTCAATACGCGCCCCTCGGGTGAGGGGCGACTGCAGCACACTCATTCTACCGCCTCGCATGATATGTTTCAATCCGCGCCCCTCGTGTGAGGGGCGACCACTTGCTCCCAGTCCAACCCGTATTTTTCAATCTCGTTTCAATCCGCGCCCCTCGTGTGAGGGGCGACCCTCGACGAACCGATAAGTGATGCCGCGCTCTAACGTTTCAATCCGCGCCCCTCGTGTGAGGGGCGACCTTGACATTCTTCACTGTGGTCTGCGGCCACTTCGTTTCAATCCGCGCCCCTCGTGTGAGGGGCGACATGTTGGTTTGGTTGGGTGGTTCGCGCCGGGGTCGTTTCAATCCGCGCCCCTCGTGTGAGGGGCGACGTCGTCGGCCGGGATGCACATGTACTCTTGCAGGTTTCAATCCGCGCCCCTCGTGTGAGGGGCGACCACTTTGAGGAACCGATCTTCACGGCGTGGCTTGTTTCAATCCGCGCCCCTCGTGTGAGGGGCGACCCAATGCGGACATGGGCAGCTTGGCCTATCTAACGTTTCAATCCGCGCCCCTCGTGTGAGGGGCGACGGCGGCATCGTGCAGCCCTTACTGCAGAAGGGCAAGCGGGAACTTTTCCGCGAAGGTGCCGGAGCGGCTGCGCATGGGCCGACAGTGGTGCGGAGTTTGAGTTGTCAAAGAGCGGAAACAGAAGCAGTTATAGGGATCGCGAACCTGGCGGGTTTTTATGTACCGCTTGGGGTTCGCGCAGCTTCCGGGCTTGGGGTGCCAAAGCCTTGGTCAGGGAGTAAAAAATCAGGTCAAACAATGAGCGGGCCTTCGATGTTGTAGCCGGGGTTGGTTCCATGATGCTCCACCTTGTGCTCCCAATTCGTGCCGAGGTGATAGAAGCGCAGGCTGTCGGTCTCCGGGTTGATGATGTCGAGCAGGCGCTGCTTGAGAGCGACCAGTTGGGCCGGGTCCACCTTGCATTCGAAGACGGAATTTTGCACACGTTGGCCATAATCGAGACAGGTCTTGGCGGCGCGGCGCAGGCGGGACTTGCCAATCGGGGTCGTGGTGGAAACATCGTAGGTGATGAGGATATACATGGCGGCAAAATCTGAAATCAAAAACTCGAAATCATGAATGGGAGATGCGTATCAGCGTGCCAGAAAGGCGGGGTAGGCGTCAAGATCGCCGCGCAGATGGCGGGCCAGGAGCCTGGCTTGCAAGTGGGGCAACAGTCCGACGGTGGTTTTTTCGTCGAGGAACGGATGGGTGATCTCGTCCTGCTTGCGTTCCTGCCAGGCGGTGAGAACCTTCTTGCGCGAGTCATCCTTGAGGAACACCGCGCCGGATTCCTCGATTTTGAAATCCGCCAGGCTGAGTTGGCGGCGGTTGAAGAGCGTGAGTGCGACGCGGTCGGCCAGGAAGGGGCGGAATTCTTCCATGAGGTCGAGTGCCAGTGATGGCCGACCGGGCCGGTCGCGGTGAAGAAAGCCGCATTGGGCATCCAGGCCGCAGCTTTCAAGGGCACTGCGGCAATCGTGCATAAGGAGGGAATAGAGAAAGGAGATGAGGGCATTGACCGGATCAAGTGGAGGCCGGCGCGAGCGGCCGGTCATGGCAATGGCCGGGTCATGATTGACGAGGAGATGGGGGAAGATGGCAAAGTAAAAAGTGGCGGCATCGCCTTCAATGCCGCGAAGGGTTTCCAAAGAGGTGGCGCGGGCCAGCATCGTCATGCGCTGGGCGATGGTGTCCGAGGCATGCAGTAATTTGGCGGCATTGGCGGGGGATTTATCGCCATGGTCGCGGGCGGCGCGCAAAATGACCTGGCGGGTGTTATGCAACTTGGCGGCGATCATGTTGGCGGCGATGGCGACGCTGGCCGGTTCGTCATCGGCGCGGCGGTATTGCTCGCGGCGCAGCAAAATGTTGCCGGAGGTGAAACCATTGGAACAGGCGAGGAATTTCCCGTAAGGATTGTGGAACGACAGGCTGACATTGGCCTCGGCGCAGGCGGCCATGAGTGAGGCCGAGGCGGAGATGTCCCAGCCAAAGCAGGCGATGCCATCCAGATTGTGCATGGGCACGCGGAGTTTGGTTTCGCCCTCGTGGCGGATTTCCACCGCGGCGCCGTCCTTGCGCAGGTAGGCGCCTTCCAGCGTGACGAAAAGCGTGTTGAGGTGGCGTTTCATGGGGACTTGGGTGTTGGCATGGCGGCGGACTGCTCGATGAGTTGGTGCAAGGCCTCCTCGTCGAGCACACCGGCGATGTAATGAGCCGTCGCGGAGGCCACCTCGCGGAGGGGGATGGGCGCCAGATCGGCAAACAACGCGGAGCTAAGTTGGCGCCCCAACTCGGCGAAGGTATTCCCGTTGAAAAACAGGAACGGTGCGCAACGGTGCATCCGGCGCAGCAACGCCAAGGTCTCCGCCAAGGTTATTTCCCGCGGGAGGACTTCTTCCCAGACCCGCCGGCACGTTGCGTGAGTTTCCGAATTAATTCCGTGTTGCGCCTGACCTCGCTCGCACGCTCGCTGGTTGAGGCGGATGATAAACTCCCAGTCCCAGTTTGCGAGAAAAGCGGCTCGGGCTTGTAGCGGTGATTGTGCGCCTCCACGCTCTCCATCACGTCCTCGGGACGCAGGTGTTGCAGCAGGTCGGTGCGCAGTTTCATCGGCCATAGGTTATGCGGGGCAAGCGGTTTGTCAAGGGTTCCCTGGAGGCGCTCTGTCTAACAATCAGGCGTGGGCAAGGCGGCGGTGGCGGTCTCGCTCAATCGTGCGGAAAACCACGCCGCCGCCCCGCGTTTGAAGCGGAGTGCCTGTGGCTGGCAGTGGTCGATGAGGGAACATGCGTCACATTTCCCGGGCGCGTATTCCGCCTGCGGGGTGATCCTGTCTCGGATCATCGCATGCAAGTGCCCGGCGGTGTCTTCCGTCAGCCCGCGCAGCTCGTCGTCCAATAACACATCGTGTCGACGCTTGTGCTCGCCGTAGAAAAGACAGGCCCGTTGGATAGCTCCCGCACCCAGACCTAACATCTCCTCCAGACACAGCGCCTGCGCACAGACCTGGACCTCGTCCGCACGATGGGACTTGGGCTTGCCACGCTTGTATTCGACCGGCAACACCAGCCCATCCAGGTGAAACTCCACCACATCACACTGGCCGGAAAGGCCGAGTCGCAATGAGCGCACCGACATGCCACGGGTGGTGCGGATGCCGCCCCGCGATTCGTCCGGGCCGGCATGGGCTTTTTCATGCAACACCCGGCCGTCGGCGGTGAAAAAATTCTCCGCCCATGCTTGCTCCAAATGAATCAACGCGCACTGGCGCGGGCAAAACAACCAGTGCTGGAGTGCGGAGATGGGTAGCAGTTGGTCGTCGGTGAACATCGGGGAGAAGACGCTGGGTCAGAGGTCGGAGGTCAGAGGCCAGAGGTCGGAGGTAATGATGGCTGATGGTTCACGACGTTCTCTTTGCCAGCACCTGCTGCCAATCCTCCAGCGGAATGAAAACCTCGGTGTCGCCGTCCCGCCCGACCACCTCCGGCCATACCCACCAGCCGCCGCCCAGTGTCGCCAGATCGCGAAACGCCTTGGCCATCCGCTCCGACACGTCCTTGTCGGCAAATCGCGCCGGTACCACATGCGCCATGTCCCAAATCTCGAATTCCAAGTCCTCGACCCATTCCGCCGAGTAAAATGTCTGCGACAGCAGCCGCATGCGGCATAACAGCACCTCCTGCGCCAAGGCCGCACGGCTCAACATGCCATCAGTGGGGTCGAGATCAGGGTCCATGGTTAGATGCGGCGGATGAGGGTGATGCCGTTGCCAAGGTCTTTGGACTCGCCGGGTTTGATGAAGTCATCGAGCGGTTTGCCGTCAAAGGTGATGCGCTTGGCGTAGTCGCTGAATTTGCGGGCGGGCTTGCCATCTGCCTCGGGACTGTCTTCGAAGGATTCGATGGCGAGCCGGTCGAAGAGTGTGTGGCTGGGAGCGCAGCCGAGTTGACTGTCGTGCTTGAAAACCAGAAGGCCTCGTGGGGCCATGCTGCCAGCTGGGCGGGCGGCGGATTGATCGAACTGGAAGGCGTTCTCAAGAGCGTTGAAGAAGATTTCGAGGTCTGCGTCGGAGAACCCGGTTTGGTCTGCCAGGAAGGGGTTGACAAATCCGTGGCTGCGATAAAGGGCGTAGGGGACTGTGAATTTGCGGCCCATCGTGCGATTGTCACCTTGCTGGGATTCCGCTTCCCGCTCGGTGGCGACGGCCATGCGGGTAATGGCATGCTCACTGACGACGATGGGGTCGATGGAGCGGGAGAAGCCAAGCTGAATCGCACCGCGGACTTGGCCGCAGTTCACCGCAAGAGACATGACAGCTCCAAAGGTGCGGACATCATAGAAATTCTGGCACATCCAAGCGCGGGCTTTTTCCACGTCGTCACCAGAGCCCTTGCGTTTGCCTTCAGTGGCTTTGGTTTCAGATTTAATTGCTTCGTAGGCTTTTTCGTGAGCGCGGATGAGGACGCCTTTTTCTTTGATGTAGATATCAAAGCCGGGCGCATCCTTTTTGGTGAGTTCAATGAAGTTGCGGACTTTGCGTTTGATGCAGACGTCGGTGATGAGACCCTGGCCGGATTCGGTATCAACGCGAGGAAGATTGCCGGCATCTGGGTCACCGTTGGGGTTGGCGTCGGTGGCGTCGAAGAGATAGATGAAGTCGTAGCGGTTGTTCATGGTTCTGGTTTGTTAGTTTATTAGAAAAGAATCAGACAGTTTGGGGAGTAGCATCGGGAGTCAGGGCAACTTCTTTTTTGGTGTAGAAGTCTTTGCGCTGGTGGTAGTAGCCTAGGGCGAACTGGGCTTGGTTCTGGAGATTGAGATGAGCGGGAAAGTCGGAGACGGATGAGAGGATTTCCTGGGCCTGTTTCTCGCGGTAAATTTTCACGCCGGTATCGAGTTTGGCGAGGTGGTGTTGATAGGTCCGCAGCAGTCTCCCGAAGACGGCGCGTGGCGTGGCGGAGGCGCTGGAGTAAAAACGCTCGCGGATGGTGGTGTTGATGCCTGGTTGTGCATCTTGCTGGGTTTTCTCCAGAACGGCGAAAAGTCTGCCGAGTCGGTAGCCTGGATTGGTGCTGGTTTCGTCTAACATAATGGTGATGGTTTGGTTGTGGTTTCGGATGAGCCAGGCTTTGAGGATGGCGGCGCGGAGATAGGAGACGTTATCGAGAGAACCCTCTCCACGTGGGTTTTTCTCAACGACGCGGATGCGGTTCATGACGCCGTTGATGAGGGTGTCAGGATAGCGGGTGCCGAGGAGAATGGAGCGCATGAGCGCGCCGCCGAGGAGCGGCGGAATGCCATCGGCATCGCGCGAGGTTTGGCGGAGGAGTTGGTAGGCGGTGGGTGCGAGTGACTCTGGGTTCTTGGAGTTGGCCTCGTCCCATTGGCGGATGATGCGGAGGTGGTCAAAGTGGAGTTTGAGATTGGCCACGAGTTCGGCGATGGTGCCGGTGTGCCAGAAACGCACGGAGAGGCGGGAGGCGTTGGGGGAGAGACCGAGGATGTAGTAGCGGGTTTCGGCGGAGCCGAGATCATCGGTGGCGAGGGTGCCTTGTGCGATTTTCTCGAGGATGTTGATGACGCGTTTTTTGGTGGTCTCATCTTCGGCATCGGGAACGCCGGCCATCATCCATGGAAGAAGTTCCTCGGCGGGAGCTGGTTGATCCGTCCAGAAGACGGTGGTGGCATCACCGATGCGGAAGCGGCGACTCTTGCTCGCGAGAAGAAAATTGAGGGCATTACAGTAGGCAAAACTGGCGGCTTCGCTGACGGGGGCGTTGAGTCCTTGTTCTTTGGATAAGGATGTGAAAGCGTTCAGATTAAAGGAGACGAGTTTTGCTCCCATGCTTTGGGCTCCGGCCACGCCCTTGATAGCGGGGTCGTGAAGTGCGGCGAGCGGCGCGTTAGCGCCGGTGATGAGACAGAAACCGACGTGTGCGTCTGCGGTGCATGTGTCTTGACTGTCCCACCATTGGGCGATCCGGGCCTGTTGATGAACATAGCGGGTGTTACCTGAAATTTGAAATACGCCGAATCCGGTACTGACGTCCTTCAGGGCGGGATGATTTTCGACTTCTGCTGGATTCCATATTTCTAGGAAGCGGCAAACGGCGGAAAACGACTCGTCATGAAGTGTGGATTCCAAGTCCAGATGGCGGAGTTTGAAAGCTTCAAAGGCGGCTTGAGTGCGCTCGGGCTTTGGGTCTTCGGGTTTATAGCCGAGGAGGTAGCCCGTGTTGTCCCAAAGAAAACAGGGATTGAGGCCGGAGCCGGGCGGTTTGGCCTGCCCAGGAACTAACAATGATAGCGGTCGCAAGGTTTTCTTTTCCCTGCCATTTTTTCCTGTTTGGACTTCCTCCTGGCGCGCGTCCTGAATTTCAACGAGTGAGCCATCGGGGCGGAGGATGACGCGGAAGGTGATGTTCTGGATGCTGTAACCGGGCTTTGGAAGGCCGTTGGCAGGATCCTCGGAGAGTCGGTTGAAGAGCGCGTAGAGTGATTGGAGTATCATGGCTGGTCAGGCGATGGCGGTTTGGAAAGGTGGGACTTCGATGATGCCGTTGATGAGTTGCGCATTGAAGAAGCGGGGTTCGGCGCGGACGCGTTTGCCTTGGCCGGTGAGGAAGCTGTCATTGGCTTTCTTGTCGGCCGGTTGGTAGGCGATGTCATGAAGCATCCAGCCGAGGTGGCGGTTCTGCTGATCGGGTGGCAGCGTGCTGACGGGAAGCGGGGCGTCGTCTTCGATGAGAGTGAAACGGGCGGGAAACTCGCGGCAACCGAAGCTGGGTTGGTGGAAGCATTGGCCAGCGCGGGCACGGCGCTTGAACATGTCGAGGTGCTTTCCTTCGCAATCTTTCTGAGGGAGGTCGGGGCCATTTTTCTCGAACTTGAAGTCGAGAATTTCAAAGTGAGCTTCAATGAGATAGGAGACGTCGCGTAGGAGGGTGGAGGCGCGTTGCTGGCGGGCGTCTTCGATAAGGATGCCGAGGCTGGCGACGGGTTCGCCTTTCATAGCAGCGGCACTGGGAGCGCTGGCTTTAACACCGACTTCGTTGCGCCGGATGTTAGTGAAGCGGATGGGACTGAGGACGTGGATGCGGTCGATGACCCAGCGGATTTGAGGCTTCCAGTAGATGGCTTCGAGAATGCCACGGGCCGCAGACGGAGTGATGACGTCGTAGGAGACGCGCTCGACTTTCATTTCCGGGCGGGTGAAGCAGGCGAATTCGCCGGTGAGGTGGAGTTTGATGCCGTAGGACATGGGGGGTGGTTGTTAGAGAAAAGCGTATGTTAGAGACAGAATGCGCTGGGGTCATCCGGAGTGTTCGGGTGTTTGAGGCCGGTGAGTCGGTGGTAATCGTTTTCCAAGTGGATGAGGATGGCAAAGGCGTCGTCGCAGTGAAGAGAGATGCGGTTTTGGAGGTGTTGCCATTCGTGGTCATAAACCTGGACAGTGAATTGCTGGGCACGCTGGTAATGCTCACGCTTAGGTGAGATCTTAAAGCGATCCAGCTCGCGAATCTCCTTGGCGAGAGCTTGGCCGAGGCTGCCCCAGGGGATGAGGATGGAGTGGGTGGCGGAGGGGATGAGGCGGAAGTCTTGGGCCGCGCGTTTATAGTCGTAACTGCGGGTGGGGGTCTTGGGGCCGAAGCAGGGCAAGTCGCCGGATACGATGTTAGGCTTGTCCCAGTTGGCGGTTCTTGGGCCAGCCAACCAGATGGCTTGCTCGAAGTAGGAGCGGATGGCCGGGAGGGAAAGAAGGTCTTCTGGTGGGAAGTTGGGAAGAATCTGGCCGCGAGTGATGGCTGCGGCAGCGATGAGTTCGGATAGAGCCTTGGGAATGGGGTGGTCGGTGGGTTGAAAAAGGAAGACCTGTCCGGGGATGGGTTGGCCGGATTCGTCGGTGAGTTCACCATTGCGGTTGCAACGACCGGCAGCTTGAGCGAACGAATCGAGACCGCACTCGGCGCGATAGACTGTGGGAAAGCTGATATCAACGCCAGCTTCAATGAGTTGAGTGGAGACCAGAACGATAGGCCGGTCGGAGTTGCGGAGTTGTTTGGCCTCGGCGAGAACGGCGATCACATGAGCCGGGCACATGCGGGCGGAGAGGTGGAGGGCTGTGGTGCGTTGGCTAAGCTTATGGTGGAAGGTTTGGGCGGCTTTGGTGGTGTTGAGTATGAGGAGGCAGCCGCCTTGGGCATTATTCAGGACGTGTGTGATGAGGGCTTCATCGTCAATAGGGCCAAGTTGGTTGGACTCGACTCGCTTAAGGACGGAGAAGAGCGCATGCTCGTCATGGATGATCGGTGTGATCTCTTCCGGCGGAATGCCGATTGTAAAGTTATCGCGCTTTTCTAAGGCGGGTTGGGTGGCGGTGCAAAGCACGGCTGTGCTGTGGAGGTCTAATACAAGGCTGCGGAGGCCACTCAGGATGGGGGCCAGGAGGTTCGTGGGAAGAGCTTGGACTTCGTCAAAGACGATGACGCTGCGGGCGGTGCGGTGGAGCTTGCGGCACGCGCTGCTGCGGTTGGAGAAGAGCGACTCAAAGAAGCGGACATTGGTGGTGACGATCAACGGGGAGTCCCAATTCTCCGCAGTTAGCCGATTGGCGGTGGTTTCCTTGGAATGCTCAAACTTCGAGTGGTGTTCGAGGACAATCTCACGTCCGATTTCCTCTGCCAGGCCGGCGAAGACATCGCGAAATACGTCGGCGTTTTGCTTGATAATGCTGGTGAATGGAATGACAAAGATGACGCGACGGAGGCCGTGCTGCTTCGCGTGGCGGAGGGAGAAAAGGAGCGAGGAAAGGGTTTTTCCGCCGCCGGTTGGAACGGTGAGGGAGAAAAAGCCAGGGGGCTTTTGAGACGCTCCAAGGCAGGCGTGGCGGATCGATTCCCGGGCGTGGTTGACGGGAGTTGCAGCGGTTCCAAAGCGAGCTGTGAAATGATTTTCGAGCGCGGCGATCATGCGGTCAAGCAGATCGTCAGGCCATTCCGCACGCTGGGAGAACTGCCGCTGATTCATGAAGGCCTCCGTGGCGAGAAAATCGGCGTCGACCAGGCAGGAATAGAAATACCGAAGCAGGAAAGCCATGTCGCTGCTATTGGCGTTCTGGCGGGTGAGCGGGGGGAGCGGTAGGAGGATATCGAGGGGGACTCCAGCGTGCCCGGCGTGTTGCCGCCAGTCGTGGATTGTCTTAGTTAGGCGCTCGTTGAAGAGCTTGGTGCCATCGGCTAGGCCTGCGTGGTGGCCTGCGATGATATAGGAGAGCAGTTCGCCACAGGGCTTGAGGTCCTGAGCAAACCTGGCACCGGCAGTGGAGTGATCTACTGTGCCGGTGGTATCGTCGGTGTGGATGTCGGTCTTGGATTTCAGGTATTCCTGCCACTCGGGGGCGAATTTCCCGAGATCATGCCAGAGGCCGGCGAGATAGCCCCAGTGGCTAGCGGTAGCAGCCTCGGGGGAGGCGGCGGGGAACATTTCCGCAGCGAAGTTGGCGGTCCAGTAGGCGACTTTGTTGAGGTGGCCGTGGCCGGGATCAAGTTGGTGGCATTTCTTGCAGTGCTTACGCTGGCATTCGGCAGGTTCGTTGCCAAACGGAGTAAACAACGGTTCCCATTTGGACGGGTCACCTGGGAAATCCGGTTGGGTATGAGCGTATTCAGGCACGGTAACAAGAGATGGGCGTTGTAGGGTGATGTCAGTTAGACTGTTCAGATGGGGCGGTGTCAAACAGGAAATGCGCAATCTATGGGTTTCCGGGTGATTTTTCCGGGTGTGCTGGAGATGTGGGGTGGGAGCGGGTGGGAGCGAATGATTGTGGGAGGGACTTTGGAGGAGAGGATGGATGGAAGTTGACGGGCATGTCACTTGACTTGTGCTCACATTAGGCATGTGGGCGGGACGCCCACACTCCTTGATTTTGGCGGGTGGAGAGCTTGTTGAGGTGGCCGTGGTTGGGGTCGGGTTTTTGGTATTGCAGGCAGGTTAGGCGTTGGCGCTGGAGCGTCGGATCGGCAGCAAATGGAGTGAACAGCGGCTCCCACGCCTCGGGGTTGCTTCCTTCGCATGTGTGGGCGTAGGGTGGGAGATTCATTTGCTTTGGATGACTAAGGCTGGAAGCGTTAGGCGGATTTTGCGGCGCGACAAGCCAAAAATGTCGGAGATTTGTCGGAGACGAAGTGCTTGGGCGGATTGGCGATGAGAGAATGACGGGGAAGGAGCGGAAGATGGTAGCTGGAGGCCGCGGCGATCAGGGAAGAGACAGAAGACTTTGAGACAGAAGACAGAAGACAAGAAAAGGAGGTGCCCACCATTCTGGTCTTCTGTCTGGGAGCGAAGCGGTCTTCTGTCTCAAAGTCTGCTGTCTTCCGCCATCGACGAATCGGGTGCCGGCAAGGCCGAGGAGATAGCGGAAAATGATGTGTCTGGTCATGGTGGTTGAGGCGGCTGGACGCCCAATGCGGTTGGCTTGGCACTTGCCACACCCGATGGGGGCGAAATCGCGACGATGCCGGGCCGTCGCGAAACGACACGGGACTTGGCAAGTCCCGTTCCATGCCCCAGCCGGACCGCCTGGTGGCTCAAGGCCGGTCGCAAGCACAAAGCCGCCCCGAAAATGCGCGCGGGGAGTGGACATTGTGGGCATTGGCAGCAAAAAAATCCGGTTGACACCGGCTCTGGGTGTCCCTAGTTTGTAGGCGTTCTGAAGAGAGTGAGCCCGGAAATAACCTAACAAAACCAATCTTATGAAAGCAACCCAAGTATTGCCATGTAGCAACCGGAAGTTCATGGCGCGTGGCAAGTCTGCGCGGCTGATATGGAGTTCGGTGGCGCTGCTCTTTGGCGCTGCGCTCGCCATGCCGAGTGGCGCGGGTTGTCCCGGCGGCAGATGCGGCGGCATATCCGGCCCGCCCGTACCGCCGCTAAAAGGATCACCCTCAAGATTGGCGGTAGTCACCGCTGCCGAGGGCAACAAGATCACCGTGGGCAAGAAAGTCTATTTGGTGGACGGCGATGCCGAGATCGTTGTCAATGGACAACCGGCCGACGCGGCGGCCATTCAGCCTGGGATGAGGGTGTTGTTGTCCAGCAAGGTGATTGACCGCAAGAACGGGCTGTACAAGGCGACTCGGGTCACCGCCCGCACTCCCGGGACGAGCGGCAACGAGTAGGCGTGGCGGCTTGGTCCGCCGCGCGCGATGCGCAGGGCTGCAGTGTTTCTAACACTGCAGCTTTTTTTTGTGGGGCGGGCGGGCGCTCACCAGGCATCGGTGCGGAACGGCGAGGCGGGAAGGCCGTCGCGGTTGTAGAGGTTGGCGCCGTCCGGGTTCATCTGATAGGCATAGCGCACCGCGACGGGTTCCTTCACCTCGGGCGAGGACACCGTGACGGTGTTGTTCTCGATGAGCGCCTCGGCCCAGAACCATTTCTTGTCGGCCCCGGCGATGGCAAATCGCTTGAGCTTCGCGCCAGTGGCCTCGACGGCCGGGGTGCGGCCGTCTTTCTTGCCGACCATCAGGCCGGCGCCAAGGTGGTCGAACTCGAGACGCGCCTTGCCGCCTTCGATCTTGAGCGCCTTGAACAAGGGGCCCGAAACCACCAGGTCTTTTTGGCCGTAGTCGCGGCCGAGCGCCCAGCGGGCGAGGCGCAGGCCGACGTCGAATTTGTTGCGCGGGTGGATGTCGCCGGCTTCGGCGAGCGGGACGGTGTCGATGATGACGGCCATGCCGCTGTTAGGGATGGACAGGGATTTGGTTTGGGCATCGCGCAGTTTGGCCCAGCCGTCGCCGCCGGCGGGGTCCTCGGTGACGCCTTGGAAACTGGCGAGCTGGACGAAATAGAACGGGAAATCCCCCTGCTGCCATTGCTTGCGCCAGCCACCGACCAGGGCGCGCATTTTGTCGTAGTAGGTTTCGCCCTCACTGCCGTTGCTTTCGCCCTGATACCAGAGCGCGCCCTTGATCGGCAGCGCCACGATCGGATGAATCATCGCGTGATACATGGCGAACCAACCCGAGCTGCCCGGGTGGAGCGGAATGGCCGGCGGCGGGTTGGTCGCGGCACCGCTGGCCAATTGCGCCCGGGTCTTGGCGAGCCATGCATCCATCTCGGCCAACGCCTTGGGCAACTGGCTGGTTTGATAGGTTTTGGCCGCCTCCTGGCAGGCGAGCAATTGCGGTTTGAGTTCGGCCACCAGTTCGAGGCCTGCGGCGGGCACCCATGGCTCAATCGTGGTGCCGCCCCAATTGTCATCGACGATGCCGATGGGGACCCCGGTTTTTTGTTGGATTTGGCGCGCGAAATAGAAGCCGACGGCGGTGAAGCCGGGGGCGGTTTGCGGGGTGCACACTTGCCACGGGGTGGCGGCGGGCGCGTCGGTGACCGGCACGGCGGATTGCTCGTGGTTGAACTTGATGCGGCGGATCTTGGGCAGGTCGGCGGCGGCGATATCCTCGGCGGCGCCGAGGCAACCGCCCAAGGTCATCTCCATGTTGGATTGGCCGGAACAAACCCAGATGTCGCCGATCAGCACATTCTTGAGGGTCAGGGTGTTTTTGCCCTGAATGGTTAGTTCGAGGTTCTCGCCGCTCTTGACGGCCGGCAGTTCGAGCGACCACATGCCGCTCGCGGCGGTGGTGGTCTTGGCGGAGCTGCCCGCCAGCGTCACGCCCACCGCCTCACCGGCGTCGGCCCAACCCCAGACATGCACCGGCAAGTCGCGCTGCAGCATCATGTTGTCGGTGAAAATTTTCGGCAGGCGCACATCGGCGGTGGCGGGCAGGGCGGTGACTGCGGCGGCGGCGCACAGCAGCAGTTGGATCTTGCGGCCGGGGGAGGCGGCGGGGTTGGTTGTCTTCATGATAGGTTGTCAGGTTAGAGCTGGTAGAATTGTTCCCAATCCTTGCGCGGCGGCGGGCCGGCCAGCAGGGCATTGGCGGTTTTGTTGTTAGTGATTTGTTTGGTGGCGCGATCGAACTTGAGTTGGGCGTTGAGGCGCTGGGCGATGACGCCGAGGACCATGACCTGGCTGAGCGGGCCGGCGACGGCAAACGACGAGCGACACGTTTCCTCGCCCTTGCAGGCGCGCAGGAAATTGGCGAAATGATTGGACGGGCTCTTGGGCACCTGCGGGAGTTTGGAGGCCAATTCCCTGGCCTTCGCCTCGGGAATGATCTGGAGGGTGGCGCCGTGGCTGCCGCCCTTGAATGTCAGGTCCCCGCCGTAGATCACCTTGCCCGGCGCGCCGGCCTTGGTCTCGATTTTCCCCGCGGTGGGCGGCGGGATGTTGGCATCCACCACGGCCCCGCCGAATTGATCGGGCAGCGGCGGCAGGTTGTTGACGCCGTCATACCAAGTGAGTTCCAGCGGCGGCATCTGGTCGCGGGCGGGGAACTTGAAGCACAGCGTCGAGGCTTGCGGGAAGATGAATTCGTTAGATCCGGCGGCCTGCAGCGAATTGATTTCCGCGGGCAGGCCGAGCTTGAGGAACTCGTGTGCGGTGTCGAAGATATGTGCGCCCCAATCGCCCAGCGCGCCGTTGCCGAAATCAAACCACGAGCGCCAGTCGCCATGGGTGTAGCCTTTGTTATAGGCATGGAATTGGGCGGTGCCGAGCCAAGTGTCCCAATCGAGGGAGGCCGGGACCGGTTGTCCGGGCAGGTAGCCGGACACCTTCATGCCGTGCCAGCGGCGGCTGCTGTTCATGAAGGCGGTGATTTTGCTGACGTTGTTGATGATGCCCGCTTCGGTCCATGCCTTGAACTGGAAATAGTTGGCTTCGGAATGGCCCTGGTTGCCCATCTGCGCGGCAACCTTGAACTTTTGCTCCGCCTGCATCATCAGCTCCACCTCCTGGAACGTGTGGGCCATCGGCTTTTCCACATACACATGCTTGCCCAGCGACATCGCCAGCATCGCGATGGGGAAATGCGCGAAGTCGGGCACGCCGATGCTCACCGCGTCGATGTCATTGGCCATCTTGTCGAACATCGCGCGGAAATCCTGAAAGCGCGGCAGCTGCGGGAATTGCTTCAGGATCCCGAGGGTGTGCGGCGCGCCCATATCCACATCGCAGAGCGCGACAACCTTGGCCAGGCCGGTGGCATGCAGGGCGTTGACAACGTCGGCGCCGCGGTTGCCGATGCCGCAGCAGGCGAGGCGCACCAAGTCGCCGGCCGGGGCGTTGCCGCCGCCCTTGGGTGCCGCCTGGGCAAACCGCGGACTCGCGGCGATAACCGACCCCGCTCCGGCTCCGAGCATGCCCTTGAGAAAGGCGCGGCGCTGGAACGGGGTGAAAACTGCTGGATCGTTAGGTTGGGTGGACATGACTTTCAGAGGTTGCAAACGGGAGCGTGTGCCGCCCCGGGCGCGGTGTAAAGCCCGCAGTCGCAAGCCGGCGGGGGATGGCGGCGGGGGATGGCGGCGGGCAGGATGCCCGCGCCACGGTGGCCCGGGCGTCCCGCCCGGAGCCTTATGATTTCCGTCGCAGCATTGTCTAGCCTGACCGTATCGGGTGGGACGCCCAATATTGTCAGTTTTGCACCTGGCCTTATAACAGAAGGCGGCGGGCAGGATGCCCGCGCCACGGTGGCCCGGGCGTCCCGCCCGGAGCATTTTGG
>CAIZNN010000083.1 GCA_903934285.1 Akkermansiaceae bacterium | reverse complement strand
TGGGTGATTGTCTAATTTTGTGTGGTTGTTGTGGTTGTTAACATGCGCGAGGTATGAGGCCAGCCAGCAGTGCCTCCCATCACCCACTCATTGGACAGCTGCCATCCGGTTTTCAAACCGCCGCCCGCGCCGTGAATGTGTCGGGCGTGATGATTGACATCCAAGCACCCGCCGCCTATGAGCACGCAACATTCGCCTATGAAACAAAGAACACTGGGAAATCAAGGACTCACGGTATCGGCCATTGGCTTGGGCTGCATGGGCATGTCGGAATTTTACGGCGCGCGTGACGACAGGGAGTCCACCGCCACCATTCATCGTGCCCTCGACTTGGGCATCAACTTTCTCGACACCGCCGACATGTATGGCTGCGGTGAAAATGAGCGGCTCGTCGGCCAGGCCATCAGGAGCCGCCGCGACGAGGTGCTGCTCGCCACCAAGTTCGGCAACGTCCGGGATGAGCAGGGAAATTTTTTGGGCGTCAACGGCCGGCCCGAATATGTCCGCCAGTGCTGTGACGCGAGCTTGCTACGACTCGGGGTCGAACAGATCGACCTCTACTACCAGCACCGCGTGGATCCCACCGTGCCCATCGAAGAGACGGTCGGGGCGATGGGCGAGTTGGTGTTGGCCGGCAAGGTGCGCTTCCTCGGCCTGTCAGAGGCAGCCCCGGCCACGCTCCGCCGCGCCGCCAAGGTCCATCCGATCAGCGCCTTGCAGACCGAGTACTCGTTGTGGTGCCGGGAAGTGGAGGTGGAAATCCTCGCCACCTGCCGGGAGTTGGGCATTGGCTTTGTGCCCTACAGCCCGCTGGGCCGTGGCTTCCTCACCGGCAAGATCCGGAAAACCGACGACCTTGCGGCCGACGACTGGCGGCGGCACGGCCCGCGCTTCCAAGGGGAGAACTTCGAGCACAATCTGACAATAGTGCGCAGCCTCGAAGCCATGGCCCAGAGGAAGAAATGCAAGCCGGCACAACTGGCATTGGCGTGGGTGCTGGCGCAGGGCGAAGACGTGCTGCCCATTCCCGGCACCAAGCGCCGCACCTATCTGGAGGAAAACGTGGCGGCCTTGGAAGTCGAACTCACTGCCGATGACCTGGCGGAACTCGATCAAGTCGCGCCGGTGGGAAGCACGGCCGGCGCCCGCTATCCGGAATCTAGCATGGCCGCGGTGAACCGCTGAAGAGGGTCAGGGACGGCACCTCTCCCAGCCGGAAAAATCATACTATGAGCACCATCACACCAGCGGACTTTGCCAAGGCGATCATCAAACAGAAAAGACTCACTGACAGCGAGTGGGAGCATCGTTGCGATGAGTTGTTCGAGCAACAGCGGGTGATGTTTCTGGAATTGACCACCTTTGCCAGGGATGGCGCGACGACCAATCAGTACCGTGCCATCATCGACTTTTTGTCAGAGTTGCAGTTCCTCAGCGCTGGTGTTTCCAAAGCCGCCGCCGCGCCCGTCGGGATGCCGGAGTTTCAGGAGGCAGTGAAACGAGCCGTCCTGTTTTTCAACACGCTGGAAACCGACGACCGCCAGGACTCCGGGCGGATGACGGCGGCTTGGATCGAGGGAATAATGCAGAAGAGCGAGCCGGTGATCTGGGCGGCGTGTGTTGAGACACTCCAACAGCACGAAATCCTGTCTTCACCGCTCGCCGTGGAAATTGGCATCACTCTCTACGCGGTCGCAGATGCTTTCAGCCGCAGGCTGGTGAGCTTGGCCGCGCCTGCGCCATCCCGCCGGCATTAGCACCGGGAACATGGAGCCGTCGGCTCGGTGCTTGGCAGGATGAAGCGCGACAAGATCAGCGTCATCCTACTGCTCCACATGATCGTACAAGGCCGCAACTCCTTCGGGGGGCTGTCCCACAGCAGCTCCACATTTTTCTATCAAAGCCTGGCGACACTTCTGCGCACTGGATCCCAAGTTCGATGCCGGGGACCGGACCCCGGAGTTCGCAGACATCTTGGATCGCCGGGCACGAGGCCGAAAGTGCCCCCTCTGATCGCTCCAGTGCATCTTGGCAAAGGTCCACCCGGACAGCAGGATGGGAGCCGCCGATTAGATTCGCTCACCCCTGACAGCCAGGGCAGGCGGACAAATTGGAAAATAAATCTCGATTCCCTGATTTCCCTCTTGCCACCATGACCGCAAACCGCTTGCCTACAACTGTTCGCTCCGGCGGATGAGGACCTTAGAACCCTCGCACAAAGCGGTTGGCAATGACCGCAACATTGCCGCCAAACCGACCCAAACGGCCGGGGAGGCGGCGGCGCATGTCCAGGCTATCCTCTCGGGGACGGCTAAAGGCCGTTGCGGTCGACTTTGTGCGGCTTCTAAGCTCCCCGTCCACCAGGAAGGACACTCCTCGTCCTTCCTGCCATGAATTCACGTGCCTTCACCCCAGCGCCACTCGTCCTCTGCGCGCTTCTCGCCACGCAATCCACCGTCCCGGCCGAGATTGATTCCGGCGGCGGCAAATCCTCCGGTGGGGCGGTACTCAACCACTCGTCCATCGGTGCTTCCTTTGCCACCCTGCCCACCCAAGGCGGCGCGACCCTCAGCCACCCCGGCCTGATCGAAGTGCTCTATCCGGTCACACCCGCCTCCGTCACGGACGTCGATGGCAACGGCCTGCCCGATGGCTGGGAACTCCTCCACTTCGGCCATCTCGGGGTCGATCCCAATGCCGACCCGGATCACGACGGCACCACAAACCTGATGGAGTATCTCGCGGGCACCAACCCAAAAGATGCCGCTTCCGTGTTCCGCCCACAAGGCAGCCTCACGGATGGCATCTTCAATATGCCTATCCAGACCGTCGCTGGGCGGAACTATGAAATATGGGTCTCGCGCGACTTGGAAGGTTGGACGCTGCAAGCCACCCTTACGGGTGACGGCACCGAGCAACCCTTTGAGTTTGACGAGACCGCCGTCCCATCCGGCCCGCTCCACAGCGACACCCATCCATCAAGCTACTTCTTCCGCGTCCAAATCCTCATCCCCTGACTCACCGCCGCCTGATATTATGAAAACGATCCGTCATCTACTCACCCTGGCTATGGCACTCGCCGCTGCGCAAATCGCGTCCGCAGCCTCGCCCTCAGCCATCAACTACCAAGGCCGCCTCACCAATTCCGAAGGTGTCCCGCAATCCGGCAGCAAGACGATGAGTCTTAAAATCTACGATGCGGCCACCAGCGGCACCCTGCTCTATTCTGAAAGCATGGGCAGCGTGGGCGTCGATGCCAATGGCGTCTATAGCTTCCAGTTTGGTGCCACGGGCAGCAGCAACACGCTCGTATCCGAAACCATTGCCACCACCGACGGTTCTTCACTCACTTATCAAAAGGCACTGGCTAACACCCCGGTCGTTGCCGGGTCGGTAAGCGTTACCGATGGCACTTACAGTTGGAATGAACTCACTGGCAATCCCGGTTCCTTGGCCACCGCCACCTCCAGCATCGTCAGCGGCTTCGTCGTCGGTGCAGCAGTCACGAACGGCGGTTCCGGTTACACATCAACCCCCACTGTCACCATCACCGGCAACGGCTCGGGTGCCGCAGCTACCGCTTCCGTCTCCGGCGGAGCCGTCACTGCGATCAATATCACCAGCGCCGGAAGCGGATACACCACGGGTGCCACCGTCACTATCGCCCCGCCGCCCGCGCCATTCGTAGTCAATTATACCGGCGGGACGATCACCGCCACCTACGCCGACCCTCCCGCCTCTGGGAAAACCATCACCGCCACCTACCGCTACTCGGCCAGTGGAATCACTGGGGCGCTTGCTTCGGGTGCGGAACAGTGGCTTGAGCTATCCGTCGATGGCGTTGCGCAATCACCGAGGCAGAAGGTGCTGGCGGTGCCGTTTGCGTTGACCGCTCAATCAAGCTTGGTTGCCCAAACTGCGTTGAGTGCTCAAACCGCGTTACATATTAATGAAGACATTCTCGCTGTACGCACTGATACATTATCCAAACTAATCGACGAGGTTGCTGTCTACGGATCAAGCTCCTCGGCATATCGCTTGGGAAATAATTTCGTAGAACCCAGCACACTACAATTGAACGCACAAAACTCGACTTACACAACTGCATCCTCAAGCCGTAGCGTTTCTGCCACACCTGCTGGAATTACTATTCCTGCAAACGGTCCAGTTAGCACGATTGTGGTCTCCGCGCTCACTGGAGGCAGCCCAACCACAGGACATGTTGATTATTACTTCAGATATATTGACGGGACGAGTACCTATGCTGGATTCGCCGATGCAAGTTCCTTCGCAGTTGGTTACCCAAAAACTCTGAGCAATCCAATGCCAGGAAAGTCAGTCGCATCATTAAGCGCAACCTCCAACACCAGTTACACATACCCTGGATCATGCACAATCAATTATAGTTACAACACCGAGAGGTGGATGGATGTAAATTTAGACAACCTGCCAGCAAACGTGACTTTGCTACGTTGCTATGTTATGGGATCGACTACTTCAACCGCGACATTCAATGACTGCTTGTTATGTTCGATTGGGTACACGGACGGCACATACTCAGAAAGAAAATCGCAGGGAAGCGATCTTGCTGTGATCGCAGGGAAGACTCCAAAACGCATTCGCATAAACACGATTCCTTCTATACTTGGAACTTCGGATCTGACAATTACGAAAACCGTAATACGAATTGTCACAAAGTGATCTTTAATTTGACCCAACAGAGCGGACCTACACGCTGTAGCATCACACCCATACCTTTGAGGAACGCAACAGCGGCACCCTCTGCCTGGACCATGTCCGATATCGTCCGCGGGGCGGGGCCTTGGTCCACAAGCTTTTTGTGCGGCGCGACGTGGAACGGATTTTCAACTATCGTCAGTACCGGCTGAAGCGTAAGC
>CAIZNN010000082.1 GCA_903934285.1 Akkermansiaceae bacterium | reverse complement strand
GGTCTCAGGTCTCAGGTCTCAGGTCTCAGGTCTCAGGTCTCAGGTCTCAGGTCTCAGGTCTCAGGTCTCAGGTCTCAGGTCTCAGGTCTCAGGTCTCAGGTTTCAGGTCTCAGCTTTTCCAGCAACATGTGGGCCGCCATGGATTCCCCAATTGGGGAAAAAGTCTCCATGGCGGCCCCGTGTTGCCCCGGTCGCGCTGCGGCGTGTCGTGCGACCGGGCTTGCCTCTGGCGGGCCGTGCCGGAATTGGAGTGGAATTCAGGGAGGTTGGAGGGAGCGGATTCCTGGGCTGCACGCTGGCGTCCCCAAAGAGTGTTCGGCAGGATGCCAAACACAGCCGGCAGGATGCCGGCGCTCCCCAACAACCGGCAGGATGCCGGCGCTCCCCATCAGATTTGACTCAGGCAGCGGCCTCGACGTCGCTCTTGTATTTGAGCTGGTCGGTGGTGCATTCACTGGCCGGGATGTCGCAGCGCTTGCCCATGTAGACGGGCTGGTAGATGGAGCCGCTTTGCCTATGGGCGTAGAGGTATTTTGTCTCTATCACTTCACCCACCGCCGGGACCGCATGGTTGGGCGGGATGGTGACGTTGCCGGCGGGGACCAGCGTATTGCCATCGCCGTTGCTATCAAAGAGCCCGAGCGCGACACTGCGCTTGGCATTGCGGGCGGTGACGATGAAGGACGCGCTCTCCACGAACTTGAATTTCAACTGCGTGCCGCCCGTGTTGGGGCGTCCGGGGCTGTAGGGTGCATCGATGTCCTTGAAGACCACGCCTTCGCGGTTGTTTTGGCGAAACGTCTCGAACATCTTCAGCTTGTCGGCGGGCTCGACCACGGTGCTCACCGGACGCAATGCCGGGTATGCGGGGTCAAGCAGCGCCAGCAGTCCGCTGTAGCGGTGCAGGTAGCCACGCGGGCGCAGGTCGTTGCCGTTCACTTCCAGCAGGTCGAATATATACAGGGTTTCACCCACAGCCTCGCCGTCCAGCACTACATCGAACGGGATTCTTGAGGTAGCCTCGCGGATCGGTTCGGGCAGGGCAACAATGAGGCCCCGGCGGTTGATGCCGCTGATCTCATAATCCTGCTTGCGGACCAACATGCGGCGGCCGTCATGCTTTTCCTGGAGGCAGTGTTGCTTGTCGCCAAGCAGGCGCGGCAGTTCTGATTCTTCAACGGCGTTGAGGAGTTGGCAGCGGATGCCGCTGTCGCGTCCCTGGGCTTGAACGGGGCTGGGTCGGAAGGGGCGGCCCGGAAAGCCGGACTGGTAGCCCTTGGCGATTTTGGACGCGATGAGCTTGTCAAAGACCTTGGTGGCTTCAGCGAGTGACACCGGGTCCTCGGTCTTGGTGCCAACGGTCAGGGTGTTGTCACGCCGGCCATAGGCGAAGGTGACGATGAAGCCGTCGCCCTTGGGTTCGATGGCGGCGTGGTATTCCTTGTCGGAGGGTCCGTCGCGGAAATAGAGGGATGTGGATTGGTTGCGGTCAGTGGTTGTTGGGGTCATGATTTCGGTTTGGTTGTTGGGGTTGGTTTGGGTTGTTTGGGTTTGTTTTTCACGGGGAGTTGATGGAAATGAAATGGCCGCCATGAACATCGGGGGATGTCCCATGGCGGCCTCGATGCAATGGACAATGGACGGTTCAGGCATCTTCCCCGCCGGTACTCTTGTATTTGAGCTGGTGGGTGCCGCATTCGCCGGCCGGCATGTCGGGGCGCTTGCCGACATAGACGGGTTGATGGATCTCACCGCTTTCACGGACCGCATGGCGGTAGCGAACCTCAACCACCTCGCCCATTCGCGGGATCGGATGGCCTGCTGGAATGGTGACGTTGCCGACGGGCACCAGTGTCTCCTCATCGTAGAGTCCGAGCCTGACACAGCGCTTGGCGTTCTGATCGGCGGCGACGAACGACGCGCTCACGACGAACCCGTAGGTCAACTGCGGGCCTCCCGAAGCGGGGCGGTCGGGGCTGAAAGGGGCGTTGACGTCCTTGAAGACGACGCCCTTGCAACCGATCTGGCGGTATTCCTCAAAAATCTCGATCTTGTCGTTGGGATCAACGGCGGTGCTGACCCAGCGCAGGGCCGGCAGACTTGGAGGAATCGCCATGAGCAGTCCCGCGTGGCGGTCCAGATAGCGGCGCGGGCGCAGGTCGTGGCCTTTCACTTCCAACAGGTCGAAGGCGTGTAAGGTTTCGCCGACAGCCACGCCGTCGAGCAGGACATCGAACCCGATCTGAGCCACGGCCTTGCGGATGGGTTCCGGAACGGCGACGATAAATCCCCGGCGGTTGATGCCGGTGATCTCATCGCCCCGCTTGCGGACCAGCAGGCGGTAGCCGTCGTGCTTTTCCTGGAGGCAGTGGCTGGTGCCGGTGAGCAGGCGTGAGACTTCCGACACGTCGACCGGGTTGGGGAGTTGGCAGCGGATGCCGCTGGCTGGGCCGTGAACGGGACACGGGCTCGGACGGTATGGCCTGCCGGGGTATCCTTCGTGGTAGCCCTTGGCGAGTTTCGCGGCGACGAGTTTGTCAAACACCTTGGTGGCGTCTTCCATCGACACGGGCGCCGGGGTCTTGGTGCCGGTGGTTAGAATGCTGTCGGTCCGGCCATAGGCGAAGGTCACGATGAACGCATCGCCCCTGGGTTCGATGGCGGCGTGGTATTCCTTGTTGGATGGCCCCTCGCGGGACGATCCGTCACGACAATAAAGCGAGGCGGTGGCAATCGGGGCGGGGGTGGTTTTGGATATGAGGAGCATGGTTGGGTGGGGTTGGGGTTGGGGTTGGGG
>CAIZNN010000081.1 GCA_903934285.1 Akkermansiaceae bacterium | reverse complement strand
GGTTTACTTAGCACCCTTGGTGGTTTGAGTCGAGGCTCCGGGCAAGATGCCCGGGCCACCTGTGGCGCGGGCATCCTGCCCGCCGCCTCTTCCTGTCTCGTCCCTGTCTCGTCTTAAGTAAACCGTATTGGGCATCCTGCCTGTCTTCGCCGACGGGCATCCTGCCTGTCGTTACAGGAACTCCACGCAGGTGCCGCTGTGCGGCGGGGTACTACCAGTTAGATCCGCTGCTGCCACTGGATGCAACCGCCCTGAAAGGTCCGCCCGTCCTTAGCGTATCAATCGCCCGGCGCGGCACCGCCGGCGCCCCTCAAAAACCAACCATTTGTTCACCACCCAGCCATGATGACCTCCCCGCCTTTGATCTGGACCACTCGCCTGCGGGTCTGCCTTATTTTGAGTTTCGCGCCCCTCGCGGCGCCGCTTGGCGCGGCAGAGGCGCCGGCCACAGGGCCGCTGCGCTTTGATTTCGAGAGCGGCGACCTGCAGGGCTGGAAAGTGGTGGTGGGTAAGTTTGAGCGCGTGGTGACGGGCCGCCCGAATTATCACAACGGCGGTGCCTATGCCTCGCGCCAGGGCAAGTGTCACCTCACCACGCTGGACAACGCCAACGACGGCCCCAACGACGCCCAGCAAGGGGTGATCGATTCGCCGGTGTTTCTGCTCGACGCGCCGGAACTCTCCTTCCTCGTCGGCGGCGGCTCGCACGCCGATACCTATGTCGCGTTGTGCACCATCGATGGCAAGGAGCAGGTGAAGGCCAGCGGCAAGGGCGGCGAAACGATGTGCCGCGTGCAATGGACCCTGCCGGAATTGTTAGGAAAGCCGGTGTTTCTGCGGGTCGTTGACGGCAACACCGGAGGCTGGGGCCATGTGACCCTGGATGATGTGGTGGCCACCGGGCGCCTTGATGCCGAGGCTAGCGCCCGGCACTTCGCCAATACCAAGCGGCTGTTATCATTGCCCGCGAGCGTCGGCGGCCCGCGGCCCATCCAGGAGTTGCGCCTCGCGGTGGAGGATTTGATCGCGACTTATGGCGAGCGCTATCCCGGCGGCAAGGGCTTCCTTGAGCGACTCGACAAGTTGGAAAGCCTGTCCGAGTTGCCGCGCGACGAGTTTGAGAACTTGCGGCGCGAGGCGTTGCTGGCCAACCCGCTGGTCAGCGGCCAACCGCTGCTCTATGTGGTGCGCAGCCAGTACCGCCCCGATCATCACAACACCGAAACAATCTTCCAGACCGGCGAGGCCAACACCGCCAGCTACCAACCCGGCGGCCCGCTCAAAACCCTCGATCTGGCCCGCAACGGCGAGACCCGCGTGCTGGCCGACCCGGGTCCGGAAGGCCGCTTGCGTGATCCGGATGTGCACTTCGACGGCAAACGCATCGTGTTTTCAATGCGCAAAAACATCCGCGACAACTACCACCTCTACGAAGTCAACAGCGACGGCAGCGCCCTCAAGCAACTCACCTCCGCCGAGGGGATCTTCGATATCGACCCGCTCTATCTGCCAGACGACGAGCTGGTGTTCACCTCGTCGCGCGAGCCGAAATACTGCATGTGCAACCTCCACATCATGGGCAACCTGTTCCGGATGGGGGGCGACGGCGCCAATATCCATCAGATCGGCAAGAGCACCCTGTTCGAAGGCCACACCTCGTTGCTGCCCGATGGCCGCCTGCTGTATTATCGCTGGGAATACGTCGACCGCAATTTCGGCAACGCCCAGGGCCTGTGGACCGCCAACCCCGATGGCACCAACCATGCGGGCTACTACGGCAACAACACCCCCGCCGGCGGCGTCGTGCTCGATCCGCGGGCCATCCCCGGCACCGACCTCGTCCTCTGCATCCTGAGTTCCTGCCATGACCGGCCGTGGGGCGCGCTGGCCATCCTCGACCGGCGCCGCGGCGTGGACGGCAAGGCGCCGATTCTGCGCACCTGGCCGGCCGATGCGGCCAACCGCGTCGCCGAGCCCGGCACGCCCAATGGCGGCATCGACGCCTTTTACAACGTCAACCCGAAATACGAGGACCCCTATCCGCTTTCTGACAAGTATTTCCTGTGCTCGCGGATGACCGGCGAGGGCGAAATGATGGCAATCTATCTGATAGATGTGTTCGGCAATGAAATCCTGCTGCACCGCGAAGGGGCCGGTTGCTATGACGCGATGCCGCTGGCAGCGCGGCCGCGGCCGCCGGTTGTTCCCACCCGCCGCGATTTCAAAAATGCCGATGGCTACGTGTACGTGCAGAATGTCTATAACGGCACTCACATGAAAGACGTCAAGCCCGGCAGCGTGAAATATTTGCGGGTGGTCGAGTCGCCCGAGAAGCGCTTCTGGACCGTGCCGAGCTGGAAAGGCCAGGGCGATGAACGGCCCGGCATGAACTGGCACGATTTCAATAACAAGCGCATCCTCGGCACCGTCCCGGTGGAGGCCGACGGCTCGGCCTCGTTTGCCATGCCCTCGGACCGCTTCGTCTATTTCCAATTGCTCGACGCCAACGGCATGATGGTCCAATCGATGCGCAGCGGCACCACCGTGCAGTCCGGCGAATGGGTCGGCTGTGTCGGCTGCCACGACGAACGCCGCGCCGCGCCCCCGACCCTCACCGGCACCAACCCGCTGGCCCTCAAGCGGCCGCCCAGCCGCCTCGATGGCTGGCATGGCCCGGCACGCGAGTTCAACTATCTAACCGACGTGCAGCCGGTCTTCGACAAGCATTGCGTGAGTTGCCACGACTACGGCAAAGAGGCCGGCAAAAAACTGGTGCTGGCGGGTGACCGCGGCCTGATCTTCAATGCGTCCTATGTGGACCTGTGGACCAAGGGCGCGCTCAGCGTGGCGGGCGCCGGTCCGCCCGAAATCCTCCAGGCCTATTCCTGGGGCTCGCATCCCAGCAAGCTGACCCGGTTCCGCGAGGGCACCAACAAACACACCGACGTCAAACTCACGGCGGAGGAAATGGAGCGGATCGTCACCTGGGTGGATCTCAACGCCCCGTACTATCCGAGTTATGCCAGCGCCTATCCGAACAACCTCTACGGCCGCAGTCCGCTCGACGACGGCCAGTTGGCCAAACTCAAACAACTCGGCGTGGATACCGGCATTATCGATATCAGCTTCGACCGGCCGGAAATGAGCCCCGGGCTGGCGAAACTTCCAAAGGACGATGCGCGCTACCCCGAGGCCCTCGCCATCATCCGCGCCGGCCAGGACACGTTGCGGAAACATCCCAATCCCGACTCGTCTGGCTTTGTCGCCTGCGAGGTGGACCAACAACGCGAGCGCAAATATCAATTGCGTGCCGAGATCGAATTGCGCAACCGCGCGGCCATCCGCGATGGCCGCAAGGTCTACGACACGCCGCCCTCAAGCACACAACCTTGAGGCCGGTTGCCCAATACGGTTTACTTAAGACGAGACAGGAAGAGGCGGCGGGCAGGATGCCCGCGCCACTGTGGCCCGGGCATCTTGCCCGGAGCCTCGACTCAAACCGCCAAGGGTGCTAAGTAAACCGTATTGGGCATCCTGCCCGCCGCCAGTCTTCAATCTGGCATCAGATAAACAGCGCAACAAACCGCTCGTGGGCAGGTGTTCTCAGGCTGCGGCTGGCGGCCGCAACCACAGCAACCGCAACGGTGGCGGACTATGCCTTGGCCTCTTCGTCGCCGGCGTCCACCGAGATGGTGAGGGTGGCGGTCACCTGTGGGTGGACGCGCACAATCACTTCGGTCTTGCCGGATTTTTTCACTGGTTTTTCGAGTTCGATGGCATGGCGGTCGACGCTGATGCCGGCGGCTTCGAGTTCCTTGTGGATGTCCATGTTGGTCACCGAGCCGAATGCCTTGCCGCCCTGGCCGGTGGACAGGGTGAATTTCGGTTTGAGCTTGGCGATGCGCGTGGCGAGGTCCTGGGCCACGGTCAATTCCTCGGCTTCACGCCGGGCGCGGGAAACTTTGAGGGCTTCCACATGACGCAGATTGGCCCGACTCGCTTCATACGCCTTGCCCTGTGGAATGAGGAAATTGCGGGCATAGCCGGCGCGGACTTTGACGACATCGGCTTCCAGGCCGAGGCCTTCGATTTTTTCTTTGAGGATGACTTGTGCGTTGGCCATGGGAGTGAGAGATAGATTTGCGGGACGGCGGTTTAGCCCCGGCGGCGGGGCCGGTCAAGAAGAATGCTGCCGGAATTTGCCACAATTCGCGTTTTTTCGGCGCGCCGCGGCAATCGGCGGGCTGCCGGGCATGGCAAACTAGCGTGTCGCCCCGCTGAGCGGCCGCTTCAAATAGTCCTCGTCGCGCAGTTTGCGCAAGTACTCCATATACCGCCGCTGCGTCTCCAGATCGGCGTTATCGGGCAGGCGTTGGCCCGGCGTGAACGCTATCTGGGGGGCTGCCGACGCGCTGCTGCCACCATATTTTTTCCACGGGCCGTGCGGCACCTGCGCCGCCTCGACAAAGCGCCAATGGACTTTTTTGCCGGAGGCGAGGCTGAGGTAATCGCGCACCGCCGGGGAAACATCCAAGCCTGCGGCGCCATTTTGCGTCGCCTGCGGTGGTTTGCTGCCGAACACATACTCCCAATCGTCGGTCAGCCACGGCCCGCAGTCCTCCCACTGGGCGTAGCAACTGAGCCGCCCGTTGTAGATCTGCAGCCAGCGCCCTTTACACACCGTGGCACCCGGCTCCGGCCGCAAGCGCCCAAACCATGGAATGACCCGCGCCGCCTCGGCCTTGTGCTGACAACTGCTCACCACATCGTTATATGGCAGTGCCACATAAAACGGATTGAGCTTCGGCACAAACGCCTTGGGGCGGAACTCCCCAGTGCTCAGATTGGCAATCCGATTCGCCGGCTCCGGGTCGTCGTAGCCACCAAAATTGGCCAGCCAGTTCTGGTCCCAAGAGGATTTGCTGTTCGTCACCGGGTTGCGATCCGTCGCCTGCTCGCCGATCCAAAACAAGGTGGTCGTCACGTGCAAGCGCCACGGGTAGAGCGCCCCAGCCCCGGTCGGCGCGACCGGGCGCACCAGCGCGGTCGGGGCACTCGGACGGCTGCCGGTGGGCACCAGCACCCGCGGCACCCCGCCCGCGGCGCCACCCGCACTTTGGGCATACCCATGCCCCGCCGCAACCACCAGCGACAGCGCGAGCAGGGGACAAAAAATCGACTGGGGCATCACAATCGGCATCACAATCGGCATCGGAAACGGCATCACAATCGGCACGGCATCACTGCGCTTGCACCCACCCACTATCGGCATTTCCGCAGCCCGCGCAAGCACAACGTGACGCACTCCGGTCTTGTAAAATCCCATCCATGGCGCACTCTCAGGGCAACTCCCCCACCCCATGACCAACGACCATCCGTTTCAATCGCTGTTTGAATCATTCGGGCGGCTGCCCGCGGCGCACGCCGCCGCGGTCAATCGTCTGGCCTATCAAGCGCTGGGTGAGGCTTTGAACGTCCCGCTGGAGCACCGTGGCCGGTGCCTGCTATTGCGGGCACCGCGCGCAGGCTGCGGCAAGACCCACCTGCTATCACATATCCAACAGCAACTGCGGGCCAGCCATGAATTGCTGCCGCTGCAGGTTGCCGCGGGCGCCCGCATCACTGCCGCCACGGTGACGGATGCCATGCTGCGGCAACTGACCCGCCTGGTGCCGGCGGCGGGCGCGGTGTGCGCGTTGGATTTGATTGTGCGGCGCTTGTTTTCGCTGGCGCTGCAACCGCTGGTGAGTTCCGGGGAAGTGCCCTGCCTGGACCGCGATGGCACTCTGGCCTCGCTCTGCGAACGTCCCTTGGAAACCTTTGATTTTCATCATCCGGATGCGCTCAGCGCCCATTGGACCCGGGATAACTTCGGGGTCCTGGGGCCGCGCCTCAGCCTGACGCTGGCGCAACTCACCGATTGCGCGCCCCATGCGGTGAACTTCTGGGTGGACGCCCTGTTTCGCTTTGCCGTGGCACCGGTCGATCAGCCGGCGCGCATCGAGCAGTTGTTCCAAACCGCCATGACCGAATGCTGTGGCGCTGGCGCCGCCATGGAGCGCATGGCGGCCTTGCTCGCCCTGGTGGGCCTGTTGCGGCGGGTGGTGCTGGTGGCCGATGATGTGGATGGCCTCGCCGCAGATGTCCCCGCGGCCCTGCACCTGGCCTCGTTCCTGAGCTCCTTGCGGCACTCCTCCGAGCGCTTGGACGTCATCCTGTCCCTCAACCGCGATGTCTGGGAAAGCGCCTTCGCCCCGCTTCGCAGCAGCGCCCTGAGCGCGCGCCTCACCGAACTGGTGATCGAGCTCGAACCCTTGTCCGATGAGGAGCGGGTGGCCCTGCTCGAGGCGCGCACTCCCGGCATGGGCGCTCGCATGCTCCAAGCCATCGGGCCGGATCCCATCGATTGCCATGCCCGCGGCCTGCTGCGGGCAGCCGGCGTCGCCTGGCTCAAAGTCGCCCGCGAATCCCCTGCCGCCGCCCCCACCGATCCATCCGCCGCCCCGCCGCCGTTGGTAATGGCCGCGCCCACCCCCGCGCATGACCAAACCGCTCCCCCCACCCCCGCCCCGGCGGCGGCCACCCTCACCCCCACCGCGGCAACCGAACCGCCGCCACTGCCAACGCCCGAACCACCGCCACTGCCGACCTCGTTGCCGGCAGCCGCTGCCCTGCCGGCGCTGCCAGACCCCGCTCCAGACCCCGCCGAGGAGGTGGATGCGGAGCGCGTCAACGCGCTGCTACGCCAATTCCGCGAGCGCTACGGCCGCCCCGACCCTGAATAATTTTCACAAACCCCTTGCCGCAACCCCCGCTTTAACTCCTTACTCGGCACGGCGAAACGCATGAGCACTCCACCCACCGAACTTGACGCCCCGGACACCCTCGCCCGCGCTGCGGCCGCCGCCCACCATTATCAGGCGGATACCCCCGACGTGATGGGAGAACGCATGACCCTCAACATGGGCCCGTCCCACCCGGCCACCCACGGCGTGCTGCGCCTCATCCTCGAACTCGACGGCGAAATCATCCACACCGCCACCCCGGATATCGGCTTCCTCCATCGCGGCGATGAAAAAATCGCCGAGAGCATGCACTACAACCAGTTCGTGCCCTACACCGACCGCCTCGACTACCTTGCGCCGCTGGCCAACAACGTCGCCTATGCCTGCGCGGTGGAAAAGCTCATGGGCTGGACCCTGCCGCCGCGCGGCCAGGCGTTGCGGGTGCTGTGTTGCGAACTGGCCCGGCTCTCGTCGCATTTGTTAGGCATCGGCGTTTGCGCCATGGATGTGGGCGCCATGACGGTGTTCCTCTACACCATGACCGAGCGCGAAAAGGTCCACAACCTCTGCGAGCAACTCACCGGCGCACGCTTCACCACTGCCTATACCCGCGTCGGCGGCCAACTCCGCGACATGCCGCCGGGCTTCCAATCCGCCGTGCGCAGCTTCCTCCACGATTGCCTCATCGCCCTCGCCGAGGTCTCGAAACTGCTGGACAAAAACAAGATTTTCCGCGACCGGATGATGGACATCGGCGTCATCAGCCGCGACTCGGCGATTGCCTGGGGCTTGACCGGCCCCAACCTGCGCGCCTCCGGCGTGCCGCGCGACCTGCGCAAGGACAGCCCCTACCTCGGCTACCAAAACTACCAGTTCGATGTGCCCGTCACCGCGGAGGGCGATTGCTACGCCCGCTACCTCGTCCGCATGGAGGAAGTCCGCCAAGCCGTCGCCATCTGCCACCAGGTGCTCGACACAATGCCCGCCGGCCCGATCAACATCACCGACCCCAAGAGCACGCTGCCTGACAAAGAGAGCGTGCTCACCTCGATGGAGGAACTCATCCACCACTTCATGGTGGCCACGCAAGGCATCGACGCCCCGCCGGGCGAAATCTATTTCGCGGCGGAAAACCCCAAAGGCGAACTCGGGTTCTACATCCATTCCAAAGGCGGCGGGGTGCCCTACCGCCTCAAAATCCGCAGCCCCTCGTTCTGCAACCTCTCGATCGTCTCGCGCCTGCTGCCCGGCCACATGGTCTCCGACGTGCCGGCCATCCTCGGCTCGCTGGATTTCGTCATGGGCGAATGTGATCGATAAGTCATGGGTCATTAGTCATGGGTCATTAGTCATTAGTCATTAGGAAAGACTCGTCCGGCCGCATCGCCCTTGCTCTTTTTGTTCACCTGCTTGCTTGCTTCATTAGCTTTTTATTTCGTCAGCCATGTCCCAGTCCATTCTTGAAGAAGCCATCGCCTCGCACGCCACGCCGGGCACGCCGCACTTCGTCCCCTTCACCGTGACCCCGGACTTGGAGACGGCTGCGGCCGAACAAGTTTCCCACTACCCGTCTAACAAACGATCGGCCACCCTGCCCCTGCTCCACCTCGTCCAGCACCGCTTCGGCTTCATCTCCGGTGCCGCCATCGGGTGGGTCGCCGCCACCCTCGAACTGGAACCCATCCAGGTGCTCGAAGTGGTCACCTTCTATCCCGGCTTCCGCCAGACCGCGCCCGGCAAATTCCACATCCGGGTCTGCCGCACCCTGTCCTGCGCCATGGGCGGCAGCCACGAGTTGATGCAGCGGCTGTGCCAACTCACCGGCATCGACCGCTCGCAACTCGACCCCCACCATCATCCCATTGCGGTGTCTCCCTGCGGGAATTTTTCCGTCGAGTTCGCCGAATGCCTTGCCGCCTGCGGCACCGCACCGGTATGCATGGTCAATGACGATTTCCACGAAGGAATTGCCGCCGACAAGGCCGAGGCCCTCTTGAAGACCTACGCGCCCTGACAATGGAGGGCCTACGCGCCCTGCCAATTGATGGCCTACGCGCCCTGCCGATTTTCCCGGCATGCGCGCACTCTCCTCCCTTCGGCAAGAGGGGCTCCGGCGCGTCCAACGGGCTCAGCCGGACCGACCCGCCCGTGTGTCAACCGGAATTCGTCAAGAGGAGACTCTCCTAGAATGAAGAGGAGACTCTCCTAGAATGGTAAGGCTGGAGTGCGGGGGCTGGGTGAGGTTGGCGCGCCTGGCCGCGAGTGAGCCGATGTTTATTCGGTGTCTTTGCGCAGTTTGGTTCGAAGTTCTGCGAGCGTGGTTTTCAGAGCGGCGAGCTGCTCGTCGAGCGCGGTGATGTCGGCCAGGGCGCTGGTTTTGTCAGTGACGCCGCGCTTGGCCTGGTTGTAATCATCCAGCTCGGTGTGCATTTCCGCCATGCTGTTCATGATGATGCCGATGAAGAGGTTGAGCATGATCATGGTTCCCAGCAGGATGAAACTCACGAAATAGGCGGCGGCGATGGCTGGGGATGCCCCCTTGGCGCTGGTGAACAGGAATTTCCAATCGTCGAGGGTGATCGTCTGGAAGAGTGTGAGAAACGCCTTGGAAAGGCTGCCGAAGTGTTCCTTGTCATGGCCGCCGAAGAGGTGGACCCCGGTGATGGCGTAGATATAGAACATCAGGCCCAACAGCAGGCTCACATAGCCCATGGAGCTGAAACTCTTGATCAGCGCGCCGACCAGCAGTTGCAGTTTTGGCAGGGCGGAGACGAGTCGCAGCAGGCGCAGCATCCGGCCAAGGCGCAGCACCACGGCAAACTGCGAATCCATCGGCAGCAGGCAGAGTACCACGACGACGAAGTCGAAGACGTTCCATCCGTCGCGGAAGTAATTCCACGGCCGCGGGCAGCCCGCGGTGAGTTTCAGGAGGACTTCGAGGATGAAGATACCCAGCACGATGACATCCAGCGTGCGCAGCAGCGGGCCATGGGCGGCTAGCGTGGCGACGTCGGTTTCGATTCCCGCCAGCACCCCGGCTAGCAGGATCGTCAGGATGATGAGGCTCTGGAACCAGGAGGCGTGGACGATGCGCCCGGTGATTGCCGTCAAAGTGCGGGTCATGGGAGTGGGTGATTGGCGCAATCAGGGAAGTGGCAGCCCGTGCTTGCCGGCCTTCTTTGGCCACCACAGCGATGCCACCACCGAGGCGGCGAGAACCAGCACGATCACCCCGAGCGAGACATGGGTGTCGATTTTCCACGGCGAATGCGCGAGCAGCATTTTCACCCCGACGAACGAGAGCACCACTCCGAGTCCGACCTTGAGGTAGTGGAACTTGTCCAGCACGCCGGAGAGGGCGAAATAGAGCGAGCGCAGGCCGAGGATGGCGAAGACGTTCGAGGTATAGACGATGAACGGGTCCTTGGTGACCGCGAAGATGGCGGGAATGGAATCGACCGCGAAGATGAGGTCGGAAAACTCAACCAGCAACAGCACGACAAACAGTGGTGTGGCCATGCGCACGCCATTCTCGCGGACGAAAAACCGGTCTCCGCGATAGTCGCTGGTGACGGGCATGAGTTTCTTGAACCAGCGCACCAGCGGATTGCGCTCGGGGTGAATCTCCTCCTCGCGCTTCACGATCATCTTGATGCCCGTGAGAATGAGAAACGCGCCGAAGACATAGATGATCCAGCCGAATTTGGCGATCAGCGCCGCACCGAGGAAAATCATCACCGCGCGCATGGCCAGCGCGCCAAGGATGCCCCAGAAGAGCACCTTGTGCTGGTAGAGCGGCGGCACCGCGAAGTAGGAGAAGAGCAACGCGAAGACAAACACGTTGTCCACACTCAGCGACTTCTCAATGACATAGCCGGTGAAGAACTCGAGGCCCTTCTCGTCGCCCATGTAATGCGCGACGCCCAGATTGAACAGCAGCGCCAGCGAGATCCAGATGGCGGTCCATGTGAGGGACTCCTTCAGGGTGACGACGTGGGCCTTGCGGTGGAAGACGCCCAGGTCGAGGGCGAGCATGATGAGGACGAAGCCATTGAAGCCGATCCAGAGCCAGAGAGTGTCAGTCATGAGTCAGATATGAAATGGTGGTTGTGTTGCGAGATTGGAAGGGTGAAGTGGACAAGGTCGTCAATGCCGCGAAAGCGGCCGTGTTTGTAGGACCATGTCATGCTGGGGCGGGTCGTGGGGTGGCGGGCGCGGATCAATGGCTGTGGCCGCCGGCAGGCCGCCGGCGCGTCAAGTCAATGGCGGGAGCGGACTCCCGCCGCCGCGCACGTTTGAGCTTGCGGTGTTCAATCTTGCCGGAGAGCCCTTCGAATGCCTTGAGGACCGCAGCGTGCAACGTGTGGTCGGCGGCTTGCACGATGACGTCGGGTCCCGGAGTCACGAGGTGGAAGGATGCACTGAACGGCGGGCTGTCGGTGAGACTGCGCTCAAGATGAACCCGCGCCGCATCAATCTGAAGCTCTCCCTCCAGGGCTTTGAGTTCAGCGTTGATCATCGCGAGGATCGACACAGACGGGGCGTGGTTGCGGTGGGTCAGAGTGATTTTCATGGTTGGTGGTGGTTGACGGGCTAACCATGGCCGATGCGAAAAAGTTTGTATAATACGAAAAGTCACATTAATCGTTCTAAAAAATGGAAGCGTTACCCGGCACTGAATTTCTCAATTACCACCACCTCCGCTACTTCTGGACCGTGGCAACGGAGGGCAGCCTGAGGCGGGCCTCGGAAAAGCTGAGTGTATCCCAGCCGTCGATGTGCACCCAGATCAAACTGCTGGAGGCGAGCCTGGGCGAGCCGCTCTTCCGCCCCAGCGGCCGCTCGCTGGCGCTGACCGAATTCGGCCAGTTGATCTACGGCTACGCGGAGGAAATCTTCACCCTCGGCGGCGAGATTCTGCGCGCCACCAAGCAGGCCCCGGGCGTGCGCGCGTTGCGGCTGCATGTCGGCATCGTGGACTCATTCCCGAAGCTGATGAGCTACGACATCCTGCGTCCGGTGTTTGAGCAACAGCCAGCGGTGCAGCTCACCTGTCATGAGGGGAAACTTGCCGACCTCGTGTCCCAGCTCAATACCCACCGCCTTGATGTGGTGTTGTCTGACGAGCCCGCATCGCCGGGCATCGCGGGCAAGGTTTTCAATCACTTGCTCGCATCGTCGGCCATCACGTTTTGCGCAATGCCCGCGCTGGCCAGACAACTCAAGGGTCGCTTTCCGCGCAATCTCGACGGCGCTCCGGCACTTCTCCCGACGCAGAATTGCAGCCTGAGACGCGACTTGGAAAAATGGTTTGGCAGCGCCGGCGTGGTGCCGCGGGTGGTGGCGGAGTTTGAAGATGCCGCGTTAACCAAAATCGTGGCGACCAGCGGCCACGGATTCATCGCCGTGCCCACGGTGGTGGCATCCGAAGCGGTCGAGCGCTATGGATTTGTGCCGCTCGGCCGGACCAAGGAAGTGGAATCGCGGTTTTACGCGATGACCGCCGAGCGGCGGTTCACCCACCCGGCGATTCTGGCCCTCACCCAACACCTGAGGGCGGTCAACTCAAGAAGAATGGATCAGAAATAGAACCGCAGATGGACGGGCATGGACGCAGATGAAGAGGGATAAGAATTGGGATTTGGTTTGTTTTTGCCATGCCGCAATCTCATGTTTTCTGCAATTCTGCGCAACTCCGTGACGTCCATCTGCGGTTAATAGGCCGCGCAACTTTTTTCTGTAAAAGTTTTCAGGATGGATTTGGAGGCTGATTTCAAGCGACTGTTTGGTGTTGCTTTTTGGTGTTAGATAGGCGTTTGCGCGGGCGAGGGAGCGATTCAGCGCCAAGCGCAAGAATGGAGCGCGGGCGATGAGGGGCAGCGGCAGCGGCGCGAAGGGACGGCCGTGGAGTGCCAGGGATTTGCCCGTGACAGGTCTGAAGTTCATCCCGACCCACCGCTTGAGTACACGCCCCGAACGGATCACGTGATGGCGCGTGGCGCTGGCGGCAAGTCGGCAAAAATCCCTCCCTTTTTTACCCGCCCTCCGGTCTGGCTTGGGCGGGCGTAGTTGGCGACATTCAGGGCTGACCCACCTCAGAGTTCGAGATGAATACGATTGGGTGGTGAGTTGGCAGGTGGTGCAGGAATTCGCCAATGTTGCGTTGCACCGTTTTGCCGTGCCGATGAAACCTGTGGATTTGGCCGATTACCTTGAGTTGGTGCTGTG
>CAIZNN010000080.1 GCA_903934285.1 Akkermansiaceae bacterium | reverse complement strand
GGTTCTTTTGACCACAACCCCAGAGCAGCACCCGCCGCCCCAACCGGTGTCAAACAGCATGCTGCATCACCCCAAAAAACCGCCCTCCCAACTGGACAGTTCTAATTGTCGTCGGCGACCAGCTTTAATTGTCGTCACACAGCCCAGTTCGCGCGGCGTGTCGTCCACCATGTTTCCGGATTAGGCCGCTCCAAAACACCTCGCGCGACCTAACATAATCTTGAACGCGTCAACAGCCGCTGATTGAGGCGGCACTAGCCTTACGGCGGGTGCGCAGAAATGCGGCTGAACTTACCAGAACAGACAGCGATACCAAGCTCCCCGGCTCAGGAATAGCGCTCATCTCTCCAAATGAGAACGCAAGGGTAGGGAAGCTGGAAGAATTGTTAGAGTAATTGGCAGAATTACTACGAAACGTGTCGATTACGGTAAACCCTTCGGTAACTGTGTAGAAGTCGTTGGTCGTACCATTGGCATATCCAGTATGGCGCTGCAATCCGATATTTTGGGTGGGATTGTAAACAATCAACGCGTACGTTGTATTCGCCGCCATCACGTACCCGGAGATATTTGGGAACTCAGCCGCATCCAGTTCAAGGTTGAAATTTGTGGCCGTAGTTGTCGGCATGGAAAATGTCACGGTGTCCATTGCGTATTCCGTGGTTCCTGCCACGGCGGAGTATGCAGTGGTGTTATTCGTGTTGCGCAAGGCCACCTTTAACGAAGCCGTCCCTGCGGTTACAGTGGAAGTACTCAGTCCGAGAGTCAGCCAGTCCATATTGAACGGACCGTCTGACCCGGTTGTAAACGCAATGCCGAAGTTCGACGTGTAAGTAGTTCCTGCAGGGAGATTGGCATTGCTGTTGCTTGAACCGGTTGGAGTAATCCAGGTTGTGCTTGTAGCTGCGAAAGCCTGACCAGCGATCAGTGAGACGATTGTTGCGACATACGATTTTTTCATTTTTTTGGTTTGTTGTTTGGAATGACGGTACCGGCGAAATGTGCACAGGTGCAGCTCTGATCGGCTACGGGTGCGATGCTGTGCAACCCAGGCAAAACTGTCAATAGGCAGGATTGACTATTTTTGAGCCCTCAAGCCAGTTTTTCAGGCTCAATAGAGCGCGGCGGCGCTGCGGGTGTCCACTCCCAGCTTGCGCAGCAGCCTCGCCACATGATGGTGGATCGTGCGCTGGCTAATCCCCAGGAGGATGGCGATTTCAAAATCCCGCTTGCCCTGCAGCAAGATAACATGTGTTTTAATGAGTGGATCGCGCGACCTCAGCATCGATCGCGCGACCTCAGCATCGATTCAAGCGGCTACGGCTTTCCGGCGCTTGCGGATCAGGGCGGCCGAGCTTAGCAGGGCGGCAAGCGACACCACATTCCCCGGTTCCGGCACCGCAGTGATCTCACTTGATTCGATCCCAAGCGCAGCTCCGTAATCATTCGTAAATTCGCTGGTCAAATCACTGACTATAAACTCATTAGCGAAGTTTGTCATAGTGAATGTTCCGGCCAAATCAGAAAAGCCTGCTTGTTTTTCGATTACGACTGGTGTGTCACCCCCGACTGTCACTGCCGCGTAGGTCATAGGGAAACCCATCGAGGTATCGATGTTGAGCAAGAACTTTGCCGAAGTCGGGGTGTAGGGTGCACCATCATAGGTAACCGTGCCGGATTCCGGAACCAGGGTGAAATCCAAATAGCAATCGTTAGGCATTAGGGATGTTACGAGGGTTTGGTAAGAACTTTGGAACCAATCAGTGGGCGATTCACCGATGCCGTTGCATGTGAAAAATCCGTTCAGCAGGAATGTTCCGGAACCGGTGCCTCCTGCTGGGATGGACGATTGATTGAATTGAAGAGATAGATTCAGGACTTGCGCCGCCTCTGCGGTGATCGTGAGGGCGGCGAGGATTCCTGGTCCGGCAAATCGGCGCAGGAAGATTGAAGCAAGCGACCGGCAAGTGTTGGGCAGTGTCATTTTCATCTGTTTGGTTGTGATCATTTGAATTCCGGCGTGACGTGCGTAGGTGCAACTCTGTCCGGCAAGAGGCGATCCTGTGCTACCCGGGCAAAACCGTCTATAGGCAGGATTGCCTATTTTTGAGCTCTCAAGCCAGTTTTTCAGGCTCAATAGAGCGCGGCGGCGGTGCGGGTGTCCACTTCCAGCTTGCGCAGCACCCTCGCCACATGATGGTGGATCGTGCGCTGGCTAATCCCCAGGAGGATGGCGATTTCCAAATCCCGCTTGCCCTGCCTCAACCACTGGTGAACTTCCCGCTCGCGCAGCGTGAGCGCGGCGAGCCTCACCATGGGATCGATGACACCGGGTGCCACCGAAGGCTCGCATGTTGGTCGCGGGGCGCGAGATTGGAATGGAGCCAGGCCCGCCAACACCCGGTGGTAGCCCCGCACCGTGTCAATTTCATCGTCTTTGAACTTTCGGCTAGCCCTCGTTGAGCAATCTTCCAAAATGTGTGATCGGCAGCCAGCCAGCTTTGATCCAGGAAATAGTCCGCAATCTTGCAGTTCGTGGCGTCGAACCACATCGCGGAATAGTGATCCCCCGCCGCCACTTCCCGAAGTCCCGCCAACGCAGCCATCGCCAACCGCCGATCATCACCCGCAGCAACGATTCGTTCCAGTGATTCGAGTGTGAGCGACTGCTTGGCCATCGGACCGGGAATATACCGATGCTGCCTAAGCTCTCAAGTTCTTGCAAATTCTTGCAAAAAATCTTTCGGGGGCTGCTGTTGAAAGGGCCGGTGGCCGGACCGGAGGGCGGGGAAAAGGGGGGTGCCTCATATGCGCCCGCTTCCTCACTTCTTCGTACGACACTCGGCAAGTGTCGTTCCGCAGGCCGTGGTGACGGCGGCCCGCCGCCATCGTACCTAACGGAACATCACCAGTCGACAGTGGGTGACTGATCAGAACGGGGCTATTGAATTGGAGTTCATCCCAAGCTATTCGCCGGAACTTAATGCTGACGAATACTTGAACAGGGATTTAAAGAAAAACGCAAACTCAGAGAAGACACCAGGAACAATCGCACAACCAAAAGCTAACATGGCATCGTTTATGCACAGTATTCAGAAGCACCCTCAAAGGATAATGAGCTACTTTTTCGGGAAAGCATATATCTTATGCGTCACTGTAAAGATTTTCTTAGCGCCCGCGGTTCCTCGGCGAAGCTCTATGGATCGAGGGACGCCACCCGCGCGGCCTTTGCCGCCGAACTGCTCCAGGACGGCGAGGCATGGATGAAGATGATCGAGCATCGCAACGAGTCGTCCCACACCTACAATGATGACGTGGCCGGATTGATCATGGCGGCGGTGGCCCTTGTAGTTGCGGAAATAGGCCGCCACCCCGCCGGCACTGGTCAATTGCGGCACGTAGCAGTTGAGGCACATGCGGGCGATACCTTCCAGTTCGAGGGTGACGTTTTCGGCTTGAATTTCGGCGACGGAATGGGGTAGGTTCATGGCGGTGTCTGGTTGGACTATTGATACACTCCGAACCCGGAGAATTCCAGCCGCTTCGACGGCTCAATCCGGCATTGCCAAAGGCTGCCGCTCTGCAGCTCCAGCCGGACACCACCCGCCCGCGGAAGTGTCGCCGCCCCGGTGGTAACAACAAACTAACGAGGCGGTGCCTCAACGCCACCATGGATCCCAACCGTCCCAGGCTGCCAACCTACATCTCGCCTGGTCTGAGGCACCGCCTCGTTAGGAAATAGCTTTTGAGGTGAGGGCCGTTGAAAGAGCCGGTGGCCGGACCGGAGGGCGGGGAAAAGGGGGTTGACTCACACACGCTTCGTAATACACAAGTCGGAATGGTAACCGGTGTTTGGTTGAGGCGACTTGCCCGGCATTGTGCTCCTCGAATCGTCGTCTCAGGTCAGAAGTCATCCCTGTGTAAAACGGCTCATCCGCCTCGCTCTTGGGAAAACCCGCCACCCGCTCTAACACCCATTTGGCGTAGGCATACCACTTCACCAGTACGATGGGCGCTTCAGCTCCGGGTGGCTTCATTTTCGTGAGAAAAAAAAACCGACCGCCTGCGGCGGCGTGTTGTAGCGGCGCTCTGTGAGCGTCGCAGCCCATGAGAAGAAGAAACTCCTTTGCCACACAAAAGCAACGACGGTCATAGACCGCCGCTACAATTCAAAGGACAAAGGAATACAGGATTAAAGGGAAACCTTGCCACGTCTCCGCAGCAGCAAGCCGCTGGATGAGTTTGCTCGAGTGATGCCGTAGCTGGACATGTTCGCATTGTAGAGCGAGTAGTTGTCAGTTTGAGCCGTGGTATTGAGGAAATTCACATACTGGGCGTTGGTCACCTCGTATTTACCGATGTTGTAGGCGTATCCCACCGAGCCGTAAAGACTGCCGGTGGCCGGGTCCGCCGTATTGCCCGCGTCGCCGACGTTGACGTAGTCGATACTGAGCGAGGCCAAAGCCGGAGTGACGAGCGAAGCGCCGGCCAGAACGGCCAGCCCGAGGGGGGGATGATGGGATGTTTCATGAGTTTTACAATCGTGTGACACACGCTCCCCCCCCGAGTCGGGATAAATCAAAATGTTTTCTCTAACATTATTCAAGCGTTTCAATTGCCCTTTGCGATGCCGGTTGGTTGTGTTGCCGCCGGGCCTGACGGCCCTGAAGAGTGCCAGACCATTCGTCTTGGGTTTGCTATCTCTTCAAAGGTGGCGATGTGAGGTGCCTTCCGCTGCAGGCTCATAGGTGGCGGTGAGCTTGAGATGAATAGGCATGGAACTCATGGCAAGCAAACTCTCGCCGATGCCCCGTGGTTTTGCCAGCTCGAATTCACAAGGTTTGTCACCCCGAAAGTGGATAATTTCTCAGTCCCATAATCCGATCTTCATTTCCACTGCCCCTTATCCGCTACCAGCCACCCGCTCGTGGTGCAGCGCGGGATCGACGGACAACGCGGCGGCGGCGGCATCAAAGCCTGGCAGAAACGCCGCCAGGGACGCGGCCACTCCTGCCGGATTGGCGATTGCTTCGGCGTAGTGGATGTCGAGTGCGGCGATGTTTTGTTGGACAATCCGCGAGCGGACGCGCTGCAATTGCTGTTCAAAGGCATGCTTCAAGCCGGTCACACTGCGGCTGGCGCCGGCCTCGCCGCGGCGCTGGATCATGCGGCTCTGGGAGGCGTGGATTTCCCGCCAGTCGCGGTTCATGAACACAATCCGATAGTGAAATGCCCGCCCATCGGCGTCCTGCTCCGGCAAAAACACCAACAGCGGAGCCACGATTTTCACCACCTTGCCGCGTGCCTGGGCCATCCACGAGGCATCCCTGGCAATCGCCATGACCGGTTGGTATTCCAGATATCCGCGCGGATTGCTCGGATCCGCCTGGCGCGCCTCATCGGTTAGAGGGCGCAAGCCGCCCGCAGCGAGCATCTGCATCATCAAGGAGGTGCCACTGCGCGGCAGGCCGGTGACGATGGTGATGACCGCGTGTGCTTCGGTGGTTGCGCTTGCCGCCGGAAACGGCAGCACCCGGGAACGGTCGAAATCGCCGAGCTGCGCCAAGCCGCCCTGGCGAGAGCGGGCCATGAAAACCAAGCGCTCGGCCCGCGAGCGAAACACGGCGTGAAACAGCGGGTCGGGATGATGCTGGCGCGTGATACGGGCCAGCAAGCGGAAGGCGCGGATGAAGCCCGGGGCTTGTTTCACCGCATGCGCCAGTGCCACGCAGGCCTCTGCGGGTTTGCCTTGGAACCAGCAGGCGGCTCCTATCAGATAGTGCGCCTGGGGATGCTGAAATAGCAACCCCGTCGCCCGCCTCGCCGCGTCCTCGGCACCGGCCCAATCCTTGTTTCTCATCAGCGCCCGCGCCAGCCCCGACCAGGCGGCCCGGCACTCGGGATCGATTTCCAACGCCCGATGGTAAGCCGCGATTGCTTCATCCATTGCTTGTTTCCGGCCCAACAAGTCGGCGCGGATCAAATGGTAGTCGGTGCGGTTCCGGGCTTGCTCACCCATTTCGCCGGTCAATGCGAGTGCTTCGTCAATGCGCCCGGCCATGGTGGCGGCGCGGATCCGCAACTGGGCCATGCCCTCTTGCGGGATATTCGCCAAGGGCGCGAGGTGTTGCAGCCGGGCCCGCGCCCGCCTCATCCGTTGCTCAAACCGCGGGTGAAGATCCGGGCGGCGGGCGCTCACATCGAGCGCTTGTTTCAGCCGCTTGATCCGCCGGAGCAGCCGGTCTAACGGTTCCTTGCTGCGTTCGGCCACCCTCTCGCGCAGGACGATCAACGCATCGGTTGCCTGTGCCGCCTCCGCCCGGTTGCCCAAGGCGGCAAGACTGTCGATCCGGGCAAGATGGAAGCGGAAATCCTCCGGGCTGGCTTGCTGCAAGCCGGTCAGGATTCCGAGTGCTTCCGCGAAGTGCCCGCCATCCATGAAGGCCTTGGCCAGGTTATAGTCCAGTTCACGGTTGGTGGCCATCATCTGCTGCGAACGATCCCCGGTGGGGGCCTCCACATAGCCAAGCGCCACCAGTTGGTCCATGCCCGCGCGCATCGCGGCGGGATCCAACGCCGCCGCATCGCCGTGCATTCCGGCATGGCCCTCGCGGGCCTCCCAACTCGGAATCGTCTCCGGTTCCAAATCGTCTTCAAATAGATCCGTCAGCACCCGCCCGTCCATGTCCTCGCCCACCGGCAGGCCGAACAGGGTCAGGAGTGTGGGGCAAACATCTAACAACGAAGCGCCGAACACCGTTTGGTCCTGTTTGATTCCCGGCCCCTTGGCCACGAAAACCCCATACGGGCGGTGCTCGTGGGCCGGCCCCGCAGGCTCGGCGGGCAGTGCGGTCGGGCGCAGATTGTCCGGGTGGAAGCCATGGTCTGAGATCAGGACCACCGTCACGTCATCGCCGGCCAGGCGCAGCAGCGCGGAGAGCATCATGTCATGAAACCGGTAGCCGGCCTCCATCACTCCTTGATAGAGTTGGAAGTCCTTTGCAGAAATGTGATCCTGCCGTGGCGGATGGTATTTCATGAACCCGTGACCGAAGTGGTCGATCGCATCGAAATACACCGCCATCAAGTCCCACGGCCCCTGGCGCATGAGAAAGGTGGCTGCCGCTTGGATGTTGGCGCAGTCTGCCACAATCTTTGCCAGCGACTGGAGCCGGCGGTCCTTGGCCTGGTCAATGGTCGCCCCCTCCGGCACAAATGGCAGCAGATGATTTTCGCCAATGTCGGCATGATGCATCCGCAGTTGTTTGAGCGGCTCGCTCAGATCCGCCGGATGGACGGTGCCGGGCGCCATCGGCCACTCCGCGATGTTCTTGCCGCCCGCCCGTTGATAGTGGTTGGACACCATCACCCCGTTGATCGGCTCCGCGGGATGGCTGGGCCACCAGCCGATCACCAGCGAGCGCTTGCCCTCCTGGCTGAGCATGTTCCAAAGCGCCTTGCAATGCCGCGAGGCGCCGGAGATTGGACGCACGTCACCCGACGCCGGGTCCACTTCGGAAAACCCGTGCACGCCGTGCTTGTAGGGCCGCTTGCCAGTGGCAATCGAGGTCCACAGCATCGGCGAATACATCGGCGTGAGCGTGGCGAGATTGCCCATCACCCCGCCCTCGATCAGCCCTTTTAAGGCCGGCAATTTGCCGGCATCCAGCATGGGATGAATCATCTTCCAATCGGCCGCATCCCAGCCGATCAACAACACCCGGCGGTTTTTCACCTCGTCTTCAAGCGGCGGATTCATCCTCGCGGGCGATCAACCCGCCCACTCCGGCGGCAAGCGCGCCTAACGATTGGGCGTCCGGCCGCCGGTGGCGCTTGCGCACAAAGGCCGCCATGCTCAGCAACATCCCGGTAGCCAGCAAGTTGCCGGGCTCCGGAATGGCAGCAAGTTCCGACGCCTGCGCGCCATCCCACTGGACTCCCGAGCCGTTGTCCGAATACCAGAAGTTGAGAAGCGTCGTGTCTCCCTGGTTGAACCCGACCTGGGCCAGGCCGTAGAGAGGATTCCCTAAATTGAGGCCCGGGACGCTGAATTTCACTGGAATGTAGTTATCATTCCCGTCCACCGCGTTACCGGAGTTAGTACCTCTATTGCTATTATAGGTAGAAAAAATGATTTTCGACAGAGGGCCACTGCTAGTAAATAACCCAGCGCCGACCGTGAATGCTGCCGCACCTCTCCGTGCAGAGGCCATCGCCTGTCCAACGGCCGAACCGGTGCGATTTCGAGACCCAGGACTTCCACCACTATAGTTCCCGTATCCGTCAGAGGTTCCGGGGGATCCTGAGTTGCTAAAAGACCGGTGATTCAGCGTCAGCACACCACTGCCTGCTACAAGGAGTGTGTTGTCGGTGCCGCTAACGCTGAAGCCTCCCAAACCCACCAAGGTCGCCTCCGCCTGGGTGGCCGCGACGGCCGAGCCAAGCGCGGTCAGCAGTCCTTGATTGAGCAACATCTTAGGCCGTTTCGTGGGGTTTTTCGATTTCATCAATGCTTGGGGTTTTAGGAGTTTCATGAGTATCACAATCGCGTAAAACCGCTTTTTAGCCACCCCCCCGCCCCCGAGTCGAGAAAAATAAAATATATTTTTCTAGCAATTTCAAGGATGTTTCAATTGCCCTTTGCGAAGCCGGTTGGTTGTGTTACCGGCGGGCCCGACGGCTGCCTCAGCATGTCCACGGGCAAGCCATACTTGGCAATCGCGAATAAAGCGTTTTGCCAAAAACCGGGATTTTTTGATTCTGAAAAACTTTGCGCCTATGCGCGGAAAAACTCTGACCCGGAATGAATGGATTGGCAGTGAGCCAGCGAGCCAGCCGCCAGCCAATTCCATTCTTGCATTTAGGATCAATCCTTGCCAAGCAGCTTTCTCAGTGACGGGGAAACCCGTGAAACGCCACCGCATAGCCACCGACTATTAGATACTCAACCGCATGTTTTTCGAGTAATCCGATAAACTCGCGGAAGTCTTGGTTGAGCTTCTCCATGTTTGTCTCCAGCTTGGGAAATATCTACCACGGCATCGATCCTTTGCTCGAATCCGCAATCCTTCCACACGGATTTCCTATTGCGAAAATCCATTAACGAACGTTTTGAGATTTGCTTGAGCATGGCAGTCCGTGTTGAAGAAGGGTCTAGCATCGGCAAGTGATTTAGCAAAGCCCTTTTCCAGGAAATACCCGTTGCCGGTCTGTTCGTTCGGACTGTATCTCTGTCCCTTTATCCGATTTGCCCCGACTCCGGAATATTGCTTTTCGCGGTTGCTGCGCATGAGGGGCTAAAGGGCGGTTCGGAGAGCAAAGTGCGCAAAGTGGCGCAAAGGGGAATGGGTTATCGAGAAAAATCCTGTCTGGCTCCGCGTCCCTTAGCGACCTTTGCGGCTTTGCGGTGAGGATTGGGCAGTTACTCAACATTCCACACCTTTCTAGGATAAACCGGTTTGCCGCCAAAATCCGGGATCAGCAAGTAGTCGGTTCAAGCCCGCCAGCTGGCTCCCGCATAAAACCTTGCCGATGACGGCGGCGGGGCTGGTAGATGGAAGGCACAAAGAGGATTCATGCGAACATTTCATGTGCGATGCGAGAATTCGTGCGAAGATTCGCTTTGGTTAATGGTTCGGACGGGGTGAATGCCGGGTGACAAGGTAGGATCTGACGGCGGCTGTTAGTCTGTTAGTTACATCACGTGGCATGTTACTGATATAACTGCTTCCGTGATCCGGTGCTTCAGATAGTTGAGCAGCCCTTGCAGCCTGTCCTCAAGCCTCCGGGCGACTTTTCCCCTCGCTTCAAGCGCGGAAAGAGCCACCGGCAGGCACCAGTCGTCGAAGCATTTTCTGGCAGCTCCAATGTAGCTGTAGTCCCGGAAGCCCGCGAAGCTTGCCTTGAGCCGCCAAGCCTCGCTGGTCTCCAGGCTGGCGTCTTGCGTCGTGGGCGTGCGGCGAGCTCAGCCGAGCCGTCTTGTGGTCTTGGGTCTGAGGCGCCGCCTCGCTAGAGTGTCTTCACCTGGAGGCGCATGAAGCGGTGCGGGGCGCTGGTGAGCAACGCGCCGTCCCTTACCGTCACCAGCCAGTAGCCACCCATGTCGAGGCGGCCGGTCTCCACCGCCACCGGGAACCACGAGCCTTCAGTTAGATCGCTGCTCGCCTCCACGAGGATGAGCACATCCGTGGCTTGCTTGTTCAAACGATACGTCATGGTTAGATAGCCATCGTGCTGGCCGGCAGCGGGCTGGCCGGCGGCGTCGCTGAGCTTGGGCTCGAGCGCCTGGGCATACTCCATCAGGTTGATGACGCCGTCGTGGTCGGAATCGGCGGTGTCGCCGCTAATCACCGGGTCTGCCAGCTCGCCGGTGCTGAATTTGCTCCGCTTCCAAATCTCATACGGCGGTGGATCGATCTTCGCGATTTTCATGATCGCCGAGCTGCCGGGAATGCCATTGACGAAAACCGTCACCAAGACATGACCCTCGGGAAAACCCGTGACCGCAGCGACCGATAACGCGCTGGCCGACCAACTCGCCGGTTGCAGCACGGTGGTCAGGCCGCTGTCCAGCGCCCGCAACTGGACCACCGGCAAATCGCTCGCCGAGTTCTGGGCGCCATTGCCGCCGGAGGCGCCGGACAGTCCGCGGAAGCGGGTGCCGCCGAGTGTCAGGCTTGCTCCCGGCACCAGTGAGGCTGGCACGCTGGTGAGAACCGGCTGGGATACCGCGCTGAACCCCAGGCCCACCTCATAGGTCTCCGCGGTGTTCAAGGCGCCGGCGCCGGCGCTGCCGCTGCCGCCCACCGCCAACACCCGCCCGCTGGCCAGCAGCGTGGCGGTGTGGGATTCACGCTTGGTGCCGAGCATGCCGGTGGCTTGCCAGCTGGCACTGGCCGGATCAAACAACTCCGCCGTGTCAGTCACGCCGCCAGCGCCGCTGCCGCCACTGATGAGCACCTTGCCATTGGGCAGCAAGGTGGCGACATGATAGGCCCGGGCCCCGCCAAGATTCCCGGTGGCAGCCCAGCTGCCGGTGGCGGGATCGTAGAGTTGCCCGCTGTTCTGATAGGTGGCGCCATTGATGCCGCCGGCCACCAGCACCTTGCCACCCGGCAGCAGCGCGGCGGCGTGCCCCTTGCGGGCGCCGGACAGGCTGCCGGTGGTGGTCCACAGGCCCGTGGCGGGATTGTATAACTCCGCACTCGCCAGCAGCACCCCGCCATGGTCACCCGCACTAACCAACACCCTGCCATTGGTTAGCAAGGTCGCCGTGTGGGAATCGCGCGCGACGGCCAGCGCTCCGGTAACCGACCACAGCCCGGTGAGCGGATCATACAGTTCCGCGCTGACCAGCGCGCCGCCGGCATTGTGGCCGCCGGCAATGAGCACCTTGCCATCGGCTAACAACGTCGCGGTGTGCAGGTAGCGCGCGCTGCCCAGGCTGCCCGCCGCGGCCCAGGTCCCCACCGTCGGATTATAGATCTCCGCGCTGGCCAGGGCCGCGCTGTCGCGCCCGCCTACGACGAGCACCTTGCCGTTGGTTAGAAGGGTGGCGGTGTGGTCGCGCCGGGCGGTGAGCAGCGCCGTGCCGGGTGCCCACGCCCCGGTGGCCGGATTGTGCAGCTCGCTGCCGGCATGGGTGGTGGTGCCATCCCAGCCACCGGCCGCCAGCACCCGCCCATCCGGCAACAACGTCGCGGTGTGGCGGCTGCGGGCAGTGCCCGCCGCCGCGCTGGCCGACCATGTGCCCAGCGCCGTATCATATGACTCGACGGTGCCCAGCACCGGATTGGCGCCGCTGAAGCCGCCGGCAATCACCACCTTGCCGGTGGCCAGGAGGGTGGCGGTGTGGTCGTAGCGCTTGGCGACGAGCGAACCGGTCACCGCCGCCCAGGTGCCGTTGGCCGGATTGTAGATATCGGCGCTGGCGAGCGCGCCGGGAACCGCGAGCACAACGCCTTTGCCGCCGGCCAGCAGCACCCGGCCATTGGGCAGCAGGGTGGCGGTGTGATAGTAGCGCCCGCTTTTCATGCCGGCGGTTGCCGTCCAGGTGCCGGCGCCGGAATCATATAACTCGGCACTGACAAACGGCAGGTTCGGGTTGCCGCCCCAGCCTCCCGCGACGAGCACCTTGCCATTGGGCAACAGGGTGGCGCTGTGGAATTGCCGGGCGGTTATCATGTCGCCCTTGGCGGTCCATGCGCCTGTGGCCGGATCATATAACTCGGTTTTGGCCAGCAGGGTGTTGCTGATGCTGGACGGCCCCCCCATGCCGCCGGTCACCAACACCTTGCCGTCGGGCAGCAGGGCGGCGGCGTGAGTGTAATGCGCGTTGGGCATCGATCCAGTTAGGGCCCAGGTCCCGGCGACCGGATCATACAACTCCGCACTCAGGAGAAAGGCGCTGCCGATGGTTTGGCCGCCGGCCACCAACACCTTGCCATCGATCAACAGGGTGGCGGTGTGGTTGGTGCGGGCAACAAGCATGGTTCCGGTAATACTCCAAGTTCCGGTGGCCGGATCATACAACTCCGCACTGGCAAGCGAAGCGGGTCCGGCCCCTCCGGTTACCAGGACCTTGCCATTGGGCAACAGGGTGGCGGTATGGTTATAACGTGCCGCAAGCAGCGAGCCGGTGGTGGTCCAGACTCCGGTCGCAGGATCATATAACTCCGCGGTGGCAAGAACGAGGCCGTTATGCCCGCCGGCCACCAGGATCTTGCCATTGTTCAGCAAGGTGGCGGTATGATAGCGGCGGGTTGTGCCCAGCGCCGTGCCGGCGATGAACGGGGTGGCGTTGCTCAAAACCAGGGTGGCCGTGGCACTGCCGGTGTAACTCGGGTCGGTGATGGTGGCCACCACCGTGTAGGTGCCCACGGCGGTGGGCGGCGTGGTCGAGGTCGGGTAGCCCGTTCCAGTATATGTGACCGTCACTGCCAGCCCTGCGGGGGTCGTGGTTGCCGTCACCTCCTTGGGGGCACCGTCCACCGCTTGCGAGAGGCCGCTGAGGCTGACGGCGGCGGCGGCCTTCGATACTTGTGTTAGAACGGCGCCGGGGATTCCATTGACGGTGAGGGTGAGGATTGCGGTGCCGGCCGGCAAGCCGACAAAGGCGGCGGAGGCGAGCGAGGAGTCGGTCCAGCCGGTGGTGGCGGGCGCCACGCTGCGGCCGCTTTCGACGTTGTAGAGTTGCACCGTGGGGAGGTTGGCGGGTGCATCCTGGGTGGTGCCGGACGAGCCGCCGGAGATGCCGCGGAAGCCGCTGCCGGTGAGCGCCAGATTGTTGCCGAGCATGAGGGTGGCGGCCGACGCATCGAGCTGCGGCTGCCACGCGCTGTGATAGCCCAGCCCGCTATCATATAACTCCGCACTGGCATGATAGATGGCACCGCTCACCCCGCCGGCGATGAGCACCCGGCCATCCGGCAGCCGCGTGGCGGTGTGATTCTTGCGCAGGCTGCCAAGCGTGCCGCCGGCCGCCCAGCTTGCCGTGGCCGGATCAAACAACTCGATGGTGGCCAGGGCGGCGCTGGCGTTGGCACCCCCGGCGATGAGCACCTTGCCAGTGGCCAGCAGGGTCGCGGTGTGGGCACTGCGGGCCCCGGCCAACGCGCCGGTGGCCGCCCACAGGCCGCTGGCAGGATCATATATCTCGCAGCTTGATAGATAGGTGGTTCCTGCCAAGCCGCCCGTCACCAGCACCCGGCCATCGGCCAGCACGGTGGCGGCGTGCCCACTGCGGGCGGTGGTCAGCGATGCGGTGGCGCTCCAGGCGCCGGTGGCCGGATCATACAACTGCGCGCTGGCCAGGGCGGTTGTGCCATTTTTGCCACCGGCGACGAGCACCTTGCCATTGGCCAGAAGGGTGGCGGTGTGTTCCTGCCGTGCACTGCCCATGCCGGTGGCACCGGTCCAAGTGCCGCTGGATGGATTGTAGAGCTCGGCGGTGGCGAGGGAGGTGCCGGCGGATTGACCACCCGCGACGAGCACCTTGCCATCGGGAAGAACCGTGGCGGTGTGGAGTTCGCGGCTGCCCACCATCGCCCCGGTGGCGGCCCAGGTGGCGGCGGCCGGGTCGTATACTTCGGCGCTGGTGAGGCTGGCGGTTCCGCTGTTGCCGCCGGCCACCAGCACCTGGCCGGTTTGCAGTTGGGTGAGGGTGTGCAGATGGCGTGCGGCGGCCAGCGGACTGCCGGCGACGGCAGTGCCGGCGGCCGGATCGTAGAGATCGGTGGTGGCGAGGGCCGAGCCGTTAGAGCCGCCGGCCAGCAGCACCTTGCCATTCGCCATCAATGTGGCCGCTTGGCGCGCCCGCGCGGACGGCAGGGTTGCGGTGGCGGCCGCAAAGCCGGTGGCCGGATCGAGCATCTCGGAGCTCGCCAGCGAGCCGCTGTTGTCGTCCCAGCCCGCCACAATGAGGAGCTTGCCGCTGGGCAGCAGAGTGGCGGTGTGATCCATCCGCGCGGTGGCAAGTGAACCCAGCTCGCTCCAAGTGCCGGTGAGGTAGTCGTATTGTTCGGCGCTGGTTAGCATCCCACTGGTGTCGTCATACCCGCCGAGCACCAGCAATTTGCCGTTGGGCAACAAATTCGCGCTGTGATCGAAGCGCCCGCCGCCCGGCCCTGCGGTGCCGGTCCAACTGCCGGCGGCCGGATCATACAACTGCGCCGTGGCCAGCGCCGTGGTGTCATCGGCTTTCCCGCCGACAACGAGCACCTTGCCGTCGGGCAACAAGGTGGCGGTGTGATAGCAGCAGGGCGCGTCCAGCGCCGCAGTGGCCGTCCAAGTGGCGCTGGCCGGATCATAAAGCTCGGCCCGTGCGCTGCCGACTTCCGGACTGTGTTCGCCAGCCACGACGAGCACTTGGCCATTGGCAAGCAGGGTGGCGGTGTGGTTGGCGCTGGCAGTGGTTAGAGTTCCGGCGTTTGACCAGACGCCGGTGGCCGGGTCGTAAAGTTCCGCGCTGGCGGTGATGCCGCTGTCGGTGTAGCCGCCGGCGACGAGCACTTTGCCGCTGGCGAGCAAGGTCGCCGTGAAGGAGTCGCGTGCTTGCGTCATGGCACCGGTGGCCGTCCACGCGCCGCTGGCCGGATCATACAAAGCGGCGCTGGCGAGCGACGTGGAGCCGGTGAAACCGCCAGCCACCAGCACCTTGCCATTGAGCAACAAGGTGGCCGTGTGCCAGTAGCGGGCGCTGGTGAGGGCTGCCGCCGCCGTCCAAGTGTCGGTGGCAGCATCGTACACCTCCGCGCTCGCCAGGGCGGTGCCGGCCGTATTCCGCCCCCCGGCCACCAGCACCTTGCCGGTGGCCAGTGGCGTCAGGGTGTGGGAATCCCGTCCTGTGGCCAGCGCCGCCGCAAAATCCCAAGTGACGGCTTGCGCCGGTTGGACCCCCTGCATGCTGAAAACCGCGGCCACCAAGGCCAGGACACAGGGGCGGAGCGAGTGGGGAATTTTGTTCATGGCGCGAGAATCATCTGAAAAAACCATTGCTGCCACTAGCTCTACGGTTCCAGCCACGATTTTCCAGTTTCTTTTCAAATTTCCGCCACGCCCAATCGGGTTTGACTCGCGCGGTCATCCCCTCAGATGTCGCCCGCCCGCCGCCTTGTGGCATTCATTAGGCAGCATTTTCGGCGCTTGCACTGCGGCCACTGCTGGCTTTGACTCGGCCATGACTCGCCCCGACGGACGCCAACCCGACCAGCTTCGCCCGATTTCCTTCATTCCCAACGTGGCGGCCCATGCCACCGGTTCGGTATTGGTGTCCTTTGGCGACACCCGGGTGATTTGTTCGGCCACCGTCGAGGACGACGTGCCGCGCTGGATGCGCACGCAACGGGTCGAGGGCGGCTGGCTCACCGCCGAATATTCGATGCTGCCCTACGCCACCCTCGACCGCAAACCGCGGGACATTTCCCGCGGCAAACTCGATGGCCGTTCATCGGAAATCCAGCGCCTCATCGGCCGCGCCCTGCGCGCCGTGGTCGATCTGAAAAAGGTCGGCCAGCGCACGATCTGGGTCGATTGCGATGTCCTGCAAGCCGATGGCGGCACCCGCACCGCTTCGGTCACCGGCGGCTGTGTGGCGGTGGCCATCGCCTTCAACCGTCTTTTTGCCCAAGGCAAGCTCCGCGATTTTCCCCTCAAAAAACTCGTTGCCGCAGTCTCCGCCGGTGTCTTTGAGGGCGTACCGGTGCTGGATTTGAACTATCTGGAGGACAAGGCGGCGGCGGTGGACTTCAACGTGGTGATGACCGAAAGCTCGGAGTTTGTGGAAATCCAGGGCAGCGGTGAGGAGGCGGTGTTTTCCGGCGCGGAAATGACCGCCATGTTGGAATTGTCCGGCAACGGCATCGCCCACCTCATCGCCTTGCAAAAGGAAGCCATCCTCGCCGCCGACCGTGCCGCCCCCGCCGATCTCGCCGCCCTTGCCGCCGCCTTCGGCCGCTGATTTGAGACGCTCCACGGAGCGCGCCCTGGTTATCGCGGGCCATTTCTGCCAGCCTCAACCAAATGCCTTGAGGAAGCCGACCTCGATGGCGAGGGGTTCGAAGGCATTGGTCTCGAGGATGCGGCGCAGCACATCGAGGGCCTCCATCCGCTGCAGCAAGCGGGTTTCACTTTCCGCCTCGGCAATGGCGCGGAGTTGGGGCGCGGAGTCCGGAAAATCGAGGCCTGCGGCCCGGGTCTTGAGGCGCAGCAAGTCGGCCATCCAAGCCATCAGCACATCGAACAAACGACTGCGGGCATCCAGATACTCCGCCTGCGCCGCCGCTTCGTGATACACCTTGCGCTCCTTCAGCCAGGTGCCGTCGGTCGCATCGCGATAGGCGGCGATTTCCTCTTTTTCGGCCGCCGAGGCCGCAGCTTCCGCAGCCTCGCGGCGTTGGGCCAGAAACGACACAAAGGCCGACTTCAGATGCAAGGCTGCCACCGGGGTGCCAAAACCGCGCGTGGCCGCCAGATTCAAGGCTGCCACCAACTCGGCGCCCCCCTCGGCCAGCAGCGGCCGCCCGCCTAACAACGGGATGCGCACGCAGCGCGACAGGATCGTCGGCAACAGCCGCTGGGGATTGGCGGTGAGCAACAGCAACAGCGTGCGTGGCGGCGGCTCCTCGAGGGTCTTAAGAAACGCGTTGGCGGCTTGGTCGTTCATGCGGTCCGCCTCGGTGATCACACCCACCTTGCACGCCCCACCGGGTGCCGCCAGATGCAGCGTGTGTTCCAGATCGCGGATTTCACCCACACTGATGCGCCGCGATTTCATGCGCGGGCGCAGCACCCGCACCCAGCCGCTTTCCAGCTCATCGAGTGGCGGCACCACCACCGCCACCGGTTCGCCAAACAAATCCACGCCGCCGCCCGCTGGTGGCGCGCCCTTGACCAATTGAATCAGGCGGGCGGCCAGCATCTCCTTGCCGCTGCCCACCGCGCCGCTGATCAAAAACGCGTGGGCCAGCCGGCCGCGCTGGTCGGCTGCCGCAATCAACTCGAATGCCCGGTCTGAGGTGTACGCCATGCGCCGCCATCGTGCCTGCCGCCACCCGCCGCGCAACCAAAAATCCCCACCCGCCGCGAATTGTACTGGGTGTCAGAGAAATTATCAATTTTTGCTTGCGCCGCGGGTTGGGCGCTGAGCGATTGGCACCCGCAAATCGCCCTGCCGTCTCAGATTGTAAGCTGGACAGCGCGCTGCGGCCCTTGCATGCTTGGCGCATGGACTCTCCCACCCCCTTCGCCGCTCGCGGCGGCAAAGCCGAAATCGAGGAAGGCACCGCGTTTGCACCCAAATTTGATGGTGACGGCCTGATTCCGGCGCTGGCCATGGATGCGACCACCCGCGAGCCGCTGATGCTCGCCTACATGAACGCCGAATCGTTGCGGCGCACCTTGGAGCTCGGCGAGGCCGTCTATTGGTCGCGCTCGCGCCAGGAATTCTGGCACAAGGGCGCCACTTCCGGCCACATCCAACGCATCGTGGAAATCCGCACCGATTGTGATCAGGACGCGCTTATTCTGTTCGTCGAGCAAATCGGCGCCGGTGCCTGCCACACCGGCAGAAGCTCGTGTTTTTACCGCCGGGTGGTCGCACAACCCGCCGCTGCCGGCGCTAAATTGGAGTTCACCGACCCCGGCCTGACCTTCGATCCGCAAAAAGTTTACGGAATTCCGCCCCGCGGATGAATTTCGCAGTTGCAATTTCGTCGCGCATCCCCTAGCTCTCCCGCCCCGCGCCGCTGGTCGCACTGATCAGGACGCCGTAATCCGCATCTATTTCCCGCCAAGGAGGACCCCATGGACATCATTAAAAAAATCGAGCAAGAGCAGTTGAAGCAAGACGTGGCCGCATTCAATACCGGCGACACCGTCAAGGTCCACACCCGCGTCGTCGAAGGCGGCAAGGAACGGGTACAGATCTTTGCCGGCATCGTCATTGCGCGGCGCGGCAGCGGTGTGAACTCCTCGTTCACTGTGCGCAAAATCTCCTACGGCGAAGGCGTCGAGCGCGTGTTCCCGGTGCACACCCCGCGTATTGCCAAGATCGAAGTCACCAACAAGGGCAAGGTCCGCCGCGCCAAGTTGCACTACCTCCGCGACCGCGTCGGTAAACGCGCTCTCCTGGTCAAGTCCGAGGGTTGAGCCGAACCGCGGAAACTCTCCGCCATCCCCTGCCATTCTTCCCTCTCAAGAGGCATCCCGCGCCGGGATGCCTCTTTGTTGTGGCGCGCGGCGCAGGGCCCCCGCCCCAAATGGCGCACCCCGATCAGCCAATGGCAATTTTTTGCTTGCTTCGGGTGGAAAAATATCTGATTGGTTCAGACCGTGGCGCCATGGTGGAGCCAGCTGAAGAAATCACCCCCAAGTTATGAAAACATCATTCCAACAAATCGTGGCAGTGGCAACCATCGCCGCCGGCCTTCTTGTCCCGGCAATTGCCAGCGCCAAGGTCTCCGAGCAGACCCTCAAGAACCTCAACACCGCCTTCCAGGGCGAGTCCAACGCCGCCAACCGCTACGCCAAATTCGCGGAAAAAGCCGATGCCGAGGGCCATGCCCAGGTCGCCAAGTTGTTCCGCGCCGCCGCCGCGTCTGAGGCAATCCATCGTGATACCCACAAGAAGGCGATCACCGAGTTGGGCGGAACCGCGAAGACGTTCGAGCTCGACGCCGTGGCCCCCGGCAGCACCGCGGACAACCTGGGCGCATCTATCAAAGGCGAAAGCTACGAGCGCGATACGATGTATCCCGAGTTTCTCGCCGTGGCGAAAGCCGATGACGCCGCCGCCGCCATCCGCAGCATCGAGTTCGCTCTCGCCGCTGAAAAAGAGCACGCAAAACTCTACAAGGACGCCCTCGACAACCTCGGCAAGAATGCCAAGGCCAACTATTACGTGTGCGGCGTCTGTGGCATGACGGTCACCGAACTGCCCGCTAAAAAGTGCCGTTCCTGCCGCCAAAGCCCGGACAAATACAAGCTGATTGCCTAAGCAACCTCCTTCGTGATTCCCCTGCCCAATCCCCTTCACCCGGCCATCGTTCACTTCCCGATTGTCCTCATTCTGCTAGGGACGATCGCGGCGGTGGCGGCCATTGTCCTGCGTCGCTGGCACCTTCCGTGGCTGGCGGCAGTCCTCTTGGTCGCCGGTGCCGCAGGGGCATTCGTCGCCGCTCGGACCGGTGGCCAGCAAGCGGAAATGGTCGGCGAACTCTCTGATTCCGCCGAACTCGTCCTCGATGAGCACGAAGAATGGGGTGAGCGCACACGAACCATTGCCTTGGCCGCCGCGATCCTCGCGCTGGTCAGCGCCGCCTTGGCGCGGTTCCCCAAAGTCGCCCGCAGCCTCGCCGTCGCCACTGCCCTCGCTGCTGGGGCGGCCGCCTACGCCGTCGCCGAGACCGGACACTACGGCGGCCAACTCGTGTACAAACACGGCGTCGGCGTCAACACCGCCGCCGGTAACAATCCGGCTAACACGACCCCCGACTGACCCGGCAAGAACATGACTGCCGACGATTGAGCCCGCCCCCGGCACGCCCAGCCCCCGCGGCGGAGTGGGCCGGTTTCTGACTGGCCCAAGTGCTTTCGGCTTTGCGCCGGGCTCCGGGCACGCCAGTATCCGCCCGTGCGCATTCCCTTGCCAATCTCGATTCTTCTGGCCCTCGTCGTGCCGCTCATCGGGTGGTGGCTGGGCACCCGCCGGCTGGATTTTCTAACACCCCCGTCGGAAGCCGCCCTCAGCGTGATCCGCCAGCAAACCGCCGCGGCCCTGCCGCGTGCGGAAATCCTGCCGCCCATCGTTGCCCCGCAGGCTCCGCCAACGCCGCCTGCGCCGTCCAGCCCAGGGCCGGAGAAAAAGCCGGAAGCCGCCGTTGAAATCGGTGATCTCAACCCCAACCCAGGCCTCAGCACCTACAGCGAGCTCGCCCCCAAGGGCGCCCGCCACCTCATCGAACTCGCCTCATTGTTGGAAACCGCCGGCGAATCCCCGCGCACGCTCCTGGCCTGGGAACGCGTGTTGGATGCCACCACCCCGGAACCGCCCCAAGCCACTGCCGCCCTTGCGGCGATCCAACGCCTCCGCCCGACCCTGCCCGCCTGGAACAGCGACCCTGCCAAAGCCATCCCCATCGTCATTCACGCCAGCGCCGGCAGCAAACTTGAAAAACCCCTCAAAACCAGCCTCGAACAGGCCGCCCGCAGCCTCGAACAGGCTTCCTCCGGCATCTTGAAAGTCACCGTAACGGTCGCCACCACCCGTACCAAGACGAAACGCAGCGCCCCCGCCGTCCCCGCCACCGTCGCACTCTGGCTCAGCGGTGCCGCCGCGAAATCCCCCGCCACCGAGACCCTCTCATTCGCCGTCACCAAACCCGACACGCTGCAGGCCGACATCCTGCGCAGGATTTTCCGCCTCGCCGGCAACCACCTTCAACACCAACTTTCGTTTCCCGCCATCATCGCCGCCGCCGCAGACGAACCCCCGCTGCACGCCCTCGAATTCCACATCACCCGCCGCCATTGGGAACAATTCGGCCGCGCGCTCAACGCGCCACCTGCCGCCCCATAAGCCATTGGCCAGGGGGATGCCCAATCCCCAGGGCAAAAACCGGCCAACGCCATGCACCAGCGGGCAATTGTTGTCCACAGCCGCCCCTTGACATGATTCCACCGCGCATGCAATGCAACAGGTGTGCACCCGCTCACGTCGGGATCACGCACGAGAGTCTCCGTCTGTGGCGCTTAACCACTGAAATTCCCCGCCCCTCCCGTCGCCCAACCTCACTACCCACCATGAAAGCCCCCACCGCACTCTTTCTGCTCGCCGCCGCCGGCCTCGCCGCCGCCGCCCCGGCCAGCCCCGACCGCTACCTCTCGCTCCAACAGGAGATGCGCCAGGCCATCGCCCGCGGCAATGCCTGGCTCAAGGCGCAACAACAGGCCACCGGCCAGTGGGATGACGAAGGCCTGCCCGCCCTCACCGCGCTGGCCCTCACCGCCGCGGTGCGCGATCCCAATCTGGAGCGCAAGGCCGGCCTCCCCCCGTATCTCGAAAAGGGCTACACTTGGCTGCTGGCCCAGCAAAAGGAGGACGGCGGCATCTACAACCGCGGCCTCTCGGTCTATAACACCGCCACCGCCCTCACCGCCCTGATGGCGGCCGAGCGCACCGACTACCACGCCGCCGCCGTCAAGGCGCGCAAGCACCTCATCGGCAATCAATGGGACCTCGGCGTCAAGGGCCAAACCGACAACCCCAATGACGGCGGCATCGGCTACGGCTCCAAGAAAGACCACACCGACCTGTCCAACACCTATCTCGCCGTGGAAGCCCTCGCCGTCTCCAAGAAAATCATCGAGGACGGCAAATTCGGCACCCAGCCCGACCTCGATTGGGGTGCCGCCATCACCTTCATTTCGCGCTGCCAAAACCTCGAGGAAACCAATGACCAGGAGTTTGCTTCCAACGATCCGAAAAACAAGGGCGGCTTCGTCTATTCCCCCACCGAATCCAAGGCCGGTGAGGAAAAGCTCCCCAACGACCGCAGCGCCCTCCGCTCTTACGGTTCGATGTCCTATGCCGGCCTGCTCTCCTTCATCTATGCCAAAGTCAGCGCCGATGACCCGCGCGTGGTCGCCGTCAAGGAATGGCTCGGTAAGAACTACACCGTCAGCGAAAACCCCGGCATGGGCCCCGAGGGGCTGTACTACTACTACCAAACCATGGCCAAGGCACTCACCGCCGCCAACATCAACACCCTCAAACTCGACAACGGCAGCGAAGTGGACTGGCGCAATGACCTCGGCCAAAAACTCCTCTCCAGCCAGCGCGAAAACGGCTCCTGGGTCAACAACGACGGCCGTTGGATGGAATCCAACCCGGTGTTGGTCACCGCCTACACCGTCCTCGCCTTGGAACAACTCGATGCCTCGATCCCGAAGTAGCATGCGGTGTGCCGGCTTGCGCCGGCCAGCCTGATGTGCCCCGGATGGGTTATCCCCCCTTGAACGCCAACAAAATGAACAACAAGTGTGCCCGCACCGCGCGATGGAACCACCCTCAACGCCTTGGTGCAGGAGCGCCGGTAACCCCCTCCGCCCACAGGCAACTGCTGCCGCTGTTGACCGCGCTCGGCGTGTTCACCTGCGGCGTGGGGGCGCAGCAAGCGGCACCAACTGTCGCGCCGGCCGCCCCCGCCGATGAAGCAAGCGGCATCGGCACTGCCACGACGCTGAGTGTGACGCTGGCCGCCCCACACGACCACGTCACCGCCGTGACGTTCTACGGCCGCACGGCCGCGCCCGCTACCGCTGGCCCGGATTTCACGTTCGTGACTTTGCCGGACACCCAGTTCTACGCCGAGAACCGCGATGGCCAGCGCGCCGCAACCTATGCCGCCCAAACCCAGTGGATCGTCGACCAGCGCGACTCCCTCAACATCGCGTTTGTCAGCCACTTGGGCGACATCGTCAACGCCAGCGCCACCCCGGCGGAATGGCTGGTGGCCGATGCGGCAATGCGCAAGCTCGAAAGCCCGGCGCAACCAGCCCGCCCCTTTGGCATCCCGTGGGGCGCCGCCCCGGGCAATCACGACTTGGCCCCGTACGGCGAGGCCACCGGCACCGGCACCTTCGAGCGCTACTTCGGGGCCAGCCGCTTCGCCGGGCGCGCCTATTACGGCGGCCACTGCGGCACCACCAACTCTAACAACTATCAACTTTTCAGCGCCAGCGGGTTGGATTTCATCTGTCTGCACCTCCAATACGACGGCGGCGGGCAGGCCGACTATCAGGTAGTGCTCGACTGGGCCGACGCGTTGCTCAAAGCCTATCCGAACCGCCGCGCCATCGTCACCAGTCATTGGATGGTGGGCACCGGCAATCCGGCGGGTTTCAGCGCCCAGGGGCAGGCGATCTACGACAACCTCAAGGACAATCCCAACCTGTTCCTGTTGCTCGGCGGGCACGCCGCCGGCGAAGGCCAGCGCGCCGACTCCTTCGCAGGGCGCACCGTCTACACCATGCTCCAGGACTATCAGAGCCGCGCCAATGGCGGCGACGGCTGGCTGCGCTATTTCGTCTTCTCGCCGGCCCACAACACCATCACCGCCAAAACCTATCAGGTGGCCAATCCGCTCACGCCGGTTGCCGCCGGGTTCGAGACCGATGCCGACAGCCAGTTCACCCTGCCGTATGACATGCAGGCCTCCCTAACTGATTTGGCGCCGCTTGGCACCGTCAGCGTCGCGGCCGGCGCCACCGCGGCAAGCCTCACCTGGCCCGGCCTGGACGCCGCCACACGCTACGAATGGGTGGCGTGCAGCGCGGGCGGAGCCGCCACCGGCGCGAGTGCGCCATGCCATTTCACCACTGCCGCGGCCTGCCCGCCGCCGCCGCCGCAGGCACAGTATGTCATTGTCATCAGCGTCGATGGCATGGGCTCGGCATACGTCGCACCGCTGCTGGCCGCCGGCCTAACCAATGAGCTGACCACCTTCAAGCGGCTGCAAGCCGAAGGGTCCGGCACGCTCAACGCCCGCGACGATGCCAACTATGCCATCACCCTGCCCAACCACACCACCATGATGACCAGTCGCGGCGTGGTCGGCGCGGCCGGGCACAACTGGTCCGGCAACGCCGATCCGGGTCCCACCGCCACCTTCGCCACCAACAAGGGTGCCTATGTCGCCAGCGGCTTCGACGTCGCCCACGACCACGGCCTGCGCACCGGCATCTGGTCAGGCAAATCAAAGTTCAGCCTGTTCCAACAATCATACAGTGCCACCAGCGGCGCGCCGGACACCACCGGCGCGGACGATGGCCGCGACAAAATCGACTACGACAAAATCGTCGCCAGCGCGCCGGCCGCGGATCTAACTGACGATTTCATCCGCCAGATGGCTGCCAACCCCTATCACTTCGCGTTCTTCCACTATGGGGACCCGGACGCCACCGGCCACGCCGCGGGGTGGTCCGCCGATCCCGCCAGCGCCTACGCCACCACGCTCAAGAGCGTGGATACCCAAGTCGGCAAAATCCTCGAGATGGTCGTTAACAGCCCCACGCTCAAGGGCAAGACCGCGATCATCCTGACCTCCGACCACGGTGGCCATGACAAGGGCCATGGCGACACCACCAATCCGCTGGATTACACCATCCCGTTCTATGTCTGGGGCGCGGGCGTGCCGGCCGGCGGCGACCTCTATGCCATCAATCCAACCAGTCGCAGCGCCCCCGCGGCGACGGCCAATCCGCCCTACACCGGCGCGCAGCCGATCCGCAACGGCGACGCCGCCAACCTCGCCCTCATGCTGTTAGGCCTGCAGCCGGTGCCCGGCTCCACCATCGACAGCGCCCAAGACCTCCGGGTTTCCGCCGCGGCAGGCACGGCGCCGCAGTAACCATCGCTCCCTGCCTCCGGGGCACCGCACGTGCCAAGTGGCGGGTCACAGGCGCGCGAATCATTTGCCAGATCCAGGTCCAAGTCTCTGCGCCTGTCTCACTCCCGGCTCAGCGCAGCCCCACCGGCGGCCCGAGGATTTCCCGCAGGATCACGGCGCGGCGGAGCTCCTTGCTGCTGCGCAACTGCCCCTTCAAGCCACTGGAAATCGTCGGCCGCTTCACCACCATCGGCGCCTCCACCACCGCGGCGGCGGCGGCAGTGGCCGCTGGCGCTTTGGCGGCGCGGATTTTCCGCAGTCGCTCCTGCATTGCCTGCTGCCGCTCCATCTCGGTGGCCATCGCCCCGAGGTCCACTGGCAGCGTCACCTGCCGCAACGGCGGCGGGCTCGCCGCCCGCCGCGGCACTTCCGCTGTGGGCCGTCCCGTCACCGGTTCGGCATCCTCCTCCGGACCTAACATCTCCTCGAGGGTCGTGTCAGGTGCCGGCTTGCTGCCGCGGATCGCCTCCAGGACTTTTCCCACCAGCGTCACTCCCACCACCGCCAGCACGATGACGAGTTGAATGTGTTCAAAAAGCCAGTTCATATTACTGCCCCCCGGTCTCAGGTGCCTTCGGATTTGGCGATGCTGCCGCGCATCTGGGTGTCGGCCTTGACGTTCTCCATCCGATAGTAATCCATCACGCCGAGGTGGCCGCTGCGAAACGCCTCGGCCAGGGCCAGCGGCACCTGCGCTTCCGCCTCGACGACCTTGGCTTTCATCTCCGCCACCCGCGCGATCATCTCCTGTTCGAGGGCCACCGCGGCGGCACGGCGGATTTCCGCCTGCGCCTGCGCCATGTTCTTGTTAGCCTCGGCCTGGGCCACTTGCAGTTGCGCGCCGACGTTGTCGCCCACATCCACATCGGCGATGTCGATGGACAGAATCTCAAAGGCGGTGCCCACGTCCAGCCCGCGTTGCAGCACCACCTTGGAAATGCTGTCGGGGCTTTCCAGCACGGTCTTGTACGAGGCGGCCGAGCCGATGGTGGTGACGATGCCCTCGCCGACGCGGGCGATGATGGTTTCCTCCTTGGCACCGCCGACGAAGCGCTCGAGATTGGTGCGCACCGTGACGCGGGCGCGCACTTTCACCTGGATGCCATCCTTGGCCACCCCGTCAATGGTGCTGCGCCCGGAGGCCGGGTTGGGGCAATCAATGACCTTGGGATCGACCGAGGTGCGCACCGCTTCGACCACGCTCTTGCCGGACCCCTTGGTGGCGAGGTCGATGGCGCAGGCGCGGTCCCAATCCAGGTCGATGCCGGCCTTGCGCGCGGCTATCAGCGCTTGAATGGTCGGCAACACGTTGCCGCCTGCCAGATAGTGGGCTTCAATGTCATTGATGGGAATTTCAATGCCGGCTTTCTTCGCCGTGATGCGGGCATTGACCACCGCCCCATACGGGACCTGCCGCAAGCGCATCGCCACCAGTTCGGTGAACCCGACATAGGCGCCGGCCAGCCAGGCCCGCAACCAGACATTGAAGAACGAGATGATGATGCCAAAGAGGATCAGCCCGAGGATGGCGATGACGATGATGATGACGTAGGATGGATTCATGACGCGACAGGTGTTTGAATGACAATCAGGCGGAAACTATCAGCACCGATGACTTCCAGCGCCGATCCAACCGGGGCCTGCCCCGATTGACAAAATGCCTCGTAACGCCGCCCGTCTACCCGGACGTAGCCACTTGGTGACAACATGGTGAGCGCTTCGGCGGATTTGCCAATCAAATTCCGCGCCTCCTGGCCGATTGCCGCGCTGACCCCGGTCATCTCTTTGGTTAGAAACGCCCGCCGCCCGAGCCTGGTGTTCGGCAGCACGCGGAATTCAATGAAAAACGCCGCCACCGCCAGCACGATGCCAGCCAGCAGGGCCAGCAACCCGCCGCCGCTGCCGTATTCGACAAAGGCGATCACGCAGCCAATGAACATGAGGATGGCACCCACCGTGCCAATCACCCCGCCGGGCACCAACACCTCGGCCACCAGCAGCAATATTCCCAGGCTATACAATAGAATGATGAGCGTCATGAGGCGATTAGTTCGACTATCAAACTGAATTCCGCGCGGCCCGTGACCCTCACCGGCGCGCCCGCCGCGGCAAAGCCCATGGCCATGCGTGCCTCGTAGCGCCGCCCGCCAATCTCCACCTGCCCGCTGGGAAACAACGGCGTGGCCGCCACCCCGGTCTGCCCGATGAGCGCGGCTATCGTCATGCCCGCCGCCCCGCGCCCGGCCAGGGCATGCACGCCCGCCGGTTCGCCGCCCACCGCGGAATCCAACACCAATTGGCCCCACGGCCCGCCTTGCGGCAGAAACTTCAGCACCGCCAAAAACCCCAGCACCGCCAGCCCCACTCCCGCCAGCACATTGGCCAGCGGCCACAGGAAAATATCACTCGAAAACGACAACGGTTCTTTCGGCCACACGTCCGCCATCGACCACACCAGCGAGCCGAGCATCATCACCAATCCGACAACGGCCATCACCACCGTCCCCGGGAAGAAGAAGACCTCCACCGCCAGCAGCACCAGTCCGATCAGGAAAAAGATGGCCGGCTCGTGCCCCGAGAGGCCGGCGGCAAAGTGCCCGAAAAACACCAAGCCCAACAGAATGCCGCCACTGATGCCGAAAATCCCGAATCCCGGCGTCTTGAATTCGATGAACAAGCACAACATCCCCAACGCCATGAGCAACGGCGCCATGCTAGTTAGATACTGCGCCACGTTCTCCGACCACGATGGCTCCACCCGCGTCAGCGTGTAGTTGCCGGGGCCGTGGAGTTGGTCCAACACCTTTGTCACGCTCTCGGCAATGCCCGCCCCCAACAGGGGCTGGGGCGGGTCATCGTAGAGTTTCATCGCTTCCTGCGCGGTAAGCGATAACAACTCACCTTTGGGCTTGATGAGCTCATCGCCGATCTTCAACTCATACTCGGTATCGATCATGGCGGTGATCACCTCGGCGCGGTGCCCCTTGCCTTCCGCCATCGAGCGGACGCGCACTTTCAGATAGCTCACGACCTTGGCTTTCATCGTCTTATCGATGTCCTCGCCGGTGGCATTCACCGGCGCCGCGGCCCCGATCACCCCGTCCGGCGAGAAATAAATCGCATCGGTGCCGGCGGAAATGAGCGCGCCGGCGGAAATCGCCTCGCTGTTGACATAGGTCACCGTCTTGCCCGGAAAGCGCGCCAGCGCTTCCAACATTTCAAACGTCACATCCAGCTCGCCGCCCGGCGTCTTCATGTCCAATACCACGGTGCTGGCCCCCTGGCTGATGGCTTCCTTGAGGCCGCGCCGCAACAGATAGAGCATCGGCTTGCCAATCTGCGCGCGGATCGGAATCACCACCACCTTGGCCGGGCCCTGGGTTGGCGCGGCAGCCTCCGCGCCAAGTCCGCCCGCCGCCATCAGCCAAGGCAATGTCACCATCCCGATCCCATACAACCATCGCTTCACAAACCAACTGTGCAATACTTCCAGCATTCTGGCAAGCCCGTTCGCCAGCCCGTCCTGCCTGCCACTAGCATTCCGCACAATCTGCTTGGCATCGCGCCGTTGCCGGGCATTCTCGGCGCCGCGCCACTCCCGCCAGCCATCCCCAGCCACCCGCCATCTGCGACCCGCACCTTGGGCCTGCTCGTGAATGAATCCTCCAAACCCGCCTTTCTAATAAGATCCGTCCCGGCCTCCTCCCATGCTCACCACTCTCGTTGTAATCTTCGTCATCGCCTATGCCGCCATTGCCTTGGAGCATCCGATCCGCATCAACAAATCCGCTTCGGCCTTGCTGGGGGCCGGTGTGCTGTGGACGGTGTACTCCCTGTCAACCGCCGACCACGCCTTGGTGGGGCATCAGCTCAACGAATCCCTGGCCGCCACCGCCCGCATCGTCTTTTTCCTGATGGCGGCGATGACCATCGTCGAGGTGGTCGACGCCCATCATGGCTTCGAGGTGATCACCTCGCGCATCCGCACCACCAAACTCGCCACCCTGATGTGGCTGGTCGGCTTCGTGACCTTCTTCCTGAGCGCGATCCTCGATAACCTGACCACCACCATCGTGATGATCTCGCTGATGAAGAAGCTGCTAGACAAGGCGGACGACCGGCTGTTCTTCGCCGGCATGATCGTGATCGCGGCCAATGCCGGCGGGGCTTGGACGCCGATCGGCGATGTGACCACAACCATGCTCTGGATCGGCGGCCAAATCACCTCCCTGGCGATTATGAAGGGGCTCTTCCTGGCCTCCCTGGTCAACCTGATTATCCCACTGTTAGTCGTCAGTTGGATGCTCAAGGGCCGCGCGGTCGTCCCGCCGCCCCAAGCCGCAGACAGCGGCCGCTTGCAGTCAACTTCCCGTGAACGCAATCTGATGTTCTTCCTCGGTCTCGGCATTCTGGTCAGCGTCCCGGTCTTCAAGACCGTCACCCACCTGCCTCCCTTCATGGGCATCCTGTTTGGCCTCGGCGTCCTCTGGTTGGTGGGCGAATTGCTCCACCGCAACAAAGACGACGAGGACAAGAACCATCTGACCCTGGCGCATGCCCTGATGAAAATCGACATGAGCTCGATCGTGTTTTTCATCGGCATCCTGCTCGCCGTGGCCTCCTTGGAGCACACCCAGGTCCTCGCCGCCTTGGCCACTTGGCTCGATCACACCGTTGGCCGCATCGACCTCATCGTCACCATCATCGGCCTGGCCAGCGCCATCGTCGACAACGTGCCGCTGGTGGCGGCCTCTATGGGCATGTACAGCCTGGCCCAGTACCCGACCGACAGTTTCCTGTGGGAGTTGATGGCCTACGCCGCGGGTACTGGCGGGTCCATCCTGATCATCGGCTCTGCGGCCGGGGTCGCCGCCATGGGCTTGGAGAAAATCCACTTTTTCTGGTACGTCAAGCGAATCAGCGGCCTGGCGCTGATCGGCTATTTCAGCGGCCTCATCGTCTATATCGTCCAGTACAAGCTTTGTCACTGATGCGGGCATCGGCGGATTTAACCTAACAAATCCATCCGCGCCCCGCCCCGGCCGCATCCCAATACGGTTTACCTAGCACCCTTGGTGGTTTGAGTCGAGGCTCCGGGCAAGATGCCCGGGCCACCTGTGGCGCGGGCATCCTGCCCGCCGCCTCTTCCTGTCTCGTCCCTGTCTCGTCTTAAGTAAACCGTATTGGGCCGCATCCCGCAACGCGGGAAGAACGCTTCCTGCCACACGGCGGCTCGGGCCGCGGCCGCTGGGAACCTAACAATCCTCGCGGTCCGGCGGCGAGTGCTCACTCTCGCCCATCCAGTGGCTGAGGATCTCGACGGCGGCGGCCTGGTCGATGACGGATCGGTGGCTGCGGGTCTTGCGGCCGGCTTGCAGAAGTTTGGCCGTGGCGCTGGAGGTGGTCAGGGTTTCATCAACGAGGACGAGCGGATGGTTGGGCAGGCGCTGGCCCAGGCGCGCGGCGAAGGCGCGCACCTTGGCGGCGGCGGTGCCTTCGCTGCCATCCATGCGCAAGGGCAGACCTAACACCAGGGTGCGGCTGCCGCGGCGCTCCGCCAGCTCGCCGATGCGCGCGACGGGGTCGTGCGCCGCGCAATCAATGGTCTCCACCGGATAGGCCAGAATCCCGAAGTCATCGGTGGCCGCAATGCCGATTCGCGCATCGCCATGATCGATGCCAAGCGCCGGGTGAATGGAGGATTTTGTTTGCATCCGGCATCTTATAACAACTCGGGCGGCAGCAGCTCGGTGAGCTGCTTGATCGAGTCGGCCTCGTGGCGGTTGGCGATGAGTAGCGCGTCGGCGGTCTGGACGACGATCAGGTCGTCCACCCCGAGCAACGCGATGCGGGTGCCATGGCGGGCGTTGAAGACAATGTTGTTGCAGGAATCAAGTTGAGTCAATGGCTGGTTGGCGCGGTTCTCCACGCCAGTTAGATCGAGGTATTTGGCGATGGACAGCCACGAGCCCACGTCATCCCAATCGAAGCTGGCCTCGATGTTGAGCACCCGCTCGGCTTTCTCCATCAACGCGTAGTCGATGGAAATGGGGGTGAGCTTGGGAAATTGCGCGGCGATGGTGGCGGGCAGGTCCGTCGCCGCGCGCAGCGCCGCGACAAACGCGGCGAGCTCGGGCGCGTGCGCGGCGAGTTGGCCGATCACCGCCGGCAGCGCCCAGACAAACATGCCCGCGTTCCATGTGAAGCTGCCGCTGGCTAGAAATTGCGCGGCGAGTTCGGCGTCGGGTTTCTCCCGGAACCGCTTCACTTCCCACGGCGCGTGGGCGCAGGCAAGCCCGGGAATCTCGGCAGGGGCACCGCGCTCAATGTAGCCGTAAGCCGGACAGGCCCACGTCGGGCGGATGCCAATGGTGACCAGACCGTCGGCATGCGCCGCGGTGGCCAGGGCGTCGCGCATCACGGCTTGATAGGCGGGGGTGTTGCGGATGAGTTGATCGGACGGCAGCACCATCATCACCGCCTCGGGGTCGCGCGCGGCGATCAGGCCGATGCCCAGCGCCACGGCCGGGGCGGTGTCGCGTTTGGCCGGTTCGGCCACAATGTTGGCGGCCGGCAGCATGGTGGCAATTTCGCGGACGGCCGCTTCCTGCAGGGTATTGGTGAGAACGAGGATGTTGTCCGGCGCCACCAGGCCCGCGAGCCGGTTGATCGTCTGCTCAAGCAGGGTGCCCTCACCGAACAGGTCGAGCAACTGCTTCGGGCGCGCGTTGCGGCTCAGCGGCCAGAAGCGGGTGCCGGAACCGCCGGCGAGAATGAGCGCATATGCGTGGTCCAGGCTGGGCATGACTGGCCGCACTATAGGTCGAAAACCCGCGCCGAAAAGCCCCAATCTCAACCATTTCGCTTTCCGGGGTTGTCGGCCACTCGGATTGTGGCTATACCTCGCCCATGGAAGATGACCACCCGGACCTAACACCCCAATGGATTGAAGTCAGCGCATTGGCCGCTCCCGCCTTGCTGGGCACCGCCGCCGGGCTCATGCTCAGTGATCTGATGCATCGCAATGCCCGGCGCGGCGTCGGCCTCGGCCTCGGCGCATTGGGCATCCTGGCTATCCTGCCCTTTGTCGTCGATGGCGTGGCCGGCTTGGTCACCGGCCCGCGCAGCCGCTACGGGGTGCGCCGCAAAATCCAGCTCATCCGCGACGGCGGCAACGGCCTGCCCGACCACGACGGAGTGGCTGACGAACTCCGCGAACAGGGCTTGATCTGAGGCCGCTACTTCACAGTGGCATCCGCGCCCAGTGTGCAATACGCTGCGGGTGTGGCCGCCATGAAAGATCGTTTTGAACTTGTGCTGCGCGACGGCACCCCGGTGATCGTGCGGCCCTTGCTCGAGGAGGATCGACCGGCCGTGGCCGAAGCGTACCGGCGACTCTCCCCCGAGGCGAGGTACCAGCGGTTTTGGACGCCCATCGGCGACTTGCTCGGCACCGCGATGTTAGACCGCTTGATCGAGCAAAACCCCCAATCCCATGTGACCTGGGTGGTGCTCGATCCGGCCCGCGAATTCCCCGGGGTGGGCGGCGCCAGTTGGTGGCGCAACCCCGCCACCCCCGCCGAAGCGGAAATTTCCGCAATGGTCCTCGACGCCGACCAGCGCCGCGGCATCGGCACCCTGTTGTTGGCGGTGATGTGGCTGACGGCCCTCCGCGCGGGTGTGAAACACCTGGTGGCCTACACGCTGCAGGACAACCGCCCCGCAGCGCAGTGGATGCAGGATTGCGGCGCCACCGGCACCTGGGACGGCTACAAATTGATTTTCCGCTGGCAACTCGATCCTCTCGACTCCCTGCCGGCCACCCCCGCCGCCACGGATCTGGCCGGGTGGCTCGCTACCCTCGCCCCCTTGATCTTGGACGACACCTAACGCGCCCTCGCCCCCCCCGTAGTGGAGCCATGGGTCAGCGGGGCTGGGAGTGCAGGAGCGCCGATCCATTGTCGCGGCAATGGCAGGGCGTTTGGCCGCCTGCGGCAATTCCGGCAATTCTCGGCACCGAGCCTGGGCCGCCATATTCTGACATAATGCCAGCCATTATGTAATTGACAGCGGCCACCGGGCGACCGGACTGCATCCGGTTCGGTTTCCCCGCTCAATGAGCATGACGGCATAATGCCAGCCATTATGTAATTGACAGCGGCGGGCATGGGGAGGGGCTGGCCGCCGCGGGTTTTCGCGTTTCGCGGGTGGTTGCTGCTCCGGAATGCCAACAGGGCCGCATATCGTCTCAGCCATGCAAAGCGCAGGTTGACAGATTCGGCTGGCACCTGCATGGTCCGGCGTCACTACCAAGCCTTCATGATATTCAAGAGTCTCTGTCGCCACGCCGAAATTGGCGCTAATTCCTATTTGCTCGAAACTGCCAGCGCCCGGGTCGTGCTGGATGCCGGCATGCACCCGAAACATGAGGGCGCCGAGGCCATCCCCCATTACGAATTGGTCGAGGACGGCAGCATTGACTCCGCCATCATCACCCACTCCCACCTCGACCATGTGGGGACCCTGCCGGTTTTGTTGGAAACGCAACCTCAAGCGAGGGTGTTTTTGTCCGAGGAGACCGCGGATCTGGCGCTGGCACTGCTGCACAATTCGGTCAACGTCATGCAATCCAAGCGCGTCGAACTGGGGATTGCCGAGTACCCGTTGTTCGAGCACCGGGAGCTCGATGATCTGAAAAAGTCCTTTGAGCGGCGAGGCATCGAGCGGCCCTTTGATCTGGACCCGGGCGGTTCCATCCGCGCCACCTTCCATGATGCCGGACATATCCTCGGCTCGGTTGGCGTCACCCTCGAAGCCGAGGGCAAGCGCATCCTCTACACTGGCGATGTGAATTTCGAGGATGCCTCGCTGCAAAAAGGCGCGCGCTTTCCGGAGGCAGAGGTGGACGCCATCATCGTCGAGACCACCCGCGGCAACCATGCCCGGCGGCCGGATTACACCCGCGCCAGCGAGGAGGACGCCCTCGCCGAAGCCATCGAGCGGGTGCTGGCCCGCAACGGATCAGTGCTCATTCCGGTCTTTGCCATCGGCAAAACCCAGGAAGTCCTGGCCATGCTCCACCGCTTCAAACGCCAACACCTCATCCCCAAAAAAACCCCGATCTATATCGGCGGCCTGAGCACCAAGATGACCCACATCTTCGATAACTTCAGCGAGGTGTCGCGCCGCCAACTGCCCGGCTTCGATTTTTTAACAGACATGGAGCTCGAAACCGGGGCCCGCAAGAACCGCGGCCCCATTCCGTTTGTGTCCGGGTGCATCTACGCCCTGTCCAGCGGCATGATGACGGAAAAGACCATTTCCAACAACTTTGCACGGCAAGGGGTGCTGGAGAACAAGCGTCACGGGTTGTTCTTCGTCGGCTACGCGGATCCCGCCTCGCCGGGTGGCCGCATCCGCAGCGCGCTGCCGGGCGACGAAATCCTGCTGGATCCGGCCCATCCGCCGGTGGCCTTGCGCTGCGAGATGCGCGTCTTTGATTTCAGTGGCCACTCGACGCGGGAGGCTATCGTCGGGTACATCGAGAAAGTCCGCCCGAAGAAGGCGATTCTTGTGCACGGCGATGCTCCGGCCATTGAATGGTTCCGCCAGGAAATCAACCGCCGGCTGCCGGATACGGAAGTGATAGTCCCGTTGCCCGGGCACACCCATGTATTGTGAGCCGCCGGTTTGAAGCGCGGCCCCGGGGGCTGGCCTTGAGCGCCGTCGGGGGTGCCCGGCCCGCCCGCTCAGGCGCAGGCCCGCCCTTGCCCGGTAAGGATCAGCTGCAATTCGATCTGGCAACCTCTGCTTGCCGGATGAGTCACTCCCGCCGATCACTGGCGCGACTCGGCGGCGCGCTCAAAGGCGGCGGCAGCGGGCCGGTGCCGGCATCGCCGAGGGCCGCCTGGGTGCGGATGGCCGCGGCGATGGCTGCGGCGAGGCGCTGGCGGTAACCGGGTTGGCCGATGAGGCGGGCCTCCGCCGGCTGGCTCAGGTAACCGCCTTCGATGAGCACGCAGGGGATGAACGGATTGCGGGTAAGGCGCAAGCGGCGGCGCACCAATCCGCGATTGGCCTTTTCCTGGGGGCTCACCTGCGTCATGGCGCGTTGCAGGCGGACGGCGAGGCCATGGCTGTCGACCCGCCAATAATACGTTTCCGGGCCGCGCATCTGGCCGCGGCCGCTGTTGAAATGCATGCTGACGAGCACGGCGTCGCGGTAACGGTTGGCGCGGACCACGCGCTCGTCGAGATCGACGAAGGTGTCGTCGCTGCGCATCAGGATGGTTCGGAAGCTGCCGCCGAGTTGGCTGCGGATGCGCTTGGCCATGTCGAGGGTGAGATCCTTTTCCAGTTGGCCGGTGGCTTTGCTGGCGGCGCCCCGATCGTGTCCGCCATGGCCGGCATCGATGATCACGGTATTGAAGCCGCGCGGCCCCGGCCGATGGCCCAACGCATCGCGGCCCGCAGGTCCGGCACAAGACGCCACCAAGGCAAGCACACCAAGGCCAAGAACCGGATAGAGCAGGGCGGTCATGGCCGGGATGCTGCCAGTGAGCGCGCGCCAAGCAAAGCCAAAGGATTTTGCGCAAGGGAAAATCCCGCTGTTTTTCCGCCGGTGCCTCTGCTTTAGTCCGCGCATGCCACGATGCGCCACCAACTCCCGGCCCGAATTGCTTGCCCCCGCAGGCAATTGGGATTGCGCCCGCGCCGCGGTGGCCGCCGGTGCCAATGCGATCTACTTTGGGCTGCCGAAATTCAATGCCCGGTTGCGTGCGGACAATTTCATTGATGCGGATTTGCCCGAGCTGATGGAATACCTGCACCGCTACGGGTTGCGCGGGTTTGTGACGATGAACACCCTCATTTTCACCACTGAGCTGGCGGCTGCCGAAGCCCAACTGCGGACGCTCGCCGCGGCCGGGGTGGACGCCGTCATCATCCAGGACCTCGGCCTGGCCCAACTGGCGCAGGCGGTGGCGCCCAACGTGGAGATCCACGCTTCCACGCAAATGACGGTCACCTCAGCCGAGGGCCTGGCGTTTGTCGAATCGCTGGTGCCGCTGGCCCGCGTCATCCTCGCCCGCGAACTCTCGATCAAGGAGATCCAGCGTTTCCAGGCCTCATCGCTCCACCCGCAAACCCCCTTGGAAGTCTTTGTCCACGGCGCGTTGTGCGTCGCCTACTCCGGCCAATGCCTCACCAGCGAAGCCCTCGGCCAACGCAGCGCCAACCGCGGCGAGTGCGCCCAGGCGTGCCGCATGCCCTATGAAATCATCGTCGATGGCGAAACCCGCGAACTCGGCGAAGTCCGCTACCTGCTCAGCCCGCAAGACCTCGCCGCCGTGGACCTCATCCCGGACTTGCTGCGCGCCGGCGTGCAATCGTTCAAGATCGAAGGCCGCCTCAAATCGCCCGAATACGTCGCCGCAGTCACCCGCGTCTATCGCAAAGCCATCGATGCCTGCAGCGCCGGACCTAACACCCCGGACCGCCCCTCCCCGATCACCGCCGCCGACCGCTATGAGTTGGAAATGACGTTTTCGCGCGGCCTGAGCACCGGTTGGCTCGCCGGCGAGAACCACCCCTATCTAACGCACGGCCGGTTTGGCAAGAAACGCGGGCCATTGTTAGGCACGATCGCCGCCTGTGGTCCCGGGTGGATCAAACTCGGTGCCACCAGCGGGGTGCCGCTCGCCCCCGGCGATGGCGTGGTGTTCGATGCCGGCGAAAACCGCGACCTCGAACAAGGTGCCCGCATCTGGAAAATCGAGGACGGCATCCTGGTGTTTCACCGCACCTACAGCGGCATCAACTTCGAACGCATCCGGCCCGGCCACACGCTCTACAAGACGTCCGACCCGAAACTCGAATCCGAGATCCGCCGGTTCTGGCAAAACGCCCGCCCTGCCGAAAAAAAATCCCCGCTGCACCTCACCGTCAGCGGCAAACCCGGCACCCCACTGACCCTGAGCGCCTCATCTAACGGCACCGCCGCCGCCCGCCCGCTCGCCACGGTGTCGTCCCCGGTCGCGCTGGAGCCGGCCGCCCGCCACCCCCTAACAACCGAAACGCTCGCCGCTCAACTCGGCCGCCTCGGCGATTCGTCCTACGAACTGGCCGCGCTCGACAACCAACTCGAAGGCGACTGCCATCTCGCCCTCTCCGCCCTCAATCAACTCCGCCGCGATCTCGTCGCCATCCTGGCCACCGCCGAGCGCAACGCCTGGAGCGCCGGCCTCAGCCGGCGTGTCACCGCCGTCGCCTCCCACATCCCCGATCTCGCCCCCCGGAGCGCGGGCTTCAGCCCGCCGCATGTCCCCGGCGAGCCCCAACTCGCCGTCCTCTGCCGCAGCCTCGAACAAGTCGCCACCGCCCTCGACGCCGGCGTGGCCACCCTCTACTGCGACTTCGAGGACCCCCGCCGCTACGCCGCGGCCGTCCAGCTCGTTAGATCGCAAATTGGCCCGCACCAGGCCCGAATCCACCTGGCCACCCCGCGCATCCTCAAGCCCGGCGAACTCGGCTACCTCAAGCTCATCGAACACGCGGCGCCCGACGGCCTGCTGCTGCGCAACCTCGGCGCGCTGCACCACTACAAGGAGCGCGGCGACCTAACCAAAATCGGGGATTTCTCGCTCAACGTGGCCAATCCGATCACGGCCAAATTGCTCATGGAAGCCGCCGGTCTCGACCACCTCACCCTTTCCTACGACCTGAACATTTCCCAGGTGCTCGACCTGCTGCAAGCCGCGCCGCCGGAGTGGTTTGAGCTGACCCTGCACCAGCACATGCCGTTGTTTCACATGCAGCACTGTGTGTTTTGCGCGTTCCTCAGCAGCGGCACCACCTACAAGGACTGTGGCCGCCCGTGTGAAAACCACATCGTCCACCTGCGCGACCGCGTCGGCCTGCGGCACCGCCTGCAAGCCGATGTCGGCTGCCGCAACACCCTGTTCAATGGCCAGGCGCAAACCGGCGCACGCTACTTCGACGCCCTCCGCGCCGCCGGGCTTTGCCGCTTCCGCATCGAGTTGCTAGATGAAACCGCGGCCCAGGCCGCCGCCACCATCCAAGCCTATCAGCAACTCCTCGCCGGCACCCTCGATGCCGCCACCCTCCGCGACCAAGTCCAGGCCCTCGAACAACTCGGCGTCACCGAAGGCACCCTGGCGCGGCGCTGAAAGCTGCGGCATCCATCCATCTGCGCCGCGGATGAAATGCTGGAGAGGCAGGAAAATTGAGGAGGAAATTACCAATAACTGCTACTGCGGCTCACCGATGTTCCGTCTCATCCCCAGTCTCAAGTGGGGACCTATTACCCCATTTGCAGATGGGCAGCATGGGCAGGTTTGAAAATAGTTCGCCCTTCCCGGCTTTTCCCCTTGCCACTGCGCTCCCAAAGCGCTTGCCTCCACTTGTCCGCTCCGGCGGATGGGGACTTGATAATCCTAGCAAAAGCGGTCGGCAATGACCGCAACATTGCCGCCAAACCGACCAAACGGCCGGGGAGGCGGCGGCGCATGTCCAGGCCGTCCTCTCGGGGACGGCTAAAGGCCGTTGCGGCTGACTTTTGCCAGCTTATCAACTCCCCGTCCACCAGGAAGGACTCTTCTGTCCTTCCTGCCATGAACCCCGGTTCTCAAATCCCCCCCGGCACCCGTGCCGGCGCCTTCCCGCGTTTCATGCCTGCGTCCCCGCATGGACTCGCCGATGCTCGGATTCGCCAACGCCGAGGCCTCTTCAAGAGGGGCAGAGGTGGCATGGAGCGGGACTTGCCAAGTCCCGTCCACAAGAGGGGCACGGGCAGCTTGCCCGTGTGCCAATGCACGGCCTGCCTGGCCTCTGCTCCGTGTGGAGGCATCTTCCAATTCACCCGGCACCCCGCTGGCAGCCCACCACCGCGATCCACTGATCGCCACTGGCTCATTCCCCAATCTAACCGCATCCAACATCATGCCACAAATCGTCCAATTCACACATCCAGGCCCTGAACACGGCCCTGATTCAATCCGCGGCAATCACAAATCGTGGAATGCCGGGCAGCATCGCCGCAAGTTCATGCGTGCCGAGGGCGACTACATTGCGGGCAATGGCCGTCTGGGTAAGGGTGAACTGTTGTTTTGGGGCGAGTGGGAGCCGCCCAGTGAGGTGCAGGAGTTGGCAACACGGTCCGACGATCTGCATCCCCGCTGGTTGCACTCGCCTTACCTGCCGTCTGTGATCCCTGCACAAAGACAATCCGCAGCCTGCTCGCCCAAGGCGGTGTCAAAACCGTGTTCACCGACATCTTGCGCCTCGCCTCACTTCCAAAATACGGACCCCTTTGTGTTTGGCGATTGTTTCAAGTATTTCGTCTGCAAGCAGTGGAAAAAGGCCAACGGGCAGGTCACGAAATTATCCCGCCTGGAACCCGGATCCATGATATTGTTCGGCTCAACGCATGGGCCTGACAGTGATGCGTTTTTCCAACTCGATACCGTATTCGTGGTGGTGGACTACTTGGAATACTCACCTAGCAATCCTGCAAAGCTGCCGAAACACCCCGCCGTCACGGACGACTATTTGAAGGCGGTCTTTCGGATGCTGTTTTCCAAGCCCGATCCCAGCATTCCAAGCGACCTAAAACTCCGGCTCTACTTTGGGGCAACCGCGTCCAATCCTGTAAAAGGCATGTATTCCTTTGCGCCCGCTCGTCTTGCGGGTCAGACAGCCAAGGGTTTCTCTCGCGTGCCGTTGCAAGACCTGCCCTATCTCACCAACAACCTGAACAGCGCTCCACGCGTCACGGACGCTTCAAAAACGGAGGTTTTCCAAGCATGGAAGCACGTTCGGGATCTTTCCAGAAAGCACGGCTGTCTGGAGGGTGTTCGGTTCGACTACACCAAAAAGTGACCCACTGGGAGACGCTCATTCAATCGCCTCACCTACTCATCATAAAAGCCACCCCGCCTCACCCCTCACAAACCATGAACATCACCACCACCGTCTCCATCATCCAACCAACCCACAAATCCTACTGGCTCAAACCGCTGGCCATCCTGTGCTGCATGTTGAGTGCCGCGTCGTCGGCGACCTTCGAAAATTTAACTTACACCGACAACGGAACCTCAATCACCATCACCGGCTATGTAAACCCTCCCACTGGCGCGCTTGTCATTCCATCGAACATCATCGGCAAACCTGTCACCAGCATTGGGGACAACGCGTTCACAAATGGCAATGATTACCAGGGTTGGGTGACAAGCATATCGATTCCTGAGGGCGTAACCACCATAGGTGCAGGCGCATTCTATCAATGCAGTATCACAAGGGTGACGATCCCCAGCAGTGTCACCACCATCAATGGTTATGCATTCTATCAATGCTACTCACTGAAGAGCGCAACCTTTTTGGGAAATGCTCCAAATGTTGCTGGGTATAACTTTTATCCAAATTCCGGAATTTTCAAAGTATTTTATATAACTGGTAATACGGGCTTTACGCAGAGCTTTTTAAGCTGGGCAACAAAAGTTAGTATATCTCCCAATTTGATGACATTGTCACTTAACGCGGGGACTTTGAGTCCAACATTTTCCACAGAGACAACGAATTACACATCAATGGTATCCAACGCCACGACCGGCGTAACTGTTATACCCACCGCGGCGGATTCAACCGCGACGATTAAAGTGAACGAGGTGGCAGTGACTTCGGGAACTGCCAGCGTCACAATACCGCTGGTAATTGGCACCAACACGCTCACCGTGCTGGTCACGGCTCAGGACGAGACGACAACAAAGACCTACACCGTCGCCGTGACGCGCCCCCTCTCAATATCGACGCTCTCGGGTCTAATACTCGCCTCTGGCAGCTTGAGTCCGACGTTTGCAGCAGCAACCACCTCGTACACGGCGAGCGTCACCAATGCCACGACCTCGATCACGGTGACTCCGACCGCTACTAATGATACCGCCACGATCAAAGTCAACGGAACGACAGCAACGTCTGGAGTGGCCAGCGGGGCAATCACGCTTGCGGTCGGACCTAATGTGATCCCCATTACGGTGACCGCTCAGGATGGGACAACCATATCGACGTACACGGTGACGGTCACCCGAGCCGACAGCTACGACGCATGGCAAGCCCGTGCATTCACCGATCCTGCGGACTTGAGCGATCCGGCAGTCAGCGGAGACCTGGCCACGCCCGCCCACGATGGCATCACCAACCTGATGAAATATGCCCTAGCGCTCGAACCCCTGACTTGCGGCACGGGTGACATGCCCACCGTGGCGCAACAAGATGGCTATCTCACCCTGACCTATCGGAAAAACAAAACCGCCACGGATGTGACCTACACAGTGCAGGCAGTGGATGATCTAACCGGCAATGTTTGGGCTCCGGCAACCAGCGTGGTGTCACAGACCGACCAAGGCGACCACTGGCTGATCACTGTGCGCGACACAGTGCCGTATGCCGGGCAGTCGCAGCGCTTCATGCGCTTGCAAGTGGGCAAATAGGCGAGGTTGCTCACCGGGCAACGGACTCCTCTCCCCCATTCTAACGAATGCCTACGGGGTTCAAGGACTTTGGTTCGATTTTTCAAAATCACGCCCCTTCCGCGATCTGGCGGGTGATGGTGATGGGAGCGCCCCAGCGCCGGGCGAGGAATTGCGCGAGATGCTCGTTTTCCGGTGGCTGGAGGCGGACCGATTGGAAGCGGGCCTGGAAGCGTTCCGTTAGGGTTACAAGTCCATAGCGTCATCCACCGAGCTCGCAGCTGCGGAACCTCTGCCCGTTACTCACTCACAAGACAACCGGTGTTCCAGCCGGCCAAAAACCGGGCTCCAGAGGAGAATCCCGCTCCGGATTCATTTGCCGTAATAGCGGTCCAAGGTTTGGCAGGCTGTGTTCATCTGCCGAAAACAGGCTGCACGAGTCGATCTCGAACAGGTCGAGCGGTGGGGTGCGAAGGAAGGGGGGCACGGAGCCTTCAAGGAACTTGAACGCAATCTTCGGGAAGGCGTCTGATTCGTAAGCGTCCTAAAATTCACCACCTAGCCAAGTCGGCGCGGCCAGGTAGGCTTGGGCCATGTCTTTTGCAAAAGCACCCCGGCTTCGGGGACGTAACGGACGGACCGCCAATGAGCGGTTCGTGGAGGTGGAGATGCC
>CAIZNN010000079.1 GCA_903934285.1 Akkermansiaceae bacterium | reverse complement strand
TAAAGTCTCTTTATTTCCTCTACTGCCAGTTGCAAGCCATTTGCCTCCTGCCTGAATTGCCGGAACTGCACGCTATCCCACTTCAGGCTTCAGAATAGCACCATGCGATTTCACCTACCCTCACCCCATCCACATCTCCAAATCCGCCATTGCCGCCCTGACGTTGCCCTTGGCCCCTTCCGCTATCTGGCGGGTGATTCCAATAGGAGCGCCCAAGCGCCGGGCGAGGAAAGCCGCTAGAACCTCGTTGTCCGGTGGTTGGAGGCGGACCGATTGGAAGCGGGTCTGGAAGCGTTCCGTTAGGCTGGTCAGGTCAAGGTTCGTGGTGCCGAGGAACGCGTGACCCGGTCTCATGCGGTCGAGGCTATTGGGATTGCAGATTGCGGATTGCGGATTGCGGATTGGGGACCGCACGGGCAACTCCAAGCACTCCAATTCGCAATCCAGACGCGGGTGGCGAATCTGAGGGTCCATGTCACGATCCGCACGCCGTACGCGCAGACTTCTTCAATCCGCAATCCGCAATCGTCAATTCGTAATCCGAAGCCCGGCATCCCCGGCCTCCTTCCTGCCGCGCATCCGCATCAGCATGTCGGCGATGGCCACCGCGCCTTTCCGATAGACGACCACGGCCAGCAATTCGCCGTCCACATACACGGCCCAATGGCGCGACTGGCGGTATTTGCGGATTTCTATCATGACGCCCATCCTTCCCGTTTGGCGCGGGCCTTCAGTTCGCGGATCCCGATGCCGTATTTGGCGGCGGCAGCCTCCGGGTTGCCGTAGCGGCGGAAGTGGCGTTTCACCAAATTCCAGTTAGATAGAGATTGGCGTAGGGGAAGCGGGAATCGAAGCGGCGGCACATCCGGTCCGCGATCCGGCGATAGGTGTTGAATTCCGCGTGCAGAGGGCCGACCAGACCCAGCGCGACGGGGCGCTTGGAGCCGGTCCACCCGAGGTAATCCCAGAGGAAGCGCAGGGCACTGGCGGCGGTGGCCGTGCGCTTGGCTTGCGCCTTGTTCTTCGAGAACGCGCCCAGGCATTCGATTTCGGCGGCGCGGCGGCAGAGGCCCAACACCGTGGCGAGGTGATGCAACAGCTTGTGGCGGTTGAGCGTGCCGGCGAACACCCGGAACCGAGCGGAGCGAGATAGCCAGCCATAGGCTGCCCGCAGGGCGACGCGGGCACGCGGCGGCAATTCGATCACACCGTCGGAGAAGAGTTTTCACGCAGTTCATGGTGGCTGTGGATTGCCGGAGGGTTGTGCGTTCCGACATCCCTCTTCCTGCCAGCCATCCGCGTCGTTTGTCGCGCACCTTCCGCACGCCAATTCGCACCATATTTTCGGGCCATTTTGCGTCGGTCTAACTAGATGGCATACGGTTTGAACATCACCCGATCAGCCCGGCCTCGCGGAATGAGTAATAGGGACTTCTGCCGGGGGCGGGCTCGCCGATGATCACATGGTCTATCAACCGGATTTGAAGCAGGGTGGCGGCCTCGTTGATGCGGCGGGTGACGGCTTCGTCGGCGCGCGAGGGACTGCAATCCCCAGATGGGTGGTTGTGCATCAGGGCGAATCCGTAGGCACCTGCGGAAATGACTGGCCGAAGGATTTTCCTTGGCTGGGCGGGGCATTCGTTGACCGATCCAAGGCTGACCCGGTGCCATGCGTAGGGACGAAGGCGGGTGTTCATCATCACGACCACCACGGTCTCCTTGTCCGGCTCATGCTCGGGTTGCTTGGCAATGACATCACACCAAAAGCGGTGCAGCGCCTCGGGGGTGTCGGTGTTGTAGGCGCAGGGGTCTTCTCTAACGGTGGTGATGTTGATGCGGCAGGTTTTGCCGGGGAAATATCGTTTCATCGGATCTCAGGGGTGGGGTTGGCGTTCAGCGTTCGGTGAGGGTTTCGGACACCTTGCGGATGGCGGCGAGAACGCCGTCGAAGCGGGAGCGTGCGGCATCGTTGGTGCGGCCACTCCACGAATCCTCGGCCCCACGGGTGGCGTGCATCATCAGCCACGCGTTGAGCTGGTCGGCCTTGCCCTCATCCATCAAGCGGACGGCTTCGGTTAGGACAAGCAACTGACCCTCATGCTCGGCGAGGCGGGCAAGCACATAGGACAGGTCGTGGGCGTTCGAGTTGGCGGCGGGGGGGGGAGCTTGGCGCGGGCATCCTTGAGGTTTTTGACGGCGGTGTCGCGGTGGCGGATCAGGCAGTTCATTGCATTGGCATTCATGGTGTAATTGGCCGGAAGGTTGTGCGTTCCGACATCCTCCTTCCTGCCACCCGACCCCGTCGTTTGTCGCGCACCATCCGCACGGCGGTCCGCGCCATAATTGCATACCATTTCCATGTCACCAGCGTCATTGGCATGCGGATTGAACGGGCCGGAAAATCGGACACATGGGCACAAAAAAAACACCCTCATGGGTGCCGCGTAATCAGGCGTGTGGGCGCGTGCCACCCGCACAAGGTATAGCAATATGACCAATCCTCACATCCACCATCCGCGTTTGATGGACACACCGTTAGACCAATGTTGTCATCGGTGGCATGCGGATTGAACGGAGGGGAATCAATACTCCTCGGGCAGGAGTAATGTGGTCGAACTGTGGTCCCACTCGGTGATGATGTAGAGGCGGTCACCGGTGGGCGTCTTGTAGCAACTCAGCAGGCGGGTGTCGTATTTCAGCGCGTCCTCGTTCGCCTGCTTGTCTTCGGCGCAGAGTTCCTCGCCCCAATCGCCGCAGTGATGGCGGCGGAGGTAGGCTGACAGGTCCACGTCCAGCGCAAGCGCGCCGGGGGTGGCGTAGGTTTTCCCTAACGGGAAGCGGGGTTGCATCAGGTGTATGCTTATCGGTGTAGCTGTCGTGCAGCGCCTTGACCTCCTGGGTGAGGATGCCCCAACAACCGAGCGGAGCGAGATAGCTGAACCGAAGGTTCACCCGGAGGGCAGCGCCGGGGGGCGCTGGCAATCTTCCGCGCTGACGGTGAGCAGACGGCGCCAGACATACTGGCCGAATCCGCTGGCCCACAGTTCGAGCGCCCAATATCCGGCCAGCTTTGCGTCGCCGCGCCGGATCGCCTTCTGCATCGCGCTGGAAACAGCCGGGAAGCTGTATCCGCGCTTGGTGTG
>CAIZNN010000078.1 GCA_903934285.1 Akkermansiaceae bacterium | reverse complement strand
CTGGAATGACGCGTTCCTGGGCAAATTCGCCGGTGCCGGCAAGCTCGAACAAGTGCTGCGGCCCGGCGAGGTTAGAATGATGTCGGTGCATGAGGTGACCGACCATCCGCAGTTCATTTCCTCCAACCGCCACGTGATGCAAGGGTATGTGGATGTGCTCAAGACCGCTTGGAACCCGGCCACACGCACCCTCAGCGGCAGCTCCAAGGTGGTCGGCGGCGAAACCTACAAGCTCGTCATCGCCACCAACGGCCTCAAGCCGGCCGCTTGCGCCGCCCAAGGCGCCAAGGCGGAAGTCAAGCTCAACGCGCCGGAGAGCGCCGGCATCGCCGTGCTCAGCATCGACCAAGCCGCCAACGGCACGGTGGACTGGACCGTGACATTCTAACAAAAAAACATATGCTCGAACTGATAACATTGTTATGGGTGTTCAACACCGCGCAGCCTGCGCAAAGTCTGCTCACCGCGCAGGCCCCGCAGGCTGAGTTCGCGGCACCGGCGGATCCAACTGCTGGCTTCACGGTGAAGTTCACGCTGGACTTGAAAACCTTCGCCGGCGAGAAGAACCTGCTCGACATCCCCAATGTGCTCAGCGTCCGGCTGCGGCAGCATGATCCGCGCGAACGCAATTTCCAGAATTATCCGGCGTTCAAAATGCCCGATGGCTCGGTGCCGGTGCTGGAGGCGACGGTGCTGCTCCATTCCACCGAGCATGCGGACTGGAAGAACCTGACCATCGGCATTCCGCTCGCTCTGCTCAAGAAGCCGGAAGGCCAACACGAGGTGGTCCTCAACTTCTCCGGCGCGCGCTGGACGATGTATGTCGACGGTGAATTGCTCGACAACGAGTTCCCGTTTGGCTACCCGCAATGGGAGAAAAACACCCCGTGGAAACTCGATGCCGGGTTTGTGACAAAGGCGGCGATCCATCTGCCGGCAATCACCCCCGGCAAGCTGGTGGCCAAGCAGCCCGACACCGCGCCGGTTCAATACTGGACACCTCCGGGACACAACAGTTGGGTAGGGGATGTGGCAACGCTCTTTTACAAGGGCCGCTATCACGTGTTCTACTTGTATGACCGCCGCCACCACCACAGCAAGTTTGCCACCGGCGGACATTATTTCGAACACCTCTCCACCACCGACTTCAAGACCTGGACCGAACACGAGGCCGCGACACCTCTCGATGAACAGTGGGAAACCATCGGCACGGGCACCCCGTTCGTCTTTAAAGATAAACTCTGTGTCAGCTACGGGCTGCACACCACGCGCATCTATCCGCAAGACAAGACGACGCTGCCCGCGCAGTGGGACTACCTGAACAAGAACGGACGCACCGGCGAATTCAAACGCGCCACCACCCCGGGGATTCCCGCAGGCGCCACCTACTCGGTAAGCGCCGACGGCGTCAGCAATTTCAAGAAGTCGCAGGTCATGTTTCACCCCTGCGAAAACCCAAGCGTCTATACCGATCCAAGTGGCAAACTGCGCATGATGGCCAACTTTCATTCCAACGGCATTTGGGAATCCGATTCCATTGACGGCGGCTGGCGTTGTATCAATCCGGGCTTCCCGCCAGGCGGCGACTGCACGTTTTTCTTCCGCTGGGGTAAGTTCGATTATGTCATCGGCGGCTTCACCGGGCTGTGGTCGAAACCGGCCACCGCGCCCAACTCGGCGTATGAAGATGTCGCTGGCAAAGGGCTCGACTTCTACGATGGCACGGCAGTTCCAGCGATCAGCGAAATCACCGGCGGGCGGTTCCTGATGGCCGGGTGGCTCCCAATGCAAGGTGGCTGGGGCGGCAATCTCATCATCCGCGAGTTGATGCAATTCCCCGATGGCCGCATCGGCTCAAAGTGGCTCAAGGAGATTATGCCCGAAACGGCGCCGCTCACAAGCCTAGCGGCTAATATTGCCGCGACGAGCCAATTCCCGACCGACGGCAAATCGTTTATGCTCACCTTCACGGTCCAGCCCGTCGCGGCGAGGCAAGGCAAGTTCGGCATTGCGTTTCTGCCTGAGACCGGCGAACAGGCGTCCTGCGAGCTGCAACTTGTGTTAGATGAGTTGCGGGCGCAATTCGGGCCCGGCTCATTGAGCACCTTCGCGGCGAAGGCGAAGTCTCTGCGCGAAGGCGAGGGGCCCCACCATCTGGGTAATTACGCGATTGAGAATCTTATCGGCGTTGATAAACCGTTTGCGGTGCGCTTGATTGTGAAGATCGATGCTAAGATCGGTGGGACGCTGATTGATGCGGAAATCGCCGGACAGCGCACGATGGTGGCTTATCGTCCTGATTTATCCGTCAGGAAATTGCTCTTCCGCACCGAAGGCGTCGAACTGAGGAATGTCCAATTCGCGCCGCTCAAAAACCAGGATCCCCCGCGCTAGGACACACCGGAAAGGCCACCCCACCCCGGCAAATTTCAATTCACCCACGCCCGAAGTATCACCATGAGACCACCAATGACCCAGCCCAGGAAAGACCATATCCCACGCGGCCTGGCCGCCAGCCTCTGCGCCGCCGTGGCGCTGCTGACCTCATCTAACGGCTGTCGCGCCGCCGCCACCACCGCCGTCAAGGAAGGCGACAAGGTGGTGCTGCAAAACGAGCAAGTGAGGGTCGAATACGACCTGACCAAAGGCACCTATGGCGCCTCGAGCCGCAACGACAAGACCTCCAACATCGTCGGCGCTTGTCTCCGGATCGACGGGTTCGCGACGAATGCGGAGGGCTTGACCCACACTTGGGAAAGCACGCCGGTGAAGGACGAACTTGGCACGGGTTGCAAGTTGTTGGTCAAGACCAACGGTCCTGGCAAGCCGGAGTTGCAGTTGGAAATCGTGGTTTACGACGCGCGCAATTTCCTCGCGCTGTGCGGTGGCATCAAAAACACCCTCGGCCAGAGTATCAGCGTCAAGGAGATCAATCCGATCCATCTCGCCAAAGCGTTTGATGGGGTCAGCGGCAAGGCCGAGCTGCGCATGCTCAACGGCCCCGGCGGCGCGGGCTCCGGCCAGCGCTTCGCCCTCCGGGTGGAAGGTGGCCAGCAAACCCGCGTCCACAACGTCGCCACCATGGAAAGCCCGAACAATCTGTTGGCTACCTTCGTGAGCGCAGGCCAGCGCAAGTCCATCGTGCTGGGCGGCTTGACCTACCACGACTTCTCGAAGTACGCCAGCGCCTCGCTTGGCGCCAACGACGAACTTGCCGCCAGCGTCATGAGCTGGGATCCGGTTGGCAAACGCGTCGATCCCGCCGTGAGCTACCTGCCCGATGACCGCTGCTATGTGGACTTCTGTACTGCCAACCAGTTCGACGCGCTGGAGCAATATGGTTTGGCAGTGCGCGCGGCCCAGAAGGTCAAGCTGATGATCAACAACTTTCCGACCGTGGACGGTTGGTGCGTCGCCACCTACGGCGGCGGATCCGAACCTAACAACACTGCCGGGATGGTCGCGCAGATCGACGCTGCCGCCAAATCCGGGTTTCTGCGCTACAGCAAAGTGGGCATCCGGCTTATTCCCGACGACTACGGTGCCAACAACGAACAGGGCTGGTGGGACGACGCGCACTGGCAGCAGTACGGCCACTACGTCAAACCCTACGAAACGACCAAGAAGTGGGGCCAGGCGGTCATCGAGCGCGGCGGCATCCCGTTGATCTACAACCAAACCTTTTCGAACTCCCTGGATTTTATCGCCGCCCATCCGGAATGGTATCTGTTCAATGACACCAAACGGTTCTTTGACGAAAAAGGCCAACGGACTGCCGTGCAGGGCGTGCTGGACTACACGGACCCCGGCTTCAAGGCCCACATGCGCAAGGTTTATGAGAACCTCAAGGATGGCGGCGTGGCCGGCCTGATGTTCGACTACCCCGAGCAAAATTTCTTGCTGGACGGCGGCTTCGAGGATAAGTATGCCACCGCCGCGGCAGCCTACCGGGCGGTCTTCGAATTCCCCAAAGCCATCCTCGGGCCCGATTGCTACGTTGACGAGCGCAATGCCTGGGCACAGCACAGCATTGACCGGGGCAGCTTCATGGACGTGACCGCCGGGCTGGTGGACTCGCAGCGGGTGTGGGGCGACAATGATATTGTCACCCCCGAGATGATTTCCCGCTGCGGCCACCGTTGGTATAAGAACCGGGTCATCTTCACCTATGACATGGACTCGAAAAGCCTGTCCAAGGCGTCGCCCAACAACCGCGACGGCCTGCGCCAGTTGCTCACCATGGTCTATACGGTGGCACCCAGGCTGGTGCTGGCCAGCAGCTTCAGCAGGATGACCCCCGAGCAAGTGCACGACTTGTCGCGCATCTATCCGATCCATGACACGCCGCGCAGCGCGCGGCCGCTGGACGCCTTCACGCGCGAGGACGGCATTCCCCATATCTACGACCAGGTCATCGATGACAGCTGGCACCAGCTCGCCTTCTACAATCCGGACGTGGCGGCGGCCGGGACCATCAGTGTGGACATCGGCAAGGACAGCTCGTTTGGCGGGATGGGGCTCAAGGCCGACAAGAGTTACTATGTGTATGACTTCTGGAATGACGCGTTCCTGGGCAAATTCGCCG
>CAIZNN010000077.1 GCA_903934285.1 Akkermansiaceae bacterium | reverse complement strand
GCTCTCAAAACTGACATGCATCAGGCCATCGCGCAATGCCTGTTGGGTATGGCGGAAGCGATCGACCAACCGGTATGGCGGAGCATTCACCCACTGCAGGGCCATCGCGGTGGCGAGGCGCTGATTCAACGGTTGCTCCCATCCCGCACCATGCCGCCGCAGCAGATAGAGGTTTTCCAGCGCTTGCGGCCACTCCGCCTTGCCCGAGCCGAGAAACGACTCCAGCCATGCGCTATCTTTGAACAAGTCCTGCAAAAATGCCGCGCCGCCATCTTGTTTGGCGATGCACTCGAGTTGGGCCTCACCGCAGAGCCGAATCAAGGTGGCCTGTGCCAAACTCGTGCGCAGCGCGGGTGCCTCGGTGACCTGCGCGATGCCGGCTTCGCCCTTGGCCGCCTCGGCCAGCAACGAGCCGCTGAGTTTCTGATAGAGCGAGTGCACCCAGCCGCTAGCCAGCATCCGCGACCCGCCATCAGTCGCCGCCGGCTTGCTGGCGAGGGCAGGGGCTGGCAGCAATTGCGGTTCCACCGCGAACGCGCCCGAGCTCTCGGTTTGGCCATCAGCGGCCTCCACCTCGACGCGCAGCACCAACGGGCGGTCGGCCCGCCATTCCTTCAAGTCCAAGTCCACATCCACGGGCGCAGCGCCCGGGCCGAGGCGGGCGGCCGGCCGCGATTCTGATAGAACCGTGGCGCCGTCGAGCAACGCCACACGCTGGATCGTCACCGTGTCCTTGCCACCGGTGGTGGTTAGGCGCAGCTTGTAGGGTCCGGAGTGGTCGAAGAAATACGCGGTGTCGGTCATGTCCCAGACATTGGCGCCGGGCTTGACCTGTTTGCCGCCCCAGCCGTAGGTCAGCATGGGCGTGGTGGAGCGGAGGTGCAGGCCGAGTTCACCTCTGGCGCCGATGCCCCAGAAGGTATCGGGGTCGAACGCGGCGATTTCGCGCTGCACGTCGAAGCGTTGTTCCTCGTGCTTCGGCCAGCGGGTGTAGACGAGGTATTTGGCGACCATGATGCGTTGGATGCGTTCGTGGTCGAGGATCCGGTTGCGCGGGTCCTTGAGTTCCTTGTCGACGCGCGCGAGGGCTTCGGTGAAGTCCGCGTCGGTTAGGTCTTTTTTCTCCAAGGCCTTGGCCCAGCTCGGCTCGGTCCACACCAAGCCATCGCGCGGGTCACCGCCGAAGGTGAGCCAGCGCACGGCGCCGCTCTCGTCCTTGGGATCGGCCGCGCGCATTTTGTCGTGGATCGGTTTGTAGCCATTGTCATTGCCGGCCCAATTGGCAAAGCCCATCGCGTCGAGCCCCTGGCGGAACAACTCGGCCTGCTCCGGCCCTTTGGCGGCCTCCGCCTTGGCCCACAACGCGTCGCGTTTTTCGCGCACCGCGCGCAACTCCTTGACCCGCGCCGCAAGCGTCGTGGGGGTGAGACCCAGCCGCGGCTTGTTGTCACAGGCCACCGCGCGGCCCTCGCGGTCCAGCAAGGCGACCCGCGGGCAGTAGGTGGTGTCCCACCATGAGAACTTACTGTTTTTCACCCGCAATTGTTGGGCGGCGGAGGCCTCGACGATGTCATCGACCATCGCCTGCTGCCCGAGGACCGCCGCGCGCAAGCAACCCGGCAGGAACTGCCCCCAGACGATCCGGCAAATCAGGCGCACCGTGAGTTCCGTGCCCGCCGCCACCGGCTTGTCCATCACCAGCATGAGGGTCCGGTGTTGCCGCGCATGACCCACCGCATTCCACATGTTCTCGCCCTTGTCGCTGATGCCGTCGATGGTTTGCCACGGACCCCAGGCGGAGTCGAAGGCATCGGCCCACGCCGTCGTCAGCTTCACCGGCGCCGTGCCTTGGTGCACCTCCACTTCGGAAATG
>CAIZNN010000076.1 GCA_903934285.1 Akkermansiaceae bacterium | reverse complement strand
TCGACATCCTGTCGCTCGACCGCCATGCTGAGTGGCGGCCCGCGAAGCTAGTTCGGCACCCCCCCAGCGGTCAAGAATTTTTGTGAAGTTTTTTCGCTTTTTTCAAAATCCGGCGCAACCCGTTGGTTTGCAGTGAGCCATTGCGTGGCTGGCGGCCCCGGGCGCGCGCAAATCAGCCGCTGAGGCGGCATCCCGGCCACGCGGAGGGGCGCGCCATGGAGCGGCACTTGCCAAAGTGCCGTGTCGTTTGGCAACGGGACTTTGGCAAGTCCCGTTCCCTGCCCCAGCCGGCCCCGCAGGGCGGCAAGCACGGTCCCTGCCAGGCGCAGGTGCGCGACGCCGTCCCTAGAGTCCTTGAAACCGGCAACACATTGCCGGTTTCAAGGATTCCCGGGCAGGTCCAGCGCGGCGGCGGGGGCGCTCACCGGTAATGTTAGGGTGACGGCCAGGCCGCCGCCGTCCGGCAGCGCCGCGCTGGTGGTGCCGCCACAGGCTTCGATGGCGCTGCGCACGATGGCCAGGCCCAGGCCGCTGCCACCGGTATCGCGGCTGCGCGAGCGGTCGGGCCGATAGAACGGCTCAAACAGCCGCGGCAGCTCCCCGGGAGCCACTCCCGGGCCGTCATCGGTTAGGGTGAGGGTGGCGGCTTCCGCGGTGGCCGTGGCGGTGATGCTGACGGCGGCGGCGGGGCCGGCGTGAATGGCCGCATTGCGCAGCACATTGGCCATGGCCCGGGCCAGCAGCACCGGATCGGCCGTGACGTGAAGCTGCGGGGGAATGGCAATGCTGAGCTTGAGATGGGCCGCTTCCCGCGCGGCGACTTCACTAACAAGCCTATCTAGCAAAACAGGCTGGAGCCGCGCCGGGCGGTTTTTGGCGCGGGAGAAGGCGAGGATTTCCTCGATGAGGGTGGCGAGTTCGGCGGCTTCGGCGTCGATGGCGGCGAGGCTGTCCTGGGCGGATTCGCCGAGTTTCATTTCGAGGATGCCGAGGCCGGTGCGCAGTCTGGCCAGCGGGGCGCACAGTTCGTGAGCGGCATCGCCGAGAAAGCGTTTTTGGCCGGAGATGAGGTGATCGAGGCGCGCGGCCATCGATTGGATGGCCAGCCCGAGGCCACCGAGTTCATCGTTGCCGCGGGGTGGCAGCGGCACGTCGAAATTGCCGGCGGCAATGTCCCCGGTGGCGACGGTTAGACGATGCAGGTAACGGGTGATGCCGAGGATGAAAGGCGTCCAAAAAGCCAGGCTCAATGCCAGCACGCCGAGGCCGCCCCAGAGCCAGGGTTTGAGATCGAAAAACATCCCCGAGCCATCCAGTTGCGCCGCACGGATAAGTAGCAGGTGGTGACGCATCGGTTCCCCATGGCGGCCGGGAAATGACAGGCGCACCCCCGCCCAATAGCCATTGCCGCCGTCGCCGCGCAGCAAAAACACCGGACGCGGGGGCGGCACCCGGTCTAGCAACTCATTGGCGTCCGGCTCAGCGGGCGGCGGATTTGCCACCGGCGGTGGCCTGCGGCCTTCCGGCGGGCCATTGAATCGACCCAAGGGCGGCCCGCGGGGAGCGTCCCTAACTGGTGCCGGGCCCGGCGGCAGCGCGCGCTCGGCGCGGCGGATGACGTTCGCCGGGGCGGTTAGAGGAAAGCGCTCCGGCACTTCCGGGTCATAAATTGCGGCAGTGACGTGCCTGGCCGCAGCAAGCGGAAGGATGGCTTGATTCCACTCGGCGGGCGCTTTGTCGACCATGGTTTCCTGCGCGGTCTGGCCAAAGGCACGCAGCCGCTCGCCGGCCGCCCCGCTGAGCAACGAATCGAGCCCCAGCCCGAGTTGCCAAGCCACAAAGCCGGCGAAGGCGAGTGCCACGAGCAGCAGATGGAGCAACAGCCAGCCTAACGCTTTGACCAGCAGCGAGGCGTGCAAGGGGGATTTCATGGCTGGTGGGGCGCGGGGCTTTCGGGTTCGTGCAGCGAGTAGCCGATGCCGCGGATGGTGTGGATGAAGCGCGGGGCTTTCGCGTCATCGCCGAGTTTCTTGCGCAGCGACGAGACATGCACATCGATGGAGCGGTCAAACACATCGAAGCGCCGTTCGGAGACTTCCTCGATGAGCCGCTCGCGGGTCTTGACGCGGCCCTTGGACTTGAGCAGGGAGGTGAGGATGGCGAACTCCAGGGTTGTTAGATCGAGGGCCGCATCGCCGATGCTGGCGGTGTGGGTTTCCGCGCAGACGCGCAACGGCCCGGCGCTGAGTTCGCGCAACGGTGCGGCGGCGGTGGCTGCGGTGCGGGCGCGGCGGGTCACGGCGCGGAGGCGCGCGAGGAGTTCGCGCGACGAGAAGGTTTTCGGGAGGTAGTCATCGGCGCCGAGTTCCAGGCCGACGATGCGATCCGCCTCGTCGCCGAGAGCGGTGAGCATGAGCACCGGCACATCGGAGGTCTTGCGCAGTTCACGCAACACCGCAAAGCCATCCATGCCCGGCATCATGACATCCAAAATCACCGCCTCATACGGGCTGGCGAGCGCCTCGGCCAGCCCATCCGGGCCGGTGTGACGCAACTCGACTTGATAGCCCAGCGGGCTCAGATAGTCGCGGATGAGGCCCGCGAGCTTGCGGTCATCATCGACCACCAGAAGACGGCGATTTCCTTGAAGTTGCATCGGCGCGGTATGAATATCATTGCGCGGCGCAAGCGCCCACAGGTTTTACAAAAACTTAACATTTTCCCGGTGCGTTGCGGTCAAACGCATCGCATCGTGCGTTGGTTCAGCCCCCATTGCTAGGCTAAAAGTCCTGATTCCGGCCACGCCGTCCAAGCAAATCGCCTACCGAAGCAGGTGCCGCGGATAAGGCTGCGAGCGAGCTGCTCCTCGCGGTTCTGCCGGCGGAGAAAATCCAGCCAGACAACCGCACGCTGGAAAATTGAGTCATTCCCCAGCACCCGCACCTCCGCCGCTGGCGCGCAGTCGGCGCTTGCGCTGGGCCGGATTCCCGCCGACACTGCCGCCCATGTTCACGCCGAAGTGGAAAAAGGAAGCCAAGTTGCTCGCCAAGGGCGCGCTGAAATTCGTCCATTACAAACGCGATCTGCTCAAGCCGGAGCGGGTCGATGAGATCATTTCACGCCGGCTGGATTTGCTGGCCGCCACCCAAGCCGGCGCGCGCGCCCAAGCCGATGAGGCCTCCAAGCAACTGCGTGCCGTCTGCGAGAACGCCCTGCCTCACGCAAAGCCGCTGACCTGGCTGGAGGAGAACGTCGAAGTGATGTTTGTGGCCATCGTCATCGCCCTCGGCCTGCGCGCCTACTACCTCCAACCGTTCCGCATCCCCACCGGCTCGATGATGCCCACCCTCAACGGCATCATCGGCAAAAAAGCCCCCGAGGCCAGCTGGCCCGGCCTGCTCACCCGCATCCAACAAAAACTCCTGCGCGGGCGCAGCTACGTCAGAATCGTCAATGACCGCGACCGCACGATCCGCTTCATCGGTGACAAAAACGGCCGCCAAATGGCCGCCCTCGCCGACTACCAATGGCTGCACTTCTTCAGCCGCTCGCAACTCCAATTTGTCGATTCCGAGCCGTTGACCTTGCCCGCCCCGGCCACCCAGATGATGGAGCTCGGGCTGGCCACCGCGCTGCAGAATGCCCGGGCCAATGGCGACGTCCTGAAAAAGGGCACGGTGCTTTGCGAGGGCTACGTTGACAGCGGCGACCTGGTGCTCGTGGACAAGGTTTCCTATCACTTCCGCAAACCCAAGCGCGGCGAGGTCTTCGTCTTCGATACCATCGATATCCGCGGCATCCATCAAGCCTCCGGCGATCAGGGCGCCGGCTCCCATTACATCAAACGCCTCTGCGGCGTGCCCGGCGACGAACTCTCCATCGCCTCGCCCAATCTCTTCAACCATGGCCGCATCGTCCAGGAAGCCGGCATCCAACGCGTCAGCCAGGCCCAAGGCGCCTATGCCATCAACCCCAGTGGCTATGGCCTGGCCGACCCCCGCCACCCCAACGCCCGCATCGTCCGCCCCGAGGACACCTTGAAGCTGGAGAACCACGCCCGCCCCGGCATGCGCGAATACGCCGCCCTCGGCGACAACACCGGCAACTCGCTCGACTCCCGCTACTGGGGGCCGGTCAAGGAATTCAACCTGGTCGGGCCGGCCCTCATCTCGCTGTGGCCCATCACCACCGGCCACTGGGGCCTCATCCGCTAGACCCAGCCGCCGTGTCCGCCGCCTCCGACATCACCCGCCGTGCAAAATCAAATCTGGCCTTCGCGCTCAATATCCTGCCCAAGGCGCAGCGCGATGACATGGTCGTGTTCTATGCCTTTTGCCGCTCGATGGATGATCTGGCCGATGCCCCCGGCCTGCCGCTCGAACAGCGCAAGGCCGCCTTGGAGGCCTGGAAGCGCGGCTTGCTCGATGGATTTGCCGCGCCCGATGCATTCCAACAGGAAGTTCTCAGCTTGCGCGATCGCCACCAACTCCCTAACGAACTGCTCGCCGCCATCATCGATGGTTGCCTGATGGATCTCTATCCGCAGCGGTTTGAATCCTGGGATGACCTGTCAAACTACATCTGGAAAGTCGCCTGCGCGGTCGGCCTGGTTTCCATCCGATTGTTTGGCTGCACCGATCCGGCGTCCGCGCGCTACGCCGTCGCCCTCGGCCACGCCCTGCAACTCACCAATATCCTGCGCGACATCAGCGAGGACCTCACCAACGGTTGCCGCATCTACCTGCCCGGCGCCGATCTCGCCCGTTTCCACTACAGCGAGCCAGACTTGCTTGCCCGGGTTTACGATGCGCGCTTCCTGGCCCTGATGGCCCATGAAGCCGAGCGCGCGGACAGTTTGTTCCGCGATGCCGCCGCCTGTCTGCCCGCCGCCGACCGCGCCGCGCTACTGCCGGCCCGCATCATGGGGGAGATCTATCAAGTGTTGCTGCACCAGATGCGAGCCGACTCGTTTCGGGTGTTTGACAAGCGTTACAGCGTGTCGAAAGCCCGCAAGCTGGCGATTTTCTCCAAGTATCTGCTTGGCTGACCCGCCGCCCGCCAGCGCGCCACCCGCCAGCGCGCCACCGGGGGCCCGGGCATTTTTGCCCAATACGGTTTACTTGGCACCATGGGCCATGGCATGTGGCAGGTCGAATCCACTGGCAGGGACCGGTTTCCAAACGATCCAGCTGGGGCGAGCTTACGGCGGCGCGGGTTAGCCCGAGTCACCCGACCACCGGCTGGAATCCCACAATCCAATCGCCGGCCTGTCTGCTCTTGGAATCCGGCCCCGGCCACCCGCCACTGTCAACAGCATAATGCCTGGCATTATAAAATCGCCGGACTGTCTGCGCATGGAATCCGGCGGGGGATGGCGCGGCGCAGAACTGCGGCCTCGTCCCCACCGGACGCCCCGGAGCTGCGTCCCTGCCCGGCATCGTCGCGTCTTCGCCCCCAATAGGCGTGGCAATTGCCAAGGAAACCTTATTGGGCGAACCGCCCGTGCCCAACCCGGCCACCCGCCCGCCACTGTCAACAGCATAATGCCTGGCATTATAATCTAGCATTATAATCCAATCGCCGGCCTGTCTGCGCGTGGAATCCGGCGGGGGATGGTGCAGCGCAGAGCTGCGGCCTCGTCCCCGCCGGATGTCCCCACCGGATGTCCCCACCGGATGTCCCCACCGGATGTCCCCACCGGACGTCCCGGAGCTGCGTCCCTGCCCGGCATCGTCGCGTCTTCGCCCCTAATAGGCGTGGCAAGTGCCAAGGCATGGGTGGCCCGAGGCACCGTGGGACAGCGCCTGCCGCCAGTTAGCAAGCACCTGCCCCGCCACTTGGTTGATGCGGTTCGTTCTTGATTTCCGGCGGTGCCCTGCTTGAGTGGCGGGCGTGAACCGTTGGTCTTTACTCGTGCTGCTGATGGGGCTCGGCGCTTGTGCCGGGCACAAGGATCCTTTGGTCGTCAAGCAGTTCAAAATGCTCAATGAACAAACCGACACGGTGCAGGATCCCATGATCCGCGGCGAAAAACAGCGCCACCTGCGCGGCGCCGTCAGCATGGCCGAGCGCACCGCCCGCCTCGGCGCTTATTACACGGTGGTGTGGAACTCCCCACTTGAAACTGGCCGCGGCGAGGTGGAGGTGCTCTTCGAATTCCAACAAGGTGCCACCGCCAGCCTGGTCAAGCGGATGGTCAAGCGCTTCCCTGCCACCGCAACCTCCGGCCAGGCCGAGTTTGCCATCATCGGCAATGACTACCTCAAAAACGGCCGCGTGCTGGCATGGAAAATGACCCTCCGCCGTGGCGACCGCGTGCTCGCCACCCGCAAGTCCCACCTCTGGCAGTGAGCGGCGCAGGCGGGGCGAAGCCGACTCATCTAACCGGATGAGCGGCGCCCTTCCCTCCCTGGGGATGCGTCCACGCGGCGGGGCCGCCGGCAGCTTGTTGTTTGAAGCCATGCAGCAGTTGATATTCCCGCCGGGTGATCGGATAGGGCCCGGCGAACTCGATTTGGCGGGTGGCCGGAGCCTTGGCCTGGCATGCGTATGCATGCTTCGTCCCTAGATAGTAAAGAATGAGAAAGTGCCGGTTGCGGGTGGTGGTTTCCGCCACAAAATCCGGCTGCCCGCGGGCGCGCAAAAACACCCCGAGCTCCGGATAGACTCCGGACTGGCTCAGCAACCGCTGCTGCCCCAAGGAGGGCGGGTCGCGGCGCACCAGCATGATTTGGCCTTGCGCGGCGGCCCCGGTCCAGCCCGTCACCCAGGCATCGGAAACCGGTTGGCAGCTGCTGGTCAATGCGACCACCAGCCCCAACAACACCCTCCCCGCCTTCCAGATCCGCTTCATCATGTATAATCCCCCAATGCCGGTGGTTTCCCGCAACTCCACCGGGCGCCGGCCCGGGCGGCGCCCTTGCCCCGGCGGTGGCACGGAATCACTCTACGCGTGGCCTCGTCCCACTATTTCGCGCGCGATCCCGATTGATCAAATCCGCGATCTCGCGCGTGTTAGGGCGGGTCCCCTCGGAGTCGACAAAAAACGCGGTCTCCATCGGCACCAGAAACTCGACTGCCGAATTGATCCCAACCAAGCCGCCATGGGCATCCACCACCGGCCCGCCGCTATCGCCGGGTTGCAGCGGGATATCGATCTCAAACTTGCGCGCCTGGGTCAGGCCGTGCTCGGGCGCCAAGGCCGTGGCGAGCTTGCCGCTGGCGGGTTTGAAGCCGGTGGCAATGCCGCCGTGAATCACCCGGGTGCCAACCGGCAGCCACTGCCGCGGCGCGGTCCAGCGGTAAAAATACGGCGTCTGCAGCGGTGCATGCAGCAACGCCAAATCCGCCTTGGCGGAGCGCCAGACGACCCGCGCCTTGGCGGTGACCAAGGTGCCGCCCATGTGATAGATCACAAACGCGTTGCACCCCGGCCCCACTCGTGCCAGCACGTGATCGGCGGTGAGGAAATACCCGTCTGGTGCAATCGGCGCAGCCGAGCCGCCATCCACATCCTCGCGGTCATAGAGTTTGGGAAAGCGCTTGTCGGTCCACTCGCGGATGCTATTGCGGCTGGTGACCACCACCGCGCTAGCCCGTTCCGCCACGATCTGACGCGCCACCCGGCCGGGCATCACCTGCTCGGGCGGCGGCGGCATGCAGCTTTGTGCCAGCAGGGCAGCTAGCAAAACCAAGCCATATTTCATCGCGCATCCCATCCGCGACAAACAAACCACACTCCTGTCGTCACGTCACATCCGATTTGTCGATTCTTCCAACAATTTTGCCACCACCTTGCGGAACGGCGCCGGCATCGGCAAGCGCGCGACGGCCGCCGGCACCTGCCAGGCCTCACCCTGCCCCAGCGCAAATCCATTCCCGCTTCCCGCGTGCACCCGCAGCCGCACCCGGTAGCGGGTGATTGCGTAGCGCTGCTGCGCCACGACTGGCAGATGGGAAATTTCCCCCGCCGCGCGCGTCGGCAATTTCCACAACCCCGTGCGCCGCTGCCCGTCTTCACAATGCAGCAACAAGCGGCCCGTGCTATCGCGCAACCACAGGGCATGTTCATCGACCGCGGTAATCACGATCTTCTGCCGTTTCTGCGGCAAGCGCTCCGGCGCTTGTGCCTGGCAAAACTCCGCCACTGGGCATGCCCCGCAGGCCGGCACGCCCGGACGACACAGCGTCTGTCCCAATTCCATCAACGCCGAGTTATAAACCCGTGGATGGTTAGTGTCCTCCAGCGCCTGTGCCCATGCCGCCAGTTGGCGTTGTCCCGGCGCGGTGTCCACCGGTGCGCTGAAGTCCATCAGGCGCGCCAGCACCCGCGCCACATTGCCATCCACCACCGCTCCCGGCAGGTCGAAAGCAAACGCCCGCAGCGCCCCCGCGGTATATGGCCCGATCCCCGGCAGCTCCAACAACTCCGCCACCCCCTGCGGAAATGTCCCGCCGTGCCGGGCGATGACAGCCCGCGCGGTTGCCCGCAGCATTCTGGCCCGGCGGTAATATCCCAGGCCTTCCCAGGCCTTGAGCAAGCGTTCATCATCTGCCGCCGCCAGCGCCGCCACATCCGGAAATGTCGCCAGAAACCGTGTGTAATACGCTTTCCCCAACACCGTGGCCAGCTGTGTTTGTTGCAGCATCACCTCCGACACCAGCACCGCATAGCCATCCCGCGTCCGCCGCCACGGGTAATCCTTCCCATCCCGGGCAAACCACTTCACCAATGCGTCACGGAACGCCTGCCGCTTCTCAAGCACGGCCCGCACCATCGTCGCGCAGGCGGCAATTTCAAGCGCAATCCCGCCGGCCGGGCTATTTCCGGACGTGCCCCCCACCGGCGCAAGTGCGATTTCACAGTTTCTCTGACCCCCAGTTGGGTGGTGACCCCCAGTGGCGAAGCGGCGCAGGCGCAACAGGCGCAATGCAATAGCCGCAAACCGCAACCCTCCGGCCGCAGGGCGTCAAACCCTCAGTCTCATCCCGGCATCCTCTTCTAGCCACTGCCACATGGTGTCCAGGCCGCTGCGGACCTGGGCCTTCGCGTTATCCAACTCGCCACCCGGGGCGGCCTTGCCATAGAGATAGTATTTGATTTTCGGTTCGGTGCCGGATGGCCGCACCGCAAACGCCCGGCCGTCCGCCAGATCGACAAACAACATCTTCTCCTTGGGCAGCAGATCGCCTTCCTGGTCGAACAAGTCCTGCTTGGCGAAATCCCGCAGCCGCACCACCGCCGCGCCATCCACCACGACCGGCGGTTGCTGAGCATACGAGTTGGCCAACGCCTGAATCTGCGCGGCACCATCCGCACCTTCCATCACCAGCGACTTGCCGAGTTCCAGGTGATAGCCGAATTCGGCAAAGATCTCATCCATCAGTTCGGGCAGGGATTTGCCGACGGACTTGGCGTAGGCCGCCACCTCCGCGAACATCAGCGCCGCGCCATTGGCATCCTTATCGCGCACCGCATCGGAGCCCAGATAGCCATAACTCTCCTCCCCGCCAAACACGAAAAACCGCGAATACTCCAGCCGCAACCCCCGCGTCGCATCTTGGCTCAGCGCTCGATAATCCCCCTTCTTGTCCGCCGGGATCGCCTCCTCGTATTTGCGCAGCTTGCCGGCGATGTACTTGAATCCGGTTAGAGTGTCCACCAACCCGACGCCGAAGCCGTCGGCGATGGCGCGTTGCAGTTCGGTAGTGACCACGGTCTTGACCAACACCGCGCGGCTGCGATTCGCTTGCGTTAGCCAACCCAGCTCAAAGCAGGTTTTCAAGCGATACCACGCCATGAGCGAGCCGATTTGGTTGCCGCTGAGCAACACCATGCGGCCCGCCGCATCCCGCGCCGCCACCCCCATGCGGTCGGCATCCGGATCGGTGCCGATTACTATCTCCGCGCCGGAGGCCTCGGCCAACTCGATCGCCAGCTTCAAGGCCGCCGCATTCTCGGGGTTGGGCGATTCCACCGTCGGGAAGCGACCATCCAACACATCCTGTGCCGCCACGGTTTGCACCTCACAGCCGCACTCACGCAACATCGGCACAATGATGTGCCCGCCCGTGCCATGCAGATTGGTGTATACTATCTTCGTCCTCATCTCGGCTAACAAGGATGGCCGCAACAGCAGCGTCCTGAGCAACTGCACATACCGCTCATCCATCTCCCGACCCAGGCGCGTGACACTCCCCCGCGCCGCCTCCGCCACCACCTCATAGCTCTCGCTGGTGAGCGCGTTGACCTCCGCCACAATCGCCGCCGCATGCGGCTCGACAATCTGCGCGCCGTCGTCAAAATACGCCTTGAATCCATTGTCGTGCGGCGGGTTGTGGCTGGCTGTTAGAACGACCCCCGCGTCGGCGCGCAATTCGCGCAGCGCGAACGAAAGTTGCGGGGTCGAGCGCGGGCCGTCGAACAAGTACGCATCACAGCCCAGTTCGGCGCAGGTGTTGGCACAGAACTCGGCGAACTCGCGGGAGAAATGCCGGGTGTCGTGGGCAAAGACCAACCGCGGTTTGCGGCCGCCACCGACGTGCCGCCTGGCATGGGCGATCAAGCCGCGCACCGCGCGGCTGACGTTGAAATAGTTCATCGTCGCGGTGCCCACGCACGGCCACTCCGGCCGGCCGTTAGGTCCGCCCGCGCCTTGTTCGACGGTGGTCACCACCCGGCCGATGGTGCGGCCGCGCAACCCGCCGGTGCCAAATGCCAGGGTTTGGAAAAACCGGTCATTGAGTTCATCCCAAGCCCCGGCGGTCGCCAGTTCCTCGATGGCCAGCGCGGTCACCGGATGGGTGGCCCCGGCCAACATGGCGTCCACATTGAGTTTGGCGGTTGGGCGCAAGAGGCCCTCAGAAGCGGCGGAAGCTAGCAGGTCGGCAAGTCGGCTCATGGCAGGCGGGATGATAAGCCATTTTCCGGCCATGGCAATGCCGCCCTGCAATTCAGACCTCGGCACCCCTTGACGCGCCCAGCCGCATGCGCTAGCAAGATGCGGTGAACGCATGGCAAGCAGCGCTGGAAGTGGTCAAATCCTGTCTCAAGGCCGGAGTGCGCGAGTTTGTCGTCTGCGCCGGCGCGCGCAACGCCGCCTTGCTCGAAGCGCTGGCGCGGGCGGAAGCGGCCGGCGTGGCCCGGGTTTGGCGGCATTTTGAAGAACGCAGCGCCGGGTTTTTCGCGCTAGGGCGCACTCTGGAGACCGCCCAGCCATGCGCGGTGGTCACCACCAGTGGCACCGCCGCCGCGGAATTGCTGCCGGCCATCATCGAGGCCTTCTATCAGAGCCGGCCACTGCTGGCCATCACTGCCGACCGCCCCGCCAGCCATCGCGGCAGCGGCGCGCCGCAAGTCATCGAGCAACCCGGGTTGTTCGGCACTTATGCCTGCGCCGGCGCGCTAACCGAGTGGGATGGCCGCCACCCGCTGCACCTCAACATCGAACTCGAAGAGTCGTTTGAGCTCGGCGATGAAGCTTTCGCGGCGACCGATTGTGGCGAGTTCACGCCGCGGCGCGAGCGCAGCGATGTGGCCGCCTTGGCCCGCTGGCTGCGCGCCGATGCCTATCTGGGCACCGTGGTCATGCTCGGTGGCTTGGAGCCCGACGAGCGCGAGGAGGTGTTTCATTTTTGCCAGGCCCTGGGTGCCCCGGTATTGGCGGATGCCACCAGCGGCTTGCGCGAGTCGCTGCACCGCCTCGCCCTGCCGGATGGCGACCGCTTGTTGCAGGCCCGGCCGCCCGGGCGCATCCTGCGCCTGGGCGACGTGCCGAGCGGGCGGTTTTGGCGCGAGTTGGAGCACCTGCCGCAGCTGGCGGTGTGGTCGATTTGCCGCAACGGGCTGCCCGGGCTGGCGCGCCCGTCCAGCGTCATTCGCGGGGCGCTGGACCGGGTGTTGGCGGCCCTCGGCGAGGTGGCGCGCATCGGCGATGCGCTTGATTATCTGCCGGGTTGTTCGCGCCGCGCCGCGCTGATCGACGAGTTGTTGGAAACCTATCCGGATAGCGAGCCGGCGCTGCTGCGCACCCTCTCGCACTATGTCTCGCTGGGTGGCGGCTTGTTTCTTGGCAACAGCATGCCCATCCGCGAGTGGAACCTGTTTGCACAAATGGAACGACCGGTCCCGTCCGTCAGGGCCAACCGCGGCGCCAATGGCATCGACGGCCAAATCAGCACCTGGCTCGGCTGGTCCGCCGAGGTGACCGAAACCTGGGCGCTGCTCGGCGATCTAACCGTCCTGTACGATCTCGCCGCGCCATTCGTGCTCGGCCAGCTCGCCTGCCGCGGCCGCGTTTTAGCCGTCATCAACAATGGCGGCGGCAAAATCTTCGAGCGCCTGCCGCGCCTGCAAACCATGAGCCCGCGCGCCATCGAGTGGATGACCAATCCGCAGGCCGCCGATCTAACGGGATTCGCGACCCTCTGGGGCATGCGTCACCTCCGTGTCGGCACGCCCGGTGACTTCGACGGACTCGGCGACCCCAGCGAAACCACCGTGTTGCTAGAAATCGTCCCGGACCCCGTCCAGACCCGACAATTCTGGGCCGCCTGGGACCACCTCGGCAGTTAGGTGCGGGCGGCCGTAGCGACGGGATGTCATGGACTGCGGTGACTCGTCACCGCATTTCGCCGGCGCAGCCTTGGCGACGGGACAAAGGCCGCTTTCGCTTTGTAGTCACTCCTATGCCAGACGCTCCGCGCCACGGACACAAGTGTCCCTACCCCCAAAGCGGTGACAAGGCACCGCACTCCATGCGACATCACGCCCCCGCCGCCGGATCGTAATCCTTGGGGGCGCGGACGATTTTCTCGATGGCGTGTTTGGTGACGAGATTGCCGCCGCTGGAGCGGCCCTTGATGCCGAACTCGGCGAAGTGCAGCGGGCGGATGAGGTTGCGCATGCGCAACGCGGACTTGAGGTGGATGAGCAACATCTGCGCGGAGCTTTCCTCATTGGTCTTGTGGACCGCAAAGTACAACACGCGGGTGCCCGGCTTGCCTTTTGTTAGATCGTACTCCTTGTCGCGGGTGATGCCGCCGACGGTGAAGCGCTTGGCGAGGATCGCGCCGTCGCGGCCGTCGCGGAAGATCATCGAATAGATCAGGTCCTCGTCCTTGCGGAAAATCGCCACCCGCAGCGGGCGCTGGCCGACGAAGACCTTTTCGGCGACTTTCATCACCCGCATCTTGCCATCCTGGGTGAAGGTGATGATATCATCGATGGTGGAACATTTCTCCACCGGCTCTTCCTTCTTGAGGCCGTAGCCGGCGAAGCCGCCCTTGGCGTCGAGGTAGAGGGTTTCGGTGGCGGCCACCACCTGCATGCGGTCGACCCGCTCGAACGAGGCAATCTCGGTGCGGCGCTCGCGTTGGGCACCGTATTTTTTCCCGAGTTCCTCATACCAGCGGATCGCAAACTTGGTTAGGTTGCGCAGGTTCTTGGCGGTCTCCTCGATGGCTGTTTCGAGGCTGCGGATCTCCTCGTCGGCCTTGAAGGCGTCGAACCTGGAGATGCGCTTGATCCTGATCTCCGTTAGACGGGCGACATCCTCGGTGGTGACCTCCCGCTTGAGGAGATTTTTGTAGGGTGTGAGGCCGTCGTCGATGGCCTTGAGCACGGCTTCCCAGGTTTCGCATTCCTCGATGTCGCGGTAGATGCGCTGTTCGATGAAGATTTTTTCCAACGAGCTGAAGTGCCACTTGTCGTCGAGTTCGCTGAGTTTGATGTCGAGTTCGCGTTTGAGCAACTCGCGGGTTTGCCAGGTGGTGCGGCGCAGGATCTCCGACACGCCGAGGAACTGCGGTTTGCCCTCGGCGATGACGCAGGCGTTGGGTGAGATCGATTGCTCGCAATCGGTGAAGGCGTAGAGCGCGTCGCGCGAGGTCTCGGGATCCGCGCCGGGCGGCAGATGGACCAGGATGTCGGCGTGGGCGGCGGTGTTGTCCTCGATCTTGGCGATTTTGATTTTCCCTTTGTCGGCGGCGGCCACGATCGACTCCATCAGTGCGCCGGTGGTGGTGCCGAACGGGATTTCGGTGATGCGCAGCAGGCCTTTTTTGTCGGTGGCGATCCTCGCCCTAACACGGACCTTGCCGCCGCGCAAGCCATCGCGGTACTCGCTGGCGTCCATGATGCCGGCGGTGGGGAAGTCCGGCAACAACGTGAACGGCTCATCGCGCAACACCGCAACGGAGGCCGTGACGAGTTCGTTGAAGTTGTGCGGCAAAATCTTGCAGGCCAGGCCCACCGCGATGCCTTCCACGCCCTGGGCGAGCAGCAGCGGGAATTTCACCGGCAAGGTCAGCGGCTCCTTGTTGCGGCCGTCGTAGCTGGGCACCCACTGTGTCGTCTTGGGGTTGAACAGCACCTCCAGCGCAAACTTCGTTAGGCGCGCCTCGATGTAGCGCGGTGCGGCCGCGCCGTCCCCGGTGAGGGTGTTGCCCCAGTTGCCCTGGGTGTCGATGAGCAGGTCTTTTTGGCCGAGCTGGACCATCGCGTCGCCGATCGATTGGTCGCCGTGCGGGTGGTATTTCATCGTGTTGCCCACGACGTTGGCCACCTTGTTGTAGCGGCCGTCGTCCAACTCGTCGAGCGAATGCAAGATGCGCCGTTGCACCGGCTTGAGGCCATCGAGCAAGTGCGGCACGGCGCGCTCCAGGATCACGTAGCTGGCGTAATCGAGGAAGTAGTCCGAATACATCGCCTTTAACGAGGCATGCTGGTCCGGGTCGTGAGTCATGGCGGCGGAGGGTGCGCCGAAACAGGCCGCGGCGCAAGCCTTGGATGACGTGATTGTCGCGGTCCGGCCAAGCGGCCAGCTATCTTACCACCTCGGTGCCGATGCCGCCATCGGTGAAGATTTCCAACAGCAACGCGTGGGGCAGCCGGCCATCGACAAAATGAACTTTGCGCACCCCGGCGTTGAGGGCGTCTACCGCGCTGCGGATTTTCGGGATCATGCCGCCGGAAATGGTGCCATCGGCGATGAGGGCCTGGGCGTCGGCACAGGTCACCGATTTGATCAGGGAAGCCGGATCGGCGGGATCAGCCAGCAGGCCGGGCACATCGGAGAGATAGACCAGTTTGGCGACGCGCAATTCCTTGGCGAGCGCGGCGGCAGCCAGATCCGCGTTGATGTTGAGCGGGCGCCCGGTGGCCAGTTCCGCCGCCAGCGGCGAGATGACCGGCAAGATCCCGGCGGCCAGCGCCGCATCCATGTGGGCCAGGCGGCAGCCGACCACCTCCCCGACGCAGCCCAGATCGACGCGGTTGCCCAGCGCATCGGTGCCCTTGATTCGCTCCCCGAGGAACACATCATGGCCGGGGATGCCCACCGCCTTGCCGCCAAACTCGCGGATCATGCGCACCAACCCGGGATTGATCTCTTCGGACAAGACGCGGGCGACAATCGCAATGGCCTCCTCGGAGGTGACGCGGAAGCCCCCGACAAACCTTGCCTCCAGCCCCGCGGCAGCCATGGCCGCGGAAATGGCCTTGCCGCCGCCGTGAACCACGACCGGGTTGATGCCAGCCACTTCGAGGAAGACAATGTCGCGCATGACCATGGCCACCAGCGCGGGATCTTCCATCGCCGCGCCGCCCATTTTGATGAGAAAGGTTTTGCCTCGGAATGCCTGCAGATAGGGCAGGGCCTCAATGAGCGACTGGGCTTTTTCAATGGAATCCATGGACGGGGGAAGCTGGCGGATGGTGGATGGCGGATGGTGGATGAAAGGTCGAAGAGGGGCGGGGCTCACGACTCTGGTGGAGGCGCTGCGGACCGGGCTTTGCCAGCACCCGGAGGTTTGTTAGACCTGCGGACTGCGGGTGGTTTGGCGGCGGATTTTTTGGTGGCGTGTTGGTCCGCTGCGCTTGCCGCGGCCGGGGTTTTTTTGGAGCTGGCTTTGCGGGCGGGCGTTTTACGCGGGGGGGTGGCAGCCACCGCTGCCACCGGCGCGGCTTCTTCACTGCGCGAGGGGGCCGGCTCACGCGGCGGCTGAATGGTGGCCGGTTCCTTCCAAACCGTCACCGTGCGGAATTTTCTATCCGTGGCGGCGGCACCACGCGGTGCCAATGCCGGGGGCGCGACCGGCACCGGCTGCACCACCAGCGGCTGGGGCGCGGGGCGCGCCTCACCTAACAAAATCATGGCGGCGACGCCGGCCAGGATCGCGCCCAGCAGCGGGATTCCGGGCAGCCACAGCTGCGCCAGGCCCACCAACAGCCATTGCGCCGCCGCGCAAGCCGCCGCCAGCATACCGCAGCCCAACACCCGCTCAAACCGCCCCCGGCCCGCGAGCAGGGTGAGCAGTAGCACCACTGCCAACAGCAACGACAGCTCCCACGCGGCCGACAGCCTGCGGTAAGTGCATGCGGGCCCCAACCCGGCATCCGAACCGATCGAGGCAATAGCCGACGCCAGATTGGCGGAAAATTCCCGGGTGGCGCGCGGGGCGGTGGCTTGGTCGTCGCGCAAAACAATGAGTCCCGGCGCCGCCGGGAAAATATCGGGAGTGCCGATAATGAGGGCCTCCGCCGAGACATCCGCCCGTGATGCAAGCGGCTTGGGAGGCAGCGACATGCGGCCATCCCGATCAATCGGCACCACCGGCCCCGCGGGTCCGAGTTGGAGGAATTCGCCGAGTTTCACCCGAATCCCGGCCACCGGCAGATCATAGCGTGCCAGCACGGCAAGCAAGGGAAACGCCAGCACCACCCGCTCCTCTTCCTCCCACCGGGCCAGCAAGGGGACCCTCTGCGCGCCGGCTTCCGCATCGTCCAAGGAGGAAAAACCCGCCAACGCGCGATCCCCGCCGAAAATCACATCGGCAACCGCCAGCCGGTTCACCAGCGGCAGCCTGGACGTGTCCCCTTGAATCGAATCCAATGCCAATGACGCGCGGCGCAGCGCCGGCGGCAGCGGCTGCCTAACCGTGCCGCGGGACAGCGGTGCCGCCTGCACGACCATTTGAAAATTGTTGAGCACCAGCTCCAGGCCTTTGAGGGACACCGGGTCGGGCTCGGCCCACGCCAGCACCGCGGCAAGCGCCGCCTGTTTGCCGCCGAGGCGTTGCAGGTTTTGCAGCACCACCGCCAGATCGACGGGCGAGGGCGGCGAGGATTGGAAGACCCGGCCCGGATCATCGCCGATGGACACCACCACCGGGGCCTTGCGGGAATCCATCCGCGGCTTCACCGCGAGCGTGCGCAACGCCCACGGCGCCGCGGCAGTGCCCGTGCCGGATAAAAAAAACGGTGGATTGGCAAAACCCCGCATCACCCCGGAAAACACCACCCGCTCCAGCCCGCTGCGCGCCGCCCACTGCCAGCAGGCCAGCCCGGCGAGCGCCGCCAGGCCACCAACCAACCACCGGCGATGAGAAAATCCAGCCACGACAACAATTAGGGAATGGCCGCAAACACGGGCGCAAGCGGTGCCGCCAAGGGCGTGCCGGCGGTCACCTCCTGGAGCAACCGCGCGGCGGTGGCAATATGCGGCCGATACCACTCCAGCCCGCGATGGCGCACCATCTTGCCGTATGCGCCGAGAGCCTGCATCAGGCGTTGGCTGGCGCATTCATGAAACAAGCGCGACTCGGGTTGCTCGTCGGAAATTTCCTCCCACAAAGCTAACAACTCCGCGCGTTCCGCTGGCGAGTGATCCAGATAGGGATCGAACACCAGCGAGGCGATGTCGTATTCCTGACGCCCGCGGCGCAACCCTTGGAAGTCGATGAGCCACACCTGGGCGTCCCTCACCAACAGATTCTGCGATTGAAAATCGCGGTGCACCAGATGCCGCGACACCTTGCCCAGGCGCTCGGCCAACTCCCCGAACGCCGGGTCATGGCGCAACGGCCCGGCATCAAGGCCCAAATAATCTTCCACCAGGAACTCGCAAAAATACTCCTGCTCCCAGCGATACAGCGCCGCATCAAATGGCGGCATCAACACGAAATCTTTCTCCGGCTTGGCGTAAAACAAGCGATCCACCTGCTCGAGCGCCGAGCGGTAAAGCGGCAGGCGCTCCTCGAAGGGCCGGGTTTTGAGCGAGAGCAGATCCACGTCACCGAGATCCTCGACCAGCACCACATGGCGCTTGGCATTTTCATGGAGGATAGCCGGCACCCGCAGCCGGCATTTCTTGAGGAAATGGCCCACCGGGATGAACTGCTCGTTATCTTCGCGCTCATCGGTCCAATGGATGCCGATGAAAGGTGCTTGCCCCTTGGTCTTCACCCGCAGGATGGTCCGCCCCGAAGCGCCGCGTTTGATCGGCTCCAGGGTGATGGAAACGGTGGGATCCACACCAAGAAATTGGCGGGCCGTCGAAAGGATCGCGTCGGTCGGCATGGGCGGGCGGAGAGTACGACGCGCCCCCAGCTCCCGCCAAGACAATTCCAAGCGCCCTGCCGAATTCCAGCCAAACCGCCCCGCTTCCGGAGGGGGCGGCTTCGCTTATTGACCGGCAGTGAACCCAGAAGTTCAGCGCCGCAAGCCCGTCAAGGTGCCGGCCGCCACGAACGAAGCCGCAACGGTCGGCCAGTCGCCGGATCCAATCCGGAAACCCACCGCTGGTTTGCTTGGGATCAGCCAGCGCACCCGCCGCTCCCGCCGCACCCGCCGCACCCGCCGCACCCGCCGCACCCGCCGCACCCGCCGCACCCGCCGCACCCGCCGCACCCGCCGTAGCCGCCGCCCCCGCCGTACCCGCCGTACCCGCCGCAGTTGGCGGCAACACAAGCGCCAGCCCTCCGGCAACCTCACCCAATCCCCTTCTGCAAATCCCTAACACTCCACAGCAGCCCGGCCGCGGCTGCCGCGTGGCCCCGCAGTTTCCTCGCCCCGCTCACCCGCTTCTCCCCGAACCGGTCCCGGCACGCCCGAAACACCCCGTCCACGAAGCGCTGCAGGAACCCTTTCATGTCAAGCAGTTCTTCACTAAAGGAGATTTCACTTGTATCGCGAAGCGCTGCAGGAACCCTTTCATGTCAAGCAGTTCTTCACTAGAGGAGATTTCACTAGTATCGTGGCGTTCATCATCGCGCGCATCGCCGGGGTGGCGATTTCATAGAGCCGGCACGCGCCATCGAACGACGCGGCTGTTAGCCGGTGCAGCGCCATGCGGTCGCCGGCGGCAAGCGCCTCAGCCAGCGCGTACACCCGGGCGTGTTCCTCGATGATGAAGCGGCAGCGCTTGGCCACCAGCGGCGGCAGCGCGGGCCCCCGGGCGGCAAATTGCCCGGGCGTCACCGCGCGCAGGGCGCTCACTCCTAACAACCTGGCGCCCTCCTCGCACTGGGCGCGGCGTTCGCCGTATGCGGAGCCGGCCAGCTCGCGTTGCGACTTGGTGTCGCAGATCACCACACTGATGTATTGTCATGCCCCCATTGCTGCGCCGAGGGCCGGATTGCGCTTGCGCGTCATTGCGCCCACTCGCCCACCAGCAGGATCGCGTCCCGGAGGTAAGGGATTCTTTGCCGTTAGGTCATGAGGCAGCCCCTGACGGCAACGGTCACTCGTATGGCGCCCACCCGGGATCCTGATTTGTGAATGATTGCGCGGCTTGGGAGCGTACCGCACGAGCCAACAACCAACAAATCCATTGCAATGCAGCAAACCTCAAGCAGCAGTAAAATCCTCAGTAGCGCGCTCCTGGCCTTGGCCCTGGCAATTGCGGCCGGCGCGAGCGCTGCCGCAGCGCCGGACCCGGCGGCAGGCCGCTGGACTGCGCAACGGGCGGCGCAATGGTATGAGACCCAACCGTGGCTGGTCGGGTTCAACTTCGTGCCCAGCACTGCGGTCAACGACACCGAACTCTGGCAAGCAGACACGTTCGATCCCGCCACCATCGACCGCGAACTGGCGTGGGCGCAGCAATTGGGCTACAACTCGTGCCGGGTTTTCGTGCAATACATCGTGTGGAAAGCTGACCCCGCAGGACTCAAGCAGCGCTTCACCCAATTCCTTGAGCTCGCGGCCAAGCACCAGCTCAGCGTCATGCCGGTGCTCTTCGATGATTGCGCGTTCGATGCGAACCGCGACCCCTACCCCGGCAAGCAAGAGGCCCCAATTCCAGGCACCTCCAACGCCCGCTGGGTTCCCAGTCCCGGCTTGAAACTCGTCACTGACAAAACCGCCTGGCCCGACCTCGAGAACTACGTCAAGGATCTGGTCGGCAGCTTCAAAAATGACAAGCGCATCGTGCTCTGGGACCTCTATAACGAACCGGGCAACTCGGGCATGGCCAATACGAGTCTGCCGCTCGTCGAAGCCTCCTTCGCATGGGCGCGACAGGCGGAGTGCTCACAGCCCTTGACCGTCGGGGTGTGGGGCGGACCCAAGGAGACAAGCGAGCGGCAGTTAGAGCTGTCAGACATTGTCAGCTTCCATTTCTACGGCGACAACAAGGGCATGCAAGCGCGGATCGCCGACTTCAAAACCCACCAACGGCCCGTGCTGTGTACCGAATGGATGGCTCGCACCCTGGGTGCCAGATATGAATCCGAGTTGCCGCTGTTCAAGGATGCGAAGGTGGGGTGCTATAACTGGGGCCTGGTCAATGGCCGCACCCAGTGCCAATATCCCTGGGCCTCACCCAAGGACGCGCCGGAGCCAGCCGTGTGGTTTCATGACCTGCTGCGCCGGGACGGCTCACCGAAGTACCCGGACGAGGCCGCCTTCATTCGCAAGTTCACCCATGCTGCCGGTGTGAGCCAACTCAAGCCGCTCTTCGATTACCCGCTGCGCGACACCTGCGTCTGCGCCGGCCCGGATGCCTACTACCTCATCGGCACCACCGGCGCGCCCACTTGGTGGGCAACTAACGAAGGCATCAGAATCTGGAAATCCATCGACTTGAAAAACTGGGAGCCGCTGGGCTTGGTGTGGTCCTTTGCCAGGGACCTGACCTGGCAGAAGAAGCAGGGTGACAACCAGGCGATCTGGGCGCCTGAGATGCATTATATCAATGGCACCTACTGGATCGCCTACTGCCTCAACTACGGCGGCACCGGCATCCTCAAGAGCACCAGCGGCAAGCCCGAAGGCCCGTATGTGGACGTCAAGAAAGACGGCCCTCTGACCGGCGAGATCGATGCATCGCTCTTCCAGGACGATGACGGCAAGGTGTATTTTGTCTATCAGAATGGCAAGATTGCCCGGATGAAGGATGATATGACAGGCCTCGCCGCGGAACCGCAGCTGTTGAAATCCGCGAGCGGGGGCCAAGTGGGCTTCGAGGGCGCCTTCGTTTTCAAAGCGCAGGGCCGCTACTATCTGTCATGTGCTGATTTCACCGATGGCAGGTATCATTGTTATGTGGCAAGCTCCCCGGCCCTGATGGGCCCTTACGGTGAGAGATTGCTCGCCATCCCCGGCGGCGGCCACAATGTGTTCTTCAAGGACAGGCAGGGCAAGTGGTGGAGCACCTTCTTCGGCAATGATGGCGATGCCGCATTCAAGGAACGGGCGGCACTCCTGCCTGTCGAGTTCGGCCTGGATGGCGAACCCAGACCCGCATCCATCAGATAAGCCGGAACTCTTGCCAACCCAACAACTAACCAAACAAGATATCAACACGGTGCGACCCATAAGAAACAGCCTGGCGCTTTCACGCCTTGGAATTTTCGTTCTAACCATTTTGCTGGCGGCGGGAGCCTTGGCGGCGGATGAGCCGGCGCCCGGCGCCACGCCTGGCCAGCGCGTCCGCTTCGATTTTGAAACCGGCAACCTGCAGGGATGGCAAGTGCTCGAAGGCGGGTTTGACAACCCGGTGAGCGACCGGGCGGTGTTCCACAATGTCTATGCCGGGGTGGCGGACAACCGCTATAACAAGCAGGGCCGCTTCCACCTCTCCACCGTCGAACAAAAATCCGGCCCCTCCAAGGACCAGATGACCGGCGTGCTCGAGTCGCCGGTTTTTGTTTTGGAGGGGGCGGCCCTCACCTTTCTGGTGGGCGGGGGCCAGGCGGAAAATGTCTATGTCGCGTTGTGCACGCCGGACGGCAAGGAAATCCTCAAGGCGCGCGGCTGCCAAACCGAAATCATGCACCGCGTGGAGTGGAGCGCCCCACAACTGGTCGGCCAGCGGGTTTTCCTGCGCATCGTGGATGCCAACGCGGATGGCTGGGGGCATGTGACCTTCGACGATTTCACCGCGTTAGGCAGGATCGACCCCACCGCCACCGCCGAGCGCCTGGCCCGGCGCAAGCCGATCCTGGGCGCTGTGGGCCAAGCCATTGCGCCGGAGCAGATTGCCGCCCTGCGCGGCGCGATGCTGGATCTAACAACCACCTTTGGCCCCGGCTACCCGCGCGGCGCCGAGTTCCTGGCCAGGCTCGGCAAGAGCGAGCAGCGGCTGCGCGACAGCACGGACCTCGAAGCCCGCGCCGAGTTCGCCCAATTGCAGCGCGAGGCACTCATTGCCAACCCACTCGTGAGTGGCCAGCCGATCCTCTTCATCGTGCGCCCGCAATACCGCAGCAGCTTCCACGCCATCGACACCTTGTTTCACACCGGCGAGGCCAACACGCGCGACTTCGAGGGCGGCGGCGCCATGAAGCTCATCGATTTCGCCGGCGGCGGCAAGACCCAGACCCTCCTGGAGGTGCCGCAAGGCATCGCCCGCGACCCGGAGGTGCATTTCAGCGCCAGCAAAATCGTGTTCGCCCTGCGCCGCAATATCGGCGAGGACTATCACATTTGGGAGATCAACGCCGATGGCAGCGGCCTGCGCCAATTGACCCGCGCGCCGGGCGTGTGCGATTTCGACCCGATCTATCTGCCCGACGACAGCGTGGTGTTTTCCTCCACCCGCGAGCCGAAGTACAACCAATGCAGCCAGGACATCGCCGCAAACCTGCACCGCATGGATGGCGACGGCGCCAACATCCATCAGATCGACCGCAACAACCTGTTCGATAACCAGGCCGCTCTGCTGGATGATGGCCGGATCTTGTACGCACGCTGGGAATACGTGGACCGCAACTTCGGCGATGCCCACGGGCTGTGGACCTGCGCGCCCGATGGCACCGGCCACGCGATTTTCTGGGGCAACAACACGGCGGTGCCCGGCGCGGCCTACACCCCGCGGCAGGTGCCCGGCACCGAGCAGGTCGTCTGCATCTTCGGTCCGCACCACGACCACCTCTGGGGCGCGATGGCGCTCATCGACCGCCGCCTCGGTCTTGACGGGCGCGACGGTGTCGTGCGCACTTGGCCGGCCACCGCGGTCAACCAGCTGCGCACCGGCGGCGCATTCGACTGCGATAACCCCATGGGCGTGACACTCAAATACGCCGATCCCTATCCGCTCAGCCCGAACTATTTCCTCTGTTCGCGGATGACCGGCAACGGCCCGGAAATGGGGATTTATCTAACGGACACATTCGGCAACGAGATCCTGCTACACGTCGAAGGCCGCGGTTGTTATGACCCGATGCCGTTGCGGCCCCGGGTCCGGCCGCCGCAGATTCCCACGCACCGGGATTTCGCGGGCAGCGACGGTTATTTCTATGTGCAGGACGTCTATCAAGGCACCCACATGCAGGGCGTCAAACCCGGCGCGGTGCGCAGCCTCCGCGTGGTCGAGGCGCCGGAAAAGCGCAGCTGGTCGCCCGGCAAGTGGTTTGGCCAGGGCTACATGGCTCCCGGCATGAACTGGCACGGCTTGGAGAACAAGCGCATCCTCGGCACCGTGCCAGTGGAGGCCGATGGGTCCGCGTACTTCACCGTGCCGGCGGAGAAATTTGTCTATTTCCAACTGCTCGACGCCAACGGCATGATGATCCAGTCGATGCGCAGCGGGGCGTTTGTGCAACCGGGCGAGCGGGCCGGCTGCATCGGCTGTCACGACACCCGCCTCGGCGCGGCGCCGCCGCTGCGCAGCGCCGTGCCGCTCGCCCAGCGCCGTGCGCCCAGCCCGCTAACCGGCTGGCACGGTGCGGCGCGCTTGTTCGGCTTCGCGGCGGAAGTCCAACCCGTCTTCAACCAACATTGCCTCGAGTGCCACGACTTCGGCAAGAAGGGTGCGGAAAAGCTCGTGCTGGCACCCGATCGCGATGTGGCCTTCAATGCGGCATACGTCGAGTTGTGGCGCAAAGGATATGTCAAGTGTGTCGGCGCGGGACCGGCGGAAATCCAACAGCCCTACTCATGGGGGTCACATCCCAGCAAACTCGTGCAGATCCTGCGCATGGGCCACCACGATGTGAAGCTGAGCGCTGCGGAGATGGACCGCATCATCACTTGGGTGGACCTCAATGCGCCCTACTATCCGACCTATAACTGCGCCTATCCGGCGAGCGTCAACGGCCGCTGCCCGCTGACCCGCCCGCAACTCGCCCGGCTCTGCGCGTTGGTCGGGCCGCCCTTTGTGTGGGGCGACGAAAGCTCGCCGTTCAACTCGTTCGGCGCCAGCCCCGGGGTCATGCTCAGCTTCGCGCGCCCGGAACTCAGCCCCTGCCTGGCTAATTTCAAGGACAAGGACGACCCGCAGTACCGCGAAGCCCTCGGCTTGATTCAAGCCGGCAAAGCGGCGCTGGCACTGCACCCGGAGGCCGACCAGCCTGGGTTCGTGCCCTGCGAGGCCGACCAGCGGCGCGAAGCGAAATATGCCGCTCAGCGCCAAATCGAGCAGCGCAACCGCCAGGCGATCCATGGCGGCACCAAACTCTATGATTCGGAAACCCAGGCCGCGTCACCATGACATATCTATCAGCGACCTGGCAGACCATGAGCCCTCGTTCCGATCGCACTGCCAGCACCAACTACTGAAAGCAGGCATTTGGCCAATTGGCAGCAACTGGTAACATGAAGCAGCAGGCAGCAATTCATGCGCATGAATTTCGGGGCTACGCATACATGGAGGAGAGAAAGCGAAACGCGGGGGGCGCGGAGGCCACAGAGAGGAGCGCCGAGGCTGATTGGGTTGGAAAAACCTTGGGGATTGCATCTCTGCTAGAAAGTCACGCCTGCATATTTTCACTTGGCGTCCATCTCCGCACCCTCTGCTCCGCCGCGGTCCGATTCTATCCAAGCCTCACGACGCTCCCAAGCTCAGGAAATACCGCGCATGCTTGCGCTCACCGTTGCGCAGCAACGCGCCCTTTGCGACCAGGTCGCTTAGGTCCCGGGTCGCCGTGGCGGGCGAACTCTGCGTGATGCTGACGTAGTTGCTCGAACTCAGCCCGCCTTTGAAGCCGTCGATGCCTTCGCGGAACATCCGCAGCATCGCCTTTTCCTGCCGCTGGTTGAGGCGGCCACGGTAACGGTCAAAAAACTTCGCTTTGTGAATGAGAAACTCGACCCGCTTGAGGCTGTGATGCTGGGCAGCCAGCACCGTCTGGCCGAAATACGCCAGCCACCGGGTGATCTGGTTCGACCGGCTCGCCTGGCCGAGCGCGTCATAATACGGCTTGCGGCCCTTCTCAATGATGGAGGAGAGCGCGATCAACGTCGGCCGCCCGAGTGCCTGCGAGAGCGCCTTCTCCGCCAGCGCCCGCCCGAGCCGCCCGTTGCCATCCTCAAACGGATGAATCGACTCGAAACGCAAGTGCGCGATGCCAGCCCGGGTCAAGCCCGGCAACGCCGTGGCCGACCGATTGAACCACTCGATGAATTGCCTCATCTCTTGCGGGACCACGCAAGACGGCGGGGCCTCGAAGTGAACCACCGGATCATGCAGCGTTCCCGAAACGATCTGCATCGCCTCGTCATGCTGCCGATAGCAGCCCACCGCCTTCAAATCCCGCCGACCTCGCACCACCATCCGATGCCAGTTGAACAAATCCGCCTCCGTCAGCGGCCCGGCAAAGCTGCGATAGAGGTCCACCTGCAGTTCGGAAATCCCTTGTTCCGCAGCGCTCGCCTTCTGCGCATCGACCTGCAATCCAAACAGCCGGCGAATCGAGGACTGCAGGCTGTCACGGTTCAGCAACTCGCCCTCAATCTTCGACGTCAGCAGTGCCTCGTCACTCAGCAACTCGGCCCGGACGCTCTCTTGGTCCGCCGCACTCAGATGCGAGAACGCCCCAACATGCACTCCCGAACGATGCAAAAACACCGCCTCCAACGGCCGTAAAACCGCCTCGTCATAGACAAAATCAGGCCAATCCGCTTGTTGCCAGTTCCAAGTTTTGAGCGACAGGGTCATGTTCATCGCTCATTGTATGGCGGATTCTGAGCGATAGCAACCTTCTGTATCGCTCACCAAAGAATACGCGGCACTGGCAGCAACACACTTATGGAAAGATTCATCTCTGTTATCGTATTCCTCTGTGTCCACGGTGTAATCCATTAATCTGTGGTTGTCCGTGGCAGTCATATCCCTTCCTGCCGGCACCACCCCATTTTCCCCCTCACTTGGCGCGCGTGCCCGAACCCCCATCCCCGCCAGTTGGCGTTTTGAGGGTCATCTCCGCCATGCCGGGCGGGGGGCCGTAGCCGACCAGTTTGGTTAGGGATGTGGCGCGCGGCATGCTGAAGTCATAGACACCGTAGCCATCGGCCTTGGTGCCGCGATAGGATCGGCCATCGGTGGCGTTGATCATGATCTGCAAGCCATCGGTAAGTTCGCGTCCCAGATACATGGCGACGTGGGTGATGATGGCGGTCTTGGCGGGCTCCGCCGGGTGGCCGGTGGCCCAGAACAACAAATCCCCAGGTTGCAACCCGGCCAGACTGGGATCTTCGGCGGTGGTGGCCTCCTCGGCAACAAGGTGGAGCTGGTGGTGGTCGCGCAGCCAACCGTATTGCCCCGCCGACGTCCGGGGCGGACTCAGCCCGCATTGGGTCAGCACGAAATACATCGCCCCGGAGCAATCCAGGCCACCCAGTGCCGGATCCGCGCCGCCATGCCGATATGGCAGCCATGGCGCGTGGGTGGCAACCGCCAGGGCGGCTTCAATCAGGGCTTGGCGTGCCGCAGGCAAGCTCGCGAAACCCGCCAGATCCCGGGTGCCGACCATGGCCGGCCTGGCACCGCCGGACATGCCCGGCGTTGGCTCCGGTCGCGACTCGTCATGGGGCACGGCAGCCGGCGGTGCGCGGGTCGCGGCGGTGGCCATGGGCGGCACCTGCGGGCTGGCGCCGCCGCTGGCGTCCGGCGCGGCGAGGTTGCCGCTCACGCCGGCCATCACCAGCGCGATCACGGCTTGCGATTTGAGATGCAAATTCATGACCGGAGGAGGGTCCCACGATGGCCGTCGGATAGAGAGTCCATGTCTGCACCGCCAGACGAAGCTCCGGTCCTATCAGTCGCGGCGGCACGGGCACGGGCAGCGGGTGGCGAGAAGAAAACCGATGAATGCCCCGGCCACCACTCCGACCGCGATGGATTGATAGAGATGGTCGTGCATGGCCACATCGGCGGCGTGTGTGCCATCGGCCGCTTTGCCGCGGGCGAGGGCATACATTTCCCGGACCCGCTCCAACCCGGCGGCAAGACGCTTGCGCGCATCGCCCACCGTGTCCCCGGCGATGTCGGCAGTTGCCGCCACCAATGCGCTGGCGTCGTGGGCCAGTTGTTCCATATCGTCGCAGATTGTTTGTGTTTGTTTGTTCATGATTGCTGTGGTTGCGGGTTGAAGGTGTTGAGGCTGGGCAAATGGCTCGCGACACGTCCAGCCACGGCGGTCCCGCCGCCTGCGGCGGGGCCGGCGACGGGGCGGGTCATACCGATCTGGGCTTCACCAGCAGCAGCACAATTCCGCCGACCAAGGCGAGGGCACCCACGACTGGCGGGATGAAGTGGCTGTTGGTGGTTTCAACACGCAGGCCGAAGAACTGGATGGTTTCGCCCGGAGTGGTGAAGGTGATACCCGAGTAAGCGAGGATCACGATGCCAACAGTGATCAGGAGGGCGGCAATGATGGTCTTGACGTTCATTAGGGTCAGGGGAGTGGTGGCCGCCTGCGGTTGCGGGGCGGCCGGGGGTGGGTGCCGCGCAGCACGTGTCAGATGATCCGGCGGCCTTGGATCACCCTGATCAGCAGCATGATGATGGCCACTACCAGCAGGATGTGGACGAATCCACCCATGGTGGTGGCGGACACCATCCCCAGCAGCCACAGGACTACCAGGATGATTGCGATGGTCATTAACATAAAGCAGGATTCTATGGGTTGGATGGGGCGCTTAGTGTGTCGCGCGTTCGATGTGATTGCCGGCGTTCTCAACATCTCTCCCGGCACCGCGGACAGTGTTGCGGCAGCTTGCGCTGAAAAGGGAGACCAGTGCGGCTGCCAGCAGCAGCAAAACGAGACGTTGTTGTGACGATTTCATGATTTGTGTGATTGGTGATGTGTTTGTTTTCAGACTCACCGTGACCCTAAGCAATTTTGCGCGGTCCCGCCATGGGGTGAAACCCTACTTTCCCCCGCCTCAGACCCAAGACTGCAAGACTGCAAGACGCAAGAGAAGAGCAGATGCAGAAGCGCTGCGCTCTCTTCTCTGGTCTTGCGTCTTGGGTCTTGTAGTCTTGCGTCTTCTTCTTCATCCGTGGTCATCTTCGTCCCGCATTACCATTCAAGCCCGCGAAGCGCGCGCAAAGGTGCCAAAGCATTTTCCGCCGGGATCAGGAACCGCCAGGTGGGGTTTCACCCCATATCGGCAGGCCCCGGCGTGAACTAGCCTCAAGCCACTGAGCCAACGCATCCCATCGGTCCTTGCGGCAGGCAGGTCACCCCCAACATGCAACCATTCTCACTACGCTGGCAGACCTGGATGGCCAGTCAGTCGCAGCCACGCCAGTCGCGCCCGCCAGCGAGCGAACCGCCGTTGCGGGATGAACTCTTCAGCGTTGAGCAACTCGCCCACCACGCCCGCGCCCTGGCGGAAGGCCATCAACTCGTCACCCGCCGCTGCGGCAACCGCCTGTTGGCGCAATTGGACGACAACGAGCAGGTCCTGCGCGCCCACAACCGCCTCACCCGCGCCGTCAACCCAGCCCGCCGCATCACCGCCGCCGCCGAATGGCTGCTGGACAATTACTATCTGCTAGAAGAGCAGATCCAAATGGCCAGGCGCCATCTGCCACGCGGCTACAGTCGTGAGCTGCCGCGCCTGCGCGACGGTGCGTCGGCGGGGCTGCCGCGGGTGTACGACATTGTGCTGGAGTTGGTGTCACACGTGGACGCGCAGATTGATGAAGGCCCGCTGAGTGCCTTCATCGCCTCGTATCAAACGGTGGATTCGCTGACCTTGGGCGAGTTGTGGGCGGTGCCCATCATGTTGCGGCTGGGTCTGATAGAAAACCTGCGGCGCATCGTCAGCCGTCTGGCGCTCGCCCACCAGGATCGCGACCTAGCCGAGTTGTGGGTCAATCGGCTGCAGGACATGGCGGAACACAACCCGGCCTATCTGGTGGTGGTGGTGGCCGACATGGCCAAGTCCGACATTCCGCTCACGCCGTCGTTTGTGGCGGAATTCTGTCAACTGCTGTCGCGCCACAGTCCGGTGTTGCATCTGGCGCGCAGTTGGGTCGAACACCGCTTGCTGGAACAGGGACTGTCGATCGAACGCATGGTCGATCTGGAAAGCCAGAGCCAGGCGGCTGATCAGGTGTCGGTGAGCCACTGCATTGCCAGCCTGCGGTTTTTGAGCGCCACGGACTGGAAGGAGTTTGTGGAAACCCTCAGTCTGGTCGATGCCACCTTGCGCACCGACCCTGCCGATTTCTACTCCGAAATGGATTTCGCGACGCGCGACCGCTATCGCCACGCGGTCGAAGCCATGGCCCGCCACAGCCAACTGGCGGAAGCCGAGGTGGCTCAACTCGCCATCCAACTCGCCGAGGCGGGCGCAGGCCGCGACGGGCGCGAGGCCCGGACCGCGCACGTCGGATTCTATCTCATCGACAAGGGACAGGCGCAGTTGGAGCACATGGCAAAGGTGCGATGGTCCTTGGGACAGAGCCTCGAACGCGGCATCCGGCATTTCCCCATGGCATTCTATGGCGGCGGCATCGCGGTGTTGACGCTGCTGGCGACCTGCGGATTTGTGCAGCAAGCCCGCGGGCTTGACGCCCACGGCTGGCGGCTGGTCTTGCTCACAGTGCTGTTTGTGGTGTGTGCCAGCCACTTGGGGGTGGCGCTGCTCAACTGGCTGTGCACCCTGCTGGTGAAACCGAGCCTGCTGCCACGCCTCGACTATGCCGCCGGCATCGCGCCGAATTGCCGCAGCATGGTGGTGGTGCCCACGATGCTGACTCACGCGGCAGGCATCGAGCGCCTGCTTGAAACCCTGGAAATCCATTATCTGGCAAATCGCGACGCGCATCTGCACTTCGCCTTGCTCACCGATTTTCGCGACGCCCCGACGGAGCATCTGGCAGGAGATGACGAGTTGTTGCAACGCACCCGCGACGGCATCGCGGCACTCAATGCCAAACTCGCCGCCGCCGGACACGAGCGGTTTTTCTGGTTGCACCGGCCGCGGCGCTGGAACGCCGCCGAGGGCGTCTGGATGGGTTACGAACGCAAGCGCGGCAAACTCACCGACTTCAACGGCTTGCTGCGCGGCGCCACCAGCGAGTGCTTTTCCGAAGTCGCCGGCGACCTCACCATCCTGCCCCTGATCCAGTATGTCATCACGCTGGACACCGACACCCAACTGCCACGCGACGCCGCCCGCCGCCTGATCGGCACCATGGCCCATCCGCTCAACCGCCCGGTGTTTGATGCCGCGCGCGGGGTCGTGGTCGACGGTTACGGCATTCTCCAACCGCGCGTGGGGGTGAGCCTGCCGAGCGCCCGGCGCTCGTGGTTCGTGCGGCTGTTTGCCAGTGACGCGGGGATCGATCCGTACACCCGCGCGGTGTCCGATGTCTATCAGGACCTCTTCCGCGAAGGCTCCTTCATCGGCAAGGGCATCTACGATGTGGATGCCTTCCAGCACGCCATGCAGGGACGCTTCCCGGAAAACACCGTGCTCAGCCACGACTTGCTAGAATCGTGCCACGCCCGCTCCGCGCTGGTCAGCGACGTGGAATTCTATGAGGAGTATCCGTCCCGCTACAACGTGGACGTCGCCCGGCGCCACCGCTGGATGCGCGGCGACTGGCAGATCGCGCAGTGGCTGCTGCCGCGGGTTCCCGTGTCCGACGCGCTGCGCATGGCCAATCCGCTGTCGCGGCTGTCCAAGTGGAAAATCTTCGACAACCTCAGGCGCAGTCTGGTACCGGTGGCGATGACCCTTCTGATCTTGGTCGCATGGCTGCTGGCAGCGCCTCTCGGCGGTCTCGCCGCGCTGTGGGTGCTGGCCATCCTCACCCTCCCCGGCTTGCTCTCGGCGCTGGTGGCGCTGGCCCGCAAGGCGCAGGATTTGCCCTGGGCGGTCCATTGGCGGGTCGTGGGCGGGGCTGGCGCCCGCCACCTCGGGCAGGTCTTTCTAACAATCGCAGTGTTGCCCTACGACGCCTACATCAGCCTGGACGCGATCATCAGGACGCTGTGGCGCGTGCTGGTGTCACGCCAGCGCCTGCTGGAATGGCAAACCTCCAGTGATTCCGAACAGACCCGCAGTGCCGACCTGGGCGGGTTTTATGTCACCATGTGGTTCGGCCCGCTGCTGGCGGTGGCCGGCGGCCTGTGGCTTGCTGTCATGCAGCCGGCCCACTGGCCCTTCGCGGTGCCGCTGGTTGCGGCCTGGCTTGCCGCGCCGTGGCTCGCCTGGTGGATCAGTCAGCCGATCGGGCCCGCGCCGGTGGACCTCACGCCGGACCAAATCGGGTTTCTGCGCCGCACCGCCCGCAAGACGTGGTATTATTTCGAAGCGCTGGTCACGGCGGAGCAAAACTGGTTGCCACCGGACAACTATCAGGAAGTGCCCGCACCGATGCTCGCCTCGCGCACCTCGCCTACCAATATGGGCTTGGCGCTGCTGGCCAATCTGGCGGCCCGCGATTTCGGCTATCTGGCCGTCGGCGAGTTGATCCAGCGCACGCGCGACGCGCTGGCCACGATGCAGCGCCTTGAGCGGCATCGCGGCCACTTTTACAATTGGTATGAGACGCGCACGCTGCAGCCGCTGCAGCCGCTGTATGTTTCGAGCGTGGACAGTGGCAACCTCGCCGGCCATTTGCTAACTCTGGGTGCCGGTCTCAGGGAAGAGGCCGCGACCGCCATCTTCACCCCCGAGGTGTTCGCCGGATTGCGCGACACGGTCGAACACGTCCGGGATTTCGGCCGCGAAAGCGCCACCCTCACCCAACTCGATGCGGAATTGGCGGTGGCTCCCAGCGGCCTGCGGGCGGCGTTTGCGTTGTTAGAGCGGGCCACGGCGATGGCCGGCGCGCTGGTCACCTTGCTCGCCAACGAGGAGGGCGAGTTCAAAGGTTGGGCGCAAACCCTGCTCCACAACTGCGAAGCTCACTTGGCCGACCTGCGATGGCTCGCGCCATGGCTGGCCGCACCACTCCCTAACATCGCAACCGCGGCGCCCAACCCGTCGCCGCCCACGCCGTCGGCCATGCGGCTGGAACAACTGCTAGCCCAACTCGACCAGGCACCGACCTTGTGCGAGCTTGAGGATTTCGAGAACGCGATCTGTCCGCTGATCGAATCGGCGTTGCGCGCGCAGGCGGCCGAGCCGGATCCGGCCGCGTCAGCCGACCGCGACCGCCTCGCCGCGCTCGCGCGCTGCGTGCGTGATGCCAGTGCCAACGCCCGCGAGCGCATGCTGGCATTGGAAGAATTGGCCCGGCAGTGTGACGAACTCGCGGCCATGGATTTCACCTATCTGTTCGATCCGGCACGGGACTTGTTCGCGATCGGCTTCAACGTCACCGAGCGCCGTCGTGACAACAGCTTCTATGATCTGCTCGCCTCGGAGGCGCGCTTGTGCAGCTACGTGGCCATCGCGTTAGGGCAAGTCCCGCAAGATCACTGGTTCACCATGGGGCGTCTGCTCGTCGCCGCGCGGGGCACCCCGATTCTGGCATCATGGAGTGGCTCGATGTTTGAATATCTGATGCCGCTGCTGGTCATGCCGTGCTATGAAAACACCTTGCTCGACCACACCTGCAAAGCGGCCGTGGCCCAACAAATCAAGTATGGCCACTTGCGCGGCGTGCCGTGGGGGATTTCGGAATCCGGCTACAACCGCATCGACGCCCAGTTCAACTATCAATACCGCGCCTTCGGCGTGCCCGGCCTCGGCCTCAAACGCGGGCTGGGCGAAGACTTGGTCATTGCGCCATACGCCAGCGCCATGGCACTGATGGTGGCCCCGCTGGAGGCCTGCGCCAACCTGCAACGGCTGGCGGCGGATGGGCGCACCGGCAGCTATGGCTTTTACGAAGCGGTGGATTACACCCCCACCCGGCTGCCGCCGGACAAAGCCAGCGTTCCGATCCGCTCGTTCATGGTGCACCATCAGGGGATGAGCCTGCTGGCCTTGGTCAATCTGTTGCGCGGTGCGCCGATGCCACGGCGCTTCATGGCTTGTCCCATGCTCAAGGCGGCGGACCTGTTGTTGCAGGAGCGCGTGCCCACGGCGGCGGCCAGCGTGGCGGCCGACGACTTGGCGCCGGAAGTGGCGCGCACGCAGGATGGTGACTCGGAACGCGCGATGCGCGTGTTCACCGATCCGACGTCACCGGTGCCCGAGATTCATCTCTTGTCCAACGGCCGCTATCATGTCGTGGTCACCAGTGCCGGCGGCGGCTACAGCCGCTGGCATGACCTGGCCCTCACCCGCTGGCGGGAAGATGCCACCTGCGATAACTGGGGCACCTTTGTCTATGTGCGCGATCTGGCGACGGGAGAGTTCTTTTCCACTGCCTATCAGCCGACCTTGCGGGCAACCGACGGCTATGAGGCGATTTTCACCCAGGCGCGCGCTGAGTTCCGACAACGCCAGGCCGGGCTGGACATCCACACCGAAATCTGCGTGTCGCCGGAAGACGACGTCGAGTTGCGCCGCATCAAACTGACCAACCGCACGGCTACGGCCCGCGTCATCGAACTAACCAGTTATGCGGAAGTGGTGCTCACCACCGCGGCGGCCGACGCGGCCCACCCGGCATTCAGCAATTTGTTCGTGCACACCGAATTCGTTGACGCCTCCTCGGCGCTTCTGTGCACCCGCCGCGCCCGCGCCGAGGACGAACAACCGCCCTGGTTGCTGCATCTGCTGGTCGGCCACGGCGACCACCCCGGCGAGGTCTCCTGCGAAACGGATCGCGCCAAATTTGTCGGACGCGGCGGCAACATGGCCAACCCGGCCGCCATGCACAGCCTCGCCCCCTTGTCCAACACCGTCGGCCCCGTGCTCGATCCCGTCATTGCTCTGCGCCGCACCGTCACCTTGCCGCCTCACGCCAGCGCCACCATCGACCTGGTCATCGGCGTGACCGCAACCCGCGATGCCGCGCTGGCACACATCGAAAAATACCAAAGCCCGCGCATGGCCGACCGCGCCTTGGACATGGCCTGGACCCACAGCCAGGTGACCTTGCACCATCTCAACGTGGCGGCGGCCGAAGCACAACTGTATGACCGTGTGGCCGGCGCGTTGATCTATACCGACCCCGCGCGCCGGGCCAACTCCGGCGTGCTGCTCCACAACCGGCGCGGCCACAACAGCCTCTGGAGCCACGGCATCTCGGGTGACGTGCCGATCATCCTGCTGAACATCAGCGACGAGGCCAAACTCGAGATTGTTAAACAACTGGTGCGGGCCCATTCCTATTGGCGGATGAAGGGCTTGACCGTTGATCTGGTCATTCTCTATGAGGACGTCTCGGTGTACCGCCAGTCGCTCCACGAGCAGATCACCAGTCTGATTTCATTGGGCATTGAAGCGCAGATTCTGGACCATCCGGGAGGCATCTTTGTGCGCCGTCTCGAGCAGATTCCAAATGACGATCGGGTGCTGTTGCAAGCGGTGGCGCACGTCGTGCTCGACGACGAGCGGGGAAGTTTGGCCGAACAAATGGAACGGCGGCGGACATTCGGCCCTCGCCTCCCGGCGCTGGTGCCCACCCGCGCAGCTATTGCCGAGGTGCCCGCGCCGTTGCCTCAGCGCGAACTGATCTTTCCTAACGGCTATGGCGGCTTCACCCGCGACGGGCATGAATATATCATCACCCTGCAGCGCAACGAGATGACCCCCGCCCCGTGGGTCAACGTGCTGGCCAATCCCACCTTCGGGACGCTGGTTTCGGAAAGCGGTGCGGCATACACCTGGGCGGACAACGCCCATGAGTTTCGCCTGACTCCCTGGAGCAACGATCCGGTGAGGGACCCCACGGGTGAGGCGCTCTACATTCGTGACGAGCAGACCGGACAGTATTGGTCGCCCACGCCGTCACCCGCGCGTGGCGCCACGCCTTATGTCATTCGCCACGGCTTCGGCTACACCGTGTTTGAGCATACCGAGCACGGCATTGCCTCCGAGTTGTGGGTTTATGTGGCGATGGATGCCGCGGTGAAATTCACCGTGCTGAAATTGCGTAACATCTCCGACCGCCCGCGCCGCCTGTCGGTGACCAACTATCTGGAGTGGGTGTTAGGGGACCTGCGACACAAGAGCCTGCTGCACGTGCGCACCGAGGTGGACACCAAGACCGGCGCGTTGCTGGCACGCAATTACGACAACACCGATTTTCCCGGCCGCATCGTCTTTCTTGACGTCAATGACGCGTCGCGCTCCCTCACCGCGGATCGCAAGGAATTCATCGGCAGAAACGGCAACCTGGCCCAACCCGCCGCTCTCAAACGCGCCGGCCTCTCCGGCAAGGTCGGCGCCGGCCTCGATCCGTGCGGCGCAATGCAAGTGGTCTTCGACTTGGCGATCGCCCAGGAACGCGAAACCAGCTTCCGGCTCGGCGTCGGCCGCACCCTCGCCGACGCGCAGGGCTTGATTCACCGCTTCCGCCTCGCCGACGCCTGCCGCAACGCGCTGGAAGATGTCTGGGCCCATTGGAGCCGCACGCTGTGCGCGGTCACCGTGGACACGCCCGATCCGGCGGTCAATATCATGGCCAACGGCTGGTTGTTGTATCAGACGCTGGGCTGCCGGCTGTGGGGACGCACCGGATTCTATCAGTCCGGCGGTGCCTATGGCTTCCGTGACCAATTGCAGGACGTCATGGCGCTGGTGCATGCCGCGCCGGCGCTCACCCGCGAGCATTTGCTGCGTGCCGCCGCGCGCCAGTTCAAGGAAGGAGATGTCCAGCACTGGTGGCATCCGCCCACCGGGCGTGGGGTGCGGACCCATTCCTCCGACGACTATCTGTGGTTGCCATACGTGACCTGCCGTTATGTGACATGTCTCGCTGACAGCGGGGTGCTCGACGAGGAGATTCCGTTCTTGGATGGGCGGCCGGTCAAGCCGGAGGAGGAGGCCTACTATGATTTGCCGAATCGCGCCGAGGCCTCCGCCACGCTCTATCAACATTGCGTGCGCGCCATCGAGTGCGGGTTGCAATTCGGCGGCCACGGGTTGCCGCTGATGGGTTCAGGGGATTGGAATGACGGCATGAATCGGGTCGGCAAGGATGGCCGCGGCGAGAGCGTGTGGCTGGCGTTTTTCCTGTATGACGTGCTCACCCGCTTCGCCCCGCTCGCCCGCGCGCACCACGATGCGGAATTTGCCCAGCGTTGCCTCACCCAGGCACAACTCCTCCAACACAACATCGAACAACACAGTTGGGACGGCCAGTGGTATCGCCGCGCCTACTACGACTCCGGCGAAGCGCTCGGCTCCCAGGCCGATCCCGAATGCCAGATCGATTCGCTGCCGCAAAGCTGGGCGGTCATCAGCGGTGCCGCCGACCCCGGCCGCGCGCGCCAGGCGATGCAAGCGGTGGACCGCCGGCTGGTGCGCCGCGACGCGAAATTGATTCAACTGTTTGATCCGCCATTCGACCACACGCCGCTCAATCCCGGCTACATCAAAGGCTATCTCCCCGGCGTGCGCGAAAACGGCGGCCAATACACCCACGCCGCGATTTGGGCAGCTACCGCCTTTGCGCAGTTGGGCGAAACTGAGCGCGCATGGGAACTCTTCGCCCTCCTCAATCCCATCCACCACGGCGCCACTGCCGATCAAATCGCCACCTACAAGGTCGAACCTTACGTCATCGCGGCCGACGTCTATGCCCGCGCCCCACACACCGGCCGCGGCGGGTGGTCGTGGTACACCGGTGCTGCCGCCTGGATGTACCGTTTGCTCATCGAGTCCCTGCTGGGCGTCAACCGGATCGGCGATGAATTGCTCCTGGCGCCCCACTTGCCGGCGGCTTGGCCGGGTTGCAAAATCCACTACCGCTACCGGCAAACGATCTATCATATCACCATCACCCGTCTTCCCGCCGAGTCGAGCGACCCGCCTTCGCTCGCTCTCGATGGCCAGCAGCGCGTTGGCAACACCCTGCCCCTCAGCGACGACGGCCTTGAGCATGCCGTCGAAATGCATGTCCGCTAAAGGGGGCAGACTCAGACATCCTGCACTCAGCCGGATATTGGCATTCAACCGGGAAATCATGTGAGACCATTTGACTCCGGGCAGGATGCCCGGACCACCGTGGCGCGGGCATCCTGCCCGCCGCCTTTCTGCACCAGGTCTCATCCATTTCCCTCCGGGTTCAGGATGTCTGAGACTGAAGCGCTGCGCCAGCCCGCAGGGTGGGCGCGGCGGCGACCCTCAAACCACCATGATTTACCTCCACATCCTGCGGCGCCCGGCTGCCGGCGGCCCAAGCCCACTCGATTTGGCCTGAAATCCAACAATTCCTCCCAACCCGGGGATCTTCTAATTGTCGCTGGACAATCTTCCCAACATCCCGCATTTTATGCTTGGCTGACTGACCATGGAGGGCCAAAATCCCCTGCATGAGCAGTCCCCCCAGAGAAGTGCCCGTCCGGGTTGCATTTGCCCCTTGTTCAACGACTGGTTCGATGAACAATTGTTAACGCCGCACGTCATTGATCAAAACTGTTCGGCAGAAAAATGAAAACACCATTTCTCATACTGTTACTGTCAATCGCTGTGGATCAGAGTGGATTCGCTGAGACACATGCAAGATTTGTTCTGGCGAAGGTGATCGATAGCGAGACGAAAGCTCCGATTGAAGGGGCATCGCTGAGCACGGAGTATTATTTGGATAATACAAATAGTGAGGCAAAACCAATAATCTCAACCGCGACCACAAACAAACTTGGGCAAGCGGTGCTGACCGTCTATATTATCGACATCAATAACCCCAAGGTTGATTCGGAAAAGTTCGACGAACCGCACTATCACCTGGAGCTGCGCAATGAGGACTATCGGGAAAACTCGAGTCTATGGAGCTCTCTTGCTGATAAGCTGATCAAGAGGAAAGCGGATTTTATTCCGGATGAGCCAGACGTGGTGTTCCGTGTGGAGAGTGAGAAGACCAGGGAAAGAATTGAGAAGGAGCGAATTCAGCAGGCAGCGAAAGACGAACTGCTGGCAGACAAAATTGTCAAGGAGAAGCCGGAATACTGGCCAGAAGCTAGAGACGGACTTGATGAGGTCGGACGACTTGTAATTGCAAAGAGATGGGAGCAAGCAAAAGCTTCTGGAACTGAGCGTGCCAAAGACACAGATGAAGTTGGGCGACTCGTGAAGAAGCACATGCGTCATGAAAATTCTGAAATCCACTCGACCAAGTTCCTAAACGTCAACACTGCCATGGTATACGCTTCGTGGTATTCAGGCCCCCTAGCGGCTGCAGGATACACCTACGTCGTCGTCCGAAGAGACGATAGTTGGATTGTAATACGCTCCTATCTAGAGTGGATATCGTAGGATGCCCAACAAGTCGCGGCACGCCGACCGGGATAAACTCCGATGTTTCGATCCAACCTTTCCTCTTGTACCCCGGCGGGTGCGCTTTAACGTTCGATCCAATAATGAAAAGAATACTCATAGCGGCGATATGGATTATTAGTGCTTCAATCGCGTTCTCGGATGAGACCAACAAGGAAGAAGCCAACTATCTTGGACTCCTCCACAAATTGCAATATGTCGAGTCTCCCAACGATTTGAAGCAGATGATTCCAAATTGTCCTATGCCGACGCCTTACGTAGGCGAGGGCAATACGCAAATTCTCATTAAGACAAAGCTATTCGGATATGATGCGACAGGCACGTTCAGCTTTCACATGGGAATCCTCGTATCGCATGGCTTTGAGATTCATACCCCGACATACAAAGATGCTCATTTGGTATTCCTCAAGGCTGTGGCACTCCTCGACTCTCAGGTTCACGGTCTAAAGCTCTCGACAACATTGCCTACTCCCTTGGACGGTGCTGAATCGTCTGATGGCCCCAGAGATGAGATTAACATCAATATCGATGGCATCGAGAGGAACGCATTCTTTCAGCTCAGGCTGGATATGAGGGAGAACTCAATTTCCGTCAGATGGGGTGGCCAGAAGGCGAGCCCATCTCAAAAGCCATAGATCGAACAAGGCATCGCACCGAATGACCGTTAAGCCCCACAACCTCAACTCCAACCACGTTCTAGCCGCCGGTCATCGGTGGATATTGACGTTGGGCTATTCTACTAAACGCACCGCTAGACAATAACACCACAAAGAGAAGATTATGAGACTTTGGCAAATTCTTTTGGCGCTAATCGCCACAATCGCAGTCGTCCTAGTAACGGTGAGATCCTGCTCTCCCAAGGACGATTCACCATTGCCGTCACCAAATGCTTCTCTTGCCGAGTTGCAAGCACAGCGAAAAACACCCTCGCTCCCTCATTCAGCAACGCGAAAGTTCCCGTCGCGAGTCTTTCTTGTTATCGAAGGAGGAGAACTGGACGACGTTCTTGACGGAATAGAAGGGTTGTACATCAAGAAGCACATCTCAAAGACACTCCAGGGCGCGAGAACGGTTGGGTTCGTAAGAATGGACAAGTTTGAGGTGGGACGATGGGGCCGGAGTGGCAATCCGGGCTATAGCACCAACTTTGAGATCTGTTTAATCGAAATTGGAGACATGACGAATACAATTCATTTAGGAGCAGAGACCCGGCCAGAGCGAACGATTGTTAAGCCCGGATATTATTTGGGCATCTGGGATAAAAACACCGTGGAAGAAGCCTCTGGAACGGTTGATGGAGAGAATACAGGGATTTTATCTGATGGCAAAGTTGTGGAAAAGGCTCTCCGCAAGTATCTAAACTGAATATCGCGATGCCCCTCTTTTTTCTTCTATCAATACGAATCTTACCGAAGTGCCCAACAAGTCATGGATGTCAACCGCCCATAAGCTATTCAAATTCAACTCTGACTCATCGCAATGACGCGGTGACATCACATCAAACGTTCGCCCAGGGAAATGCAGAAAACACCCCCTGAAAATTGCCCCTTGACACCGCGGGCGGTGGCAGCTACGATACCACTGTAATCCGAGCCGTGCTCGATACCAATGTTCTCGTCGCCGCCTTACGATCGTCGTCCGGTGCCAGCCACCAAATTCTCATGGCGGCTGACCGAGGGGATTTTGAGGTGGCACTATCTGTGCCCCTGCTCGCCGAATACGACGATGTTCTTGTCCGCCCCTCTTCCGGAATTCTCATCCCGAAGCATGCAGTGGAGGCGATCATCGGGCGGATTGCGCAGATTTCCCACAAGCAGCCGATTTATTTCCTCTGGCGTCCGCTACTCCCTGATCCCAAGGATGACATGGTCTTGGAATTGGCAATCGCCTCCGGTGCGACCCACATCGTAACATTCAACCACAAGGATTTCATGCCGGCATCCCAATTCGGAATCTCCATTGTCAACCCATCAACCTTTCTACGCCTCCTTCCATGAGCACACTGAGCCTTCGACTTCCTGATTCGCTGCACCGCAACCTCAAGCAAGCTGCCGATGCGGACGGCATTTCCATTAATCATTTTGTGAGCCTTGCGGTGGCTGAGAAGCTATCCGCCATCCAGACCATCGACATCATTTCCGAACGGGCCAAGGGAGCTTCCCGTTCTGCATTTCTTCATGCGATGTCATTGGTCCCTCGCGGCGAGATCATCGAGGGAGATGAACCTCGCCCCAAGCAAAGGCGAACAAGGCGTCCCACCGAATGACCGATAAGCTACACAGCCGCCTATCCAAACACTGCCCAGCCGCCGGTCATCGGTGGACTTGAGCGTTCGCTAATAAATATGCAAAAATCAGCCATCGCGTTCCTTTTGGTCCTAACGTTGTTTCTATCAAGCGCTGAAGCTGCGACATTTTCTGGATACCTGAAGACCAAACATGCCATAGCGATTGCTTACTGCAAGCTACGTGCCAATTCGGATACGGGAGAGACGCGTGAATTTACGACAGGCCGAGCCGGTGAGTATACTGTCGATCTTGGTAATGGCGTTTGGTCCATTTTAGCGGATTCTGATCAGATTCTAAAATGGGGTTTCTCACAAATGGACGGCGTTACCATCGTGATCACTGGAGATATGAACGTTGTGAAGAACCTCACTCTATTCGCTAGCGAACCGTTGCAAACGCCGTCTCTGACCTTCTCTCGTCCAGATCCAAAAATCTGGAAACTTTCCATAAAAGGTCAGGGAGGAACAATAGTTAGAATTTACTCATCAAAAGACTTGGTGACGTGGACTTTCTACAATTCAGTAGCGATCGGACCTACCGGGGTCACACTTAGTGTCTCAACTACTAGTCACATATATGTTTCTCGTATCTTCTTTAGAGCCGCAGCATCATCCGAATGAAGCGAACAAATCATGTATGTCAACCGCCCCTTCGCCCCACAACACCACACAAGGTCACCGCAGTGACGCGGTGACATCACATTGAACGTCAGCTTGAAAAAATCCAAATTCGGGGCTTGACCTGGTGTGTACCGTGTGTATTTTCCCGTCGTGACTAGTCGCGACATCATCTCCAGACTCAAGGCAGAGGGCTGGGAGCTGGCGAATGTCCGGGGGTCGCACCATCAATACAAACATTCCCAGCGAAGTGGACGTGTCACCGCGCCGCACCCGAAGAGGGACTTTCCGCGCGGCACGTTGAGAAGCGTCTTCCACCAAGCTGGATGGCCTTGGCCACCCTGAAACCATGAGATTCCCAATTGTCATTCACAAGGACAGCGACACCGACTACGGTGTCACAGTTCCGGATTTGCCCGGTTGCTTTTCGGCCGGAGCCACAACTGATGAAGCGCTCTCGAACGCCATAGAGGCGATCGAATGCCACATTGAAGGCTTGATGATCGACGGGGAACCGGTTCCCTCACCACGGAGCGTCGAATACTATCGTGCGAACAAGAGCTTCCGGGGCGGAGTCTGGGCCCTCGTTGATGTGGACGTATCGAAGCTCTCAGGCAAGGCGAAGAGGGTCAATATTACGCTGCCCGAGCGGCTTCTGGTACAGATCGATTCGTTTGCAGCCCGCCAAGGCGGATCACGCTCAGGCTTGCTGGCGCATGCCGCCATGGAATACGTAGCTTCACACGGACAACAATAGAGTGAACAAATCGTCTCTGCCGCCCGGCAGAAGCTCCATAGTCCCAACCTCAATTACGCTGTCCTGACCCGGCGGCAGGACATAGGCGGTAGGCGCGATAAATCCGAGCATCCCAGATTCAACAGATCCTCTAACGTCCTTGAAACCGGCCATGTGTTATCGTTAGGTCGAATTCTTCGGCTTGCGGTAGGGATAAACCCCATTGCCAGGCCCCGGCATGTTGCCTAGCGTGAGGCGCATGAAGAACAAGCGACTGACCTCACCCCCGCCACCCACCCGCCAACAGTTGATCGGCTTGTTGAACCGGGATCTGGCCTGCGAATACCGCGCGATCATCGCCTACATCGTCTATAGTGAGGTGCTCAAGCGGGCGGCCTACACGGTCATTGCGCATGAGTTGGAACGCAATGCTGCCGACGAATTCCAGCATGCCAAAGCCATCGCCGATCAGATCACCCACCTTGGTGGCATCCCCTGCGCGATGCTCAAAGCCGTCATGCCCCGGTCCGTCGTGACCGACCTGTGCCACGTGGAGCGGGACACCGACGTGACAACGGTGGGCAATTTCCGCTACCCTGCGAACTCGTGCTCCAGTCAGGCATCGGCTTCATCAGCGTCGGTCACCGCGAGACCCTGGTGCAGTTCCACCAACGCGTGCTGCACTTGAAGAGCGCGGGCGAGTGGGAACTGACCGGAGAGATCAGCTGAGCGAAGCTCATGGGCGCAGGATGCCAACACCAGCAACCCTCCCGCGGTGCCGGACAGCTGAAGCGCCCTGGCAATTTGGGGAAGCTTCACAAACTGATAGATCCGGGGTGCTCAGGGCCTTGGGGTGACCGCCACCCGGTAGAATGTGCTGCTGGCAGCACCCGGGGAAACCTCCCAAGCGCCGTCGGGGTCCACACGGATGCGGGCGGTGGGAACTGGCAGCCAAGTGATAGATGAAGTTGGTGCCGTTGAGTTGGAACGGCACTTGATCGAAGACCCGGTCGGTGAGAGTGTCGATGCGCGCCACGTAAGCCCCGTGCGCCACGGCCATCGCGCTCAGCGCCGCATTCATTGTGGCGATGCGGGTGCGGGCTTGCAGGCGGAGGGTCGGATCGGTGTACTTGCCGGCCACCTCCGGCGTGGCGCCGATGTCCGGAACGGTGGCGATGATGATCTTCAAATCCGGGGCGGCGTGACCTCTAACGAAATCGTGGATGGTGGCGAGATTGGTGACCACCTGGGCGAGCAATGCCGGCGGTTGGGCATCGCTGTAGATGCCGGTGTAGTTGGACTTCAGATCATTGCCGCCGAGGAATAGGATCACGGCATTGACCTGCGCGATATTGTCAATCAAGGCGTTCTTGGTGAGGAAATAGGCGGGGTTGAAGATGGTGGATTGGCAGACGGCGGCCCAGTCCGCGGTGGTGAAGGTGGGCACTCCGTAGTTATACTCGTAGCCTCCATCGCGCAGATCGGGCCAGCCCAACACGGTGGAGCGATAGGATCCCAAGGTGAGCCAGGCGGCGCGGTGATTGGTTAGAATGTCCGGCCAATTGTCGACATTGGCATTGGTCGGATTGGAATCCGGCGCGCTGAACGGCAGCTCGAAGGCATATTCTTCGGTCATGCTGTCGCCGATGGCCAGCACCCGCAGTGGTACGGCGTCTAGCGCGGAGAATGCCACCGCGGCGAGACAGCAGGCAACAATGCAGCGTGTCATGAATTTCATGATTGGAACATAAGCGGGTTCGGGCTGGCGTCCATCTCGCGGGGTGCGATTGTTTGCCGAGCGGAAGCACGATCCGCAACCAACAGCACCTGCGGCCCGGCCGCAGGTGCTCCAGGCATGGGCTATCTCACTTGTCGAGACCCGCAAACCCGTCCAGCGATTTGGGGATGAGGACCTTGCCGATAGAGTGCATCACCCCGTTAGTGGCAACCACGTCGGTGCTGAAGACCTTCGAGTCGTTGATTTCAATTTTGCCGTCTTCGGCATCGATCTTGACCTTCTCGCCGTTCATGGTTTTCACTTCGCCGTCCTTGATGTCGGCCGCTAGCATCTTGCCGGCGACGACATGATAGAGCAGCAGCGAACGCAGCTTCTCCTTGTTTTCCGGCAGCATGAGCTTGGTGAGCACCTTGGCCGGCAGCTTGCCGAACGCCTCATCGGTCGGTGCAAACACCGTGAACTCACCCTTGGAGCCAAGGGTCATGTCGAGGTCAGCCGCCTTCAACGCCTTGGTTAGGGTTGAGAAAGTGACGCTGGCCTTGAGCGTTGCGGTGAGCGAACCGGGAAGCACGGCTGTTTTCTCCACGGTTTTCGTGGTTTCCACGACGGTCTGCTCGGAGAATGCGGCGGGAGTGAACGTTGCCAGGGAAAGCAACAGCGCGAGGTGGGTCAGGTGGTTTGTTTTCATATTGTTGTTTCTTGTTGTAGTGTTGTATGCGGCTTGGTCTTGGTGCCAATCCACGTCCGGTGACTCTCGCGCCGCAGGGCACCCGTTCGCAATGGGGTGTATGCCCCATTTCATCGCGCCCGGCATCCAGCCCAATCCTCCCCGGTCATTCCATACCGGTTCATTCCGCGCAGGTAGGGATACACCCCATTGGAACGCCCCGGCAGCCGGAGTAGCATCATGTCATGAGAGATTTGACCTACAACGAGAACATGGGTGACCTGCAAGGTCACAGCGTAAGCGACACTTATCTGGTCCGCGGGCGGCAGGAAATGCGGGATATGATTGGTCATGCCACACACTCGTGGCAGGACGCTCGCAGCGGCGAGAGCGATGACCCGGCACGTGCCGGAGACCCGGGTTTTCAGGACAACTCCAGGTTGAGATGATTGCCGGAGGGGAATGGATCTGAACTTCAAGCAGCGAGGAATATACTAACGGGTCATGCCAAACCGCAAATCAATTCCGTTGCCGGCGGCGCCGCACGCGCCACCGGTTGAGGCGGTGCCCGCCGCGGAGCCGTCGCCGCAGCGGATCGAAGTGCACATTCCCTTGTCCACATATCTGCAGGTGGCGTGTGCGCTGTTGTGCGCCTATGCCGTGTATGTGCTGTGGCCGTTGCTGTTGCTGGTGTTTCTGGCGCTGTTTTTGGCGGTTACCTTGAATGCCTTTGTCGATTGGCTCGACTCCAAGCGGATCACCCACTGGGTCAGCTTGCTGTTGGTCATCGGCGGCGTGGGCACCGCGCTGGGCGTGGGCATGGCCCTGCTCATTCCCGCGCTGATCAATCAGGCCGCCAATTTCAGCCACAATTTCCCCCAGTTGCGCGCGGAGGTGCTCGACCAGATCCCGGTCGGCTGGGGCGTCCGCAATAACCTCGCCCATCTCCTCGACACCGCAAACTGGTCGGCGGCGGACCCGTGGCTCGGCCATTTCGTGTCCGCGGGCGGGGTTGCCATCAACGGCATCTCCGAGATCGCGCTGGTGCTCGTCATCGGGTTGTATCTGCTCATTGACGGCGCGGGGACCTACGAGTGGCTGCTGGCGTTTTTCTCGCCGCTGCACCGCCGCAAATTGCGCATCACCGGCCAGGAAATATCGGAGGTCATTTTCGGTTATGTTGCCGGCCAGGTCATCACTTCGATGCTCGTCATGATCTTCACCTATCTCGTGCTGAGCGTGTTGCAGGTGCCCGGGGCCTTGACCCTCGCCATCCTGGCCGGCATCCTCGACATCCTGCCAATCCTCGGGTTCATCATCTCCACGGTGCCTGCTTTCCTGCTGGCGCTCACCGTGTCTCCCAAAACAGCACTCATCGTCCTCATCCTCTATCTGGCGTTTCATGTGTTGGAGAATTATTTCATCGTGCCCAGGGTCTATGGCAAAAACCTCCGACTATCAACCCTGACGGTGCTGTTGGGTCTGTTGGTGGGTGTGCTGCTGGCGGGGATTGCCGGCTCGCTGGCCGCCCTTCCACTCATCGCTTCCTATGCGGCAATCGAACGCATCTGGCTCAAGCCGTTCCTGCGCGACGGCGTCTCCGAGAAACATGAGTTGCAGAAAGACGAGCAATTCGGGGAGAAGGACTGATGCAGCCAGTAGGGTTAAACCCTATAGGCAAGGTCGGCAACTCAGGCGTAGAGTGGTTCTCATGACAAGCATCTTGCATCTCACTCGCGGGCGAAGCCTCCATTGGCTGATGCCAATTCCCAATGGAATGGCCGCCATGCGCAGGCCGGAGGATCCGGCCGGCACCTGCCGGGCAAGCCGTCGCCAACGGATGTTGGGGCGCTGCGCTTGCCAGCGACTGGCGTTGGTGATGTTGATTGCGTGCGGGTTGGGACTGTTGCTGAGCGGCTGCGCGTTGCGCACCGGCAAGCAACCGCGCCACGAAGTCACACCGCTGTACGCCGCGACCTCGGCGGAATTCCAACAGGCGGCGGGCTCGTTGCTCGGGTCGAGTTTTGTTTCCGGCAACAGCATCACGACGCTGGCCAATGGCCGGCAAATCTTTCCGGCGATGCTCGGCGCGATTCGCGCGGCTAAACATTCAATCAACTTCGAGACCTACATCTTCTATGACGGCCGGATCGGACGCGAATTCACCGCGGCTCTGGCCGAGCGCGCGCGCGCCGGGGTGAAGGTCTGTGCCGTGCTCGACGCCCAAGGGACCCGCACGATGGGCGCGCAGAATGAGGCCCAATTGCGTGAGGCGGGCGTCGAGGTGGTCAAGTATCATTCGGCAAAATGGCTGGATCCCCGCCGCTACAACAATCGCAGTCATCGCAAGCTGTTGATTGTTGACGGACGCATCGGGTTTATCGGTGGGGTTGGCATCGCGGATGAATGGAGCGGCAACGCGGATTCGCCGCAACATTGGCGCGACAACCATTACAAGGTGACAGGCCCGGTGGTGGCGCAACTGCAGGCCACCTTCATGGCCCACTGGCTGGAAACCCGCGGTGACCTGTTGCACGGCACGGACTATTTCCCGCCGCTGGCTAGCACCGGAGCGTATCTGGCACAATCGATCCGGAGCTCAAAGGCCAATGCGAATCTGGATTTGATGTACCTGCTCGCGATCGCCTCCGCGCAGAAGACCTTGCGCATCGAGAATGCCTACTTTGTGCCGGATGACCTCACCCGCCTCGAATTGATCAGCGCCGCCAGGCGTGGCGTGAAAGTCGAGGTGATCATGCCCGGCAACCTCATCGACCAGCAGCTGGTCCGCTCGGCGTCCAAGAAGCATTGGCCGGAATTGCTCGAAGCCGGCGTGAAGATGTACGAATATCAACCGACCATGATGCATGTGAAACTGATGATCGTGGATGACTATTTCGTATCCGTCGGCTCTGGCAACTTTGACAAGCGGTCGATCACCCACAACGATGAAGCCAATTTGAATGTTCTCAACCGCAGTTTCGCGGCGGAGCAGACCCGGCTGTTTGACCAGGACAAGCGGCGCTCCCGGCCGGTGAACATCAATGAAGTCCATAGCGAGGGTCTCGCCAAGGTTCCACAACAGGCGGCAGCTCTCGTCACCTCACAACTCTGAGGGAGCAGACCACCCCCATGCGCTCAACCCTACTTATATTATCGCTGATGCTCGGCGGTCTCTGCAGCTTGCCGGCGCGCGACGCCAAGGCCACCCGGGAAATCGAGTTCTTGCTATAGACCGTCTCCGCCCATTCTCATACTCTCGCTAACAACCCCACCACTATGAGCAACAAGCCAATCCACGCATCCTGCCACGGCCAAGACGATTTGATTCATCACCTGGCCTGGGCCGCCGTTGCGGTGACCTGGCTGGTGGTCATTAACGATCCCCTGACCATGGTGGCAAACCAGGAACTGAATTCGATGCCGCCCGGCAGCACCACGCCCATCTATCAGCCATCGGGACAACCGGCCCTCAACACGGCCGGCAATCCCACCGGGTCGGTGGTGCGCACAGCCTCGGTCCGCGGCGACCCATGGCTCGCCACCGCCACCGACGGCAAGCGTCTCGCTCCGCACGGCCACCGCGGCCTCACCCTCGAGGGCACCATCGAATCCGTCAACCAGGCCCAGCCGGTCCCGCTGACCGAGGCGGAAATACAGGACTTGGCGGCCTTGTTGAAGTCCTTGTAAGATGCGGAAAGTGCACCCGTGGTGCGTTGCACACAGTAGGGACACACCCCATGGCGGGTTGTCGGTTTCAGCGTCACTCTTATCGCATGCATCATCTCCGCTCCACCTCTGCTGTTGTGCGCTTCCGCTTCGCCGCACTCTTATGGCTTGTCATTTGCCTGCTCGCGCCGGTCGCCGCCGGCCTGTTGGTTCAGTCGGTGTTGGCCGACAATTTCGGGTTGACCCTGGCTGGGGCTGGGCTGGCAGTTGTCGGCGTGGGATTGTTCATCGCGCAATGGGCGGCGGGTGCTCGCACCGACTGCCCGCTGTGCTGGACGCCGGTGCTGGCGCCGAAAGCATGCATGAAACACCGCCGCGCCAAAACCTTCCTGGGTAGCCACCGGCTGCGGGTGGCACTGGCCATCTTGTTCCAAAATCAATTCCGCTGCCCGTACTGCAACGAATCCACGGCGCTGGAACTCCCCAACTCGCTCCACCGCCCACCTAACCGCTGGGCGCAACTGGATTGACACCGCTGCCATAATTGTCCAAGGTCAAGCGGTCCTGGTAGGGATTCCCCCCATGGCGTCATCCCCTTGGCCCGCCTATTGCCCCCCAAACACATGCTCGCTGATCTGATCACTCTTGGCGGCAGCGTGGGTCGTTGCCGCCGCCGGAGATGGCATCTAACACTCGGCGTGTTGCTTCTCATCGGCGCGTCCTGGCTGTTTGGCGGCATCGCCGAAGACGTCGTGACCGGCGACCCGCTCACCCGCGTCGATAACATCGTCGCGGCCTGGTTCCACGCGCACCAGAGCCCCGGAGTGACGCGGGCGATGCAATTGGTGACCGCGCTGGCCGCGCCGGCGTGGGTGACCGGTGTCACGCTGGCGGCCGCGCTCGGCTTGTGCTGGAGACGTTGCTGGTATCGGCTGCTGGCCTTGGTCCTGGTCGTACCCGGGGGTGTGGTGCTGGGGTTGCTCCTGAAACTCGCCTTTCAGCGCCAGCGCCCCAGCTTCGCGGATTCGTTGGTGAGCTTCAACGGCTATGGCTTTCCAAGCGGTCACACGATGGCCGCCACCTTGCTCTACGGCGTGTTGGCCGCCTTTGCGCTGCTCACACTCCATGCCTGGCGCTGGCGGGTGTGGGCGGTTCTCGGCGCGTGCTGGGTGGTGCTGTTGGTCGGATTGAGCCGCGTGTACCTCGGGGCGCATTTCCTGAGTGATGTGCTGGGGGCCGCCGCGGCTGGCCTGGCCTGGCTGGTGTTGTGCCTAACCGCCGTTGACGCCTCGCGCCTAAGCCGCAAGCGCGTGGTAGGGTAATACCCCATGGGCAAGCCGGCCGCAACCGGGCATATTTGCCTTGAACAAAATTCCCCGGCAGGAATAATCATCACAGATGGCGGATAGCAGGCCCTGCAATTGATAGTGATCATGAACAAATCCCCATTGAACCGCTTGTCTGACGCCTATCTGTCAGCCTTGCGAACCCATTGCGAGCAAGGCCCACAGCCGGCCTTGCAGACGGCGCGTGGCATCGGCCGGGAAGCGGTGCGTTGCGGCTTGGAGACCTTGGATTTGGCCAAAATCCACCACCGCGCGTTGGCGCACCTGCTAGGGCCGGGCGCGGCATCGGGCAGCCGCGAGGACCTGACGGCGCGGGCGGCGGCCTTTTTCACCGAGGCGATCACCCCGATCGAGGAAACGCATCGTGACACGCGGCAGGCCAATGCGGACCTGCATCAACTCCACGCGACGCTGGACGAGCGCATGGTGAGACTGGCGGCTGCCAACCGCGAACTGCAACAACAGGTCGCCGAGCGCGCGGCGGTGGAGAGCGCCCTCAAGGCCAGCCAACGCTCCGCCGGCGAGTTGCTCAACGATTCGCGCGTCCTGGCAAAACAGTTGCAGCTCAGCGCCCACAAGATCTTGACCGCTACCGAGACCGAACGCAAAAAATTGAGCCTCCAGCTCAATGACGAGGTGGTCCAGATCTTGCTGGGAATCAACATCCGCATCCTGGCGTTGAAGAAAGTCGTCGCCTCCAACCACGTGGACCTCGCCGGCGAAATTGCCGCCGCCCGGCGGCTGGTCGAAAACTCCGCGAACATCATTAGACGCTTAGCCCATGAAATCAGCTACCCACATGAACGATAAGCGCACGGAGCTGTCACTCCTCTATCAATTGGCACTGCAAAACCACCTCAAGCAAGGCGTCGGCGCCGTCCTCGAGCCGGCACGCGAGCTGGGGCGTCACGCCATGAGCATCGGGCTGGAGACCCTGGACATGGCCAGGATTCACGAGATCGCGTTGGTGTCGCTGGTGCTGCCGACTTACTCGGCCACCACCAACAACAGCCTGATGGGCCGGGCGGGATTGTTTTTCGCCGAAGCCATCACGCCCATTGAGCAGACCCATCGCGGCGCGCGGGAAGCCAACACCCACCTCAATCAAATCGTCAAGACCCTCAGCCAGCGCACCCTCGAGCTGGCGGCTTCCGTGGAGGAGTTGAAACAGGAAATCCTCCAACGCAAGGCGGTGGAGGAGTCTCTGCGAGCCAGCGAGCTGACCACCAGCATGTTGTTGGAAAAGTCCCAACAGATGCAAGAGGAGTTGCGCCATCTCTCGCGCCAGTTGTTGTCCGTGCAGGAAGAGGAACGCCGCAAGATCAGCCGCGAACTGCACGACGTCATCGCCCAGACGCTCACCAGTATCAATGTGCGCCTGGCGGGCTTGACCGCCGAGTCCACCACCACCACCGCGCAGCTGCACAAACAGATCGCCAGCACCCAACGGCTGGTCGAGAAATCCGTGGACATCGTGCATCGCTTTGCGCGCGAGTTGCGCCCCACCCTGCTGGATGACCTCGGCTTGATCCCGGCGCTCGAGGCGTTCCTGAAAGGCTTCATGGACGACACCGGCATCCGCGCCAGCCTCAGGGTATTCGCCGCAATCGAGGAAACCAGCGGCACCCTGCGCACCATGCTCTATCGTGTCGCCCAGGAAGCCCTCACCAACGTCGCCCGCCATGCCAAGGCCAGTCAGGTGGAGGTGAGCATCGAAGCCCTCGGCGGCCACATCCGCATGCAAATCACCGACGACGGCCAAGGCTTTGCAATCAACGGCAACTCCAGCGCCAAAAAGCACAACCGGCTCGGCCTGCTCGGCATGCGCGAACGCGTTGAAATGCTCGGCGGCACGTTTGCCGTGGCATCCGTCCCCGGCCAGGCCACCACCGTCCGCGTCGACGTCCCGCCGCCTAAAACCCGGCCCAAGAAAGTTTAGTTGGAAATGCCGATCCCTGCAACCACTTAGTCCCATGAACCCGATCACCGTTCTGTTAGCTGAAGATCACATGATTGTCCGCGAAGGCCTGCTGGCCTTGTTGAAACAAGAGACCGGCATCCAAGTCGTCGGCGAGGCGGAGAACGGCCGCCAGGCCGTGGCACTGGCCGCCACGCTCGTTCCTGATGTGGTCGTCATGGATATTGCCATGCCGCTGCTCAATGGCTTGGAAGCCACCCGCCAGATTCTCCATGCCACCCCCACCATCCGGGTGCTGATTCTCTCCGCGCACGGCGACGACGCCTACGTCGAACATGCGATGGCGCTGGGCGCGGCGGGTTACCTCATCAAACAAACCGCCTCGCACGTGCTGGCCGTGGCGATCCGGGAAGTGTGCAAAGGCAAGCGTTTCTACAGTCCCAGTGTTTCCAATCGCCGCTTCCACCATCAACGCAAAGCCAAAGCCATGGGCGAAAAGCCGAAAACAGACGCCGCCCACCTCACCTCGCGCGAGATGGAAGTGCTCCAACTCATCGCCGAGGGCAAGGCCAACAAGGAGACCGCCGACGAGCTGCACATCAGCATCAAAACCGTGGAAAAACACCGCCAGAAAGTCATGGAAAAACTCAATATCCACGACACCGCCAGCCTCACCCGCTACGCCATTTCCGCCGGCATCATCGAGAGCGGCGTGCAGGTGACCATCATCTAACGCATTCTGGCAGCAATGCGAGCCGATTGCCCCCCGAGCCTATCCTTACGGCCGAAGGAAGTTTGTATTGCGCCAGGTGTAGACGTTCATGAAAGGCTTCAAGGTGGAGGGAAAATCCAGCACCATAAGGCAGCAGCGGCTCGGCCGGCTCGGCATGCTCGAACGCGTCGAGGTGCAGACTTCCTGACCTCGGCTTTGAATCGACGCGGAATTGAGCGACCATGCCGGAAAATGACAAGGCACTCTTCCTTCCGACAAGCGTTGGGGTTTGACGGCCTGAAACCACTGAGGCCACTGAGCACAGAAGAACTCTTCAATCAGTGGCATCAGTCTTCTCAGTCTTCATCAGTGGTTTGTTCCCCACGAGCTATCCCGACACTCCAATTTACCCCACCCCAAATTCCTAATCCGTGTAATCGTTCGACTGAGCTCACGCCGAAGTCCTCTTCATCCGTGGTCATCTTCGTCCCACATGCCCGTTAGAGCGGGGTGGTCCGCACAGTCCCCTGTGCGGTCTGCATCCATCTGCGAGCCACGATCATCCTCGCTGCCGCTCCGATCACTTCCCCTCGTGGTCCATCCGCGGAGGACCGCACAGGGGACGGTGCGGCCTACTCCTCCCGCCCGTCCCGTCCATGGGGTGAACACCCCATGGTCATTGAGCGCAGCCGCCCCTAGGGTCGCTGCACGCCGTCGGACAAGCGGTCTGCTGACACCTTTCCCATGAAAATCCCACCCCCATGATTTACCCACCAGGCACGATCCGCAAACTCGGGGTTTCCCTTGCGGGAGCCGCGCTATTGGTGGCGCTGGTGGCGGCGCCCTCGTTCTGGGCGCTGCACCAAACCACGGCGGCGGCCGAGGCACGCAAGCACACTTTCACGGTGATTGACAGCGTGAAAGGCTTGCTGGCTGACTTGATCGATGCCGAAACCGGGCAGCGCGGCTATTTGCTCACCGGCGAGGAATCATTCTTGGAACCCTATGTGGCAGTGCGCAAAGGCATCAACGGCCAGTTGCAGCAATTGCGCCGCACATCCCAACTCAGTGCCGCCACCCCACACCTCGACGCCCTGCCACGCTTGATCGATGCCGAATTGGCGCACCTGGCACAAAACATAGCGTTGCGCCGCAACAACGACCTGCCTGCCGCCCTTGCCAATGTGAGAGGTTCTCAGGGCAAACAGTTGATGGAAGCGATCCGCGCCGAGATGGGTGGTGTCATCCGCATCGAGGAAGGCGCACTGGCACAGCGCGAGGCGGAGTTCCAATCCAACATGCGCCGCCTGTTCGCCATCATCGTTGGCGCCAGCCTCGTCACACTGTTGCTTGCCCTTGGGTTCGTCTACTTGATCTATCAAAAATCCTGGCGCCAGCTCGACCATCTGGTCCATCTCAAAACCCGCCATTTGCTCGAGGTGCAGGAAGAAACCAATGCGCGCTTGCAACAGGCCAACCTCACCTTGCGGCTCAGCGAGGAAAAGATTGCCGTCACCCTCAACTCAATCGGCGATGCGGTGTTGGCCACTGACGCCGACGCCTGCGTGACCAGCCTCAACCCCGTGGCCGAACAACTCACCGGTTGGTCCCAGGCACAAGCGCTCGGCCGCCCCGTCAGCGAGGTGTTTCACATCCTCAACAAGGAAACCCGCCAACCCGCCACCATCCCGGTCATGGCCGCGCTGGCACATGGCACGAGCCAAGGCCTGGCCAATCACACCGTGCTGATTGCACGCGATGGCGGCGAGTGCGATATCGCCGACAGCTGTGCACCGATTCGCGAACGCGATGGTCAGGTGGTCGGCGCCGTGCTGGTGTTCCGCGATGTCACCGGGGAATATGCCGTCCACCAAGCCCTGCGCGACAGTTCGGCACTGGTCCAGACCGTTCTCAATACCGTGGCGGATGGCATCATCACCCTCCACGCCTCCAGCGGCACAATCACGACGGTCAACCCGGCCGCGGAGCGCATGTTCGGTTATGCCGCTGCCCACCTGCGCGACCAAGCGGTTAGCCTGATCATTCCCGAACTCATTCAAGATCCGCGCACCGGTTCGCTCGAACCGTTCGGGGCCGGCGATGCCGCGCCAAGCGGCGGTCTCGGCCGCGAGGTGCTCGGCCGCCGCAAGGATGGCTCCACCTTTGCGTTGGAAATCGCCGCCAGTGAAATGTGGCTCGGCGGCCAACGCTTCTTCACCGGCATCTTGCGCGATCTCACCGCCCGCAAACAGGCCGAGGGGGCTATGCTCAAGGCCGGCGCCTTGCAGAGCGCAATTTTCAACAGCGCCAATTTCTCCAGCATCGCCACCGACGCCAACGGCGTCATTCAGATCTTCAATGTGGGTGCCGAGCGGATGTTAGGTTATGCGGCCCCCGACGTGATGAACCGGATCTCACCGGCGGACATCTCCGACCCGCAGGAACTCATCGCACGCGCCAGCGCCCTCAGCACCGAACTCGGCACCCCGATCACGCCGGGCTTCGAGGCCCTGGTGTTCAAGGCCTCGCGCGGCATCGAGGACATTTACGAATTGACATATATCCGCAAGGACGGCAGCCGCTTCCCCGCGGTGGTGTCGGTCACCGCCTTGCGCGACGCCCAAAACTCCATCATCGGCTACTTGCTCATCGGCACTGATAACACTGTCCGCCAGCAGATCGAAGAGGAGCGCAAGCGCGTCGACAGGGTGCTGCAAGAAAATACCAGCGAACTGGAAAAGTCCAAGGCCATTGCAGAAAAAGCCAACCTGGCCAAGTCGGACTTCCTTTCCAGCATGAGCCATGAACTGCGCTCGCCGCTCAATGCCATCCTCGGCTTCGCCCAATTGATGGATTCCGACATGCCGCCGCCCACCCCCTCCCAGAAAGACAGCATCGACCAGATCCTGCATGCGGGCTGGTATCTGCTGGAACTCATCAATGAGATCCTCGACCTGGCGGTGGTCGAGTCCGGACGCTTGGCGCTGTCATTGGAACCGGTGTCGTTGCCCGACGTCGTGCTCGAGTGCCAGGCCATGATCGAGCCGCAGGCACAGAAACGCGGCATCCGCATGACCTTCCCGTGCTTCGCCGCCCCCTGCTATATCAAGGCCGACCACACCCGCGTCAAGCAGGTGCTCATCAACCTGCTCTCCAATGCGATCAAATACAATCAAGCCGGCGGCTCGGTCGCAGTGGACTGTGTGCTGACCACTCCCGACCGGGTGCGCATCAGTGTCAAGGACACCGGCGTGGGCCTGTCGCCCGAGAATCTAACACAATTGTTCCAGCCCTTCAATCGCCTCGGTCAGGAAGCCGGCGGCGAGGAAGGCACCGGCATCGGCTTGGTGGTCAGCAAGCGACTGGTGGAGCTCATGCAGGGCCGCATTGGCGTGATCAGCACGGTGGGGACAGGCAGCGAGTTTTGGATCGAACTTCTGGCTGAAAATGACCCGCATGCCGGATATATCCAAGCGGCCGCCGCCATGATTGCCGATGCCCCAGCTTCCTCAGGCCTGCGCTCGCGGCTGCTGCTTTACGTCGAGGACAACCCCGCCAACCTCAAACTCATCGAGCAACTCATCGCCCGCCGCCCGGACCTGCGGCTGCTCACCGCGCAAAATGGCAACGACGGCATCAACCTCGCCCGCAGCAGCATGCCGGATGTGATCTTGATGGACATCAACCTGCCCGGCATCAACGGCATCGAAGCGATGAAAATCCTGCGCCTCGAGCCGCGCACCGCGCACATCCCCATCGTCGCACTCAGTGCCAACGCCATCCCGCGCGACATCGAGAAGGGGCTCGAAGCGGGCTTTTTCCGCTATCTAACAAAGCCGATCGAGGTCAACCAATTCATGGAGACCCTCAACGAGGTGATGGAGTTCGCGCAGAACGGCAAGGCGTGCCAGTGAGCAAAGCCAACGTCTTGTGGCATACAACAGTCGGTGCCAACAAACTCACACGGAGGCAACCATGGCAGCTAACAGTGCGTCTTGGTTCATTCCAGCAGTAGGGTTTCTCCCCATAGAACACCAGCCCTCGCCGGCGTAGGCTCGCCTTGTCAGCTCCCGGCACGTGCGCATCCGGCGTCGCGCCGGCGGCCATTCACCCTGGAAACACTCCACCATGAAAAACAAAGCACTCTTCCTCATGCTCATATCCGCAACCGTGATTGCGACTGGCTGCGACAAGAAGCGCACCGCCTCCGAGCAACTCGACCGGGTTCAGACCAAGACTGCGCAGGACCTCAGGTAATCAGACAAGTGAACCAATGAACAGCAGTGTATATGGAATCCAACAAGTAGAAAGCAACCTATGAAAACAACCAATCTTTACTCAAACAAAACCAACGACCCTCTGCGCCCTGCGCGCGGCGGCCGCCATGCCTTGGTGCTGGTGGCGCTGATCGGTGCCGGTTGGAATCTGGCCCTTTGCCAGGACCAAGCCCCCGCCGCCCCAGCGCCCCCAGGCAATGAAGAAGGCGTGCAAGTGCTCACCCGCGGCCCGGTCCACGAGGCCTTTGCCGGCATGATCACCTTTAATCCCGAGCCGGGAATTGTGGTGGCCAAGGCCCCGCCCGCGATGATTGAGGAAATGCCGCCAGGCGAGCGCCCGGAAGGCAACAACATCACCTGGATTCCCGGCTATTGGGCATGGGATGAGGAGCGCAGCGACTTCCTGTGGATCAGTGGCACCTGGCGTGCCCTGCCGCCGGGCCGCCAATGGATCGCCGGCTATTGGGGCGAAACCACCCAAGGCTATCAGTGGACGTCCGGCTATTGGGCTGACGCCGCGGCGCAAGAGACAACGTACCTGCCACAGCCGCCGGCAACGGTGGAAGCCGGTCCCAATGTCGCCGCACCTTCGGCCGATTACCGATGGACGCCGGGCAACTGGAACTGGAATCAGGATCGTTACGCGTGGGGTCCTGGTTATTGGGCCCGCGGCCGGGCGGACTGGGATTGGAGTCCCGCGCATTATGTGTGGACGCCCCGCGGATATGTGTTCGTGGACGGCTACTGGGATTACCCGGTGAGTCGGCGCGGTTCGCTGTTTGCGCCGGTCTATTTCGACTCGGGGGTGTATTCCCGCGCCGGCTATTCCTATTCACCATCGCTCCTGATCGATTTGGCGGTGTTCACCGAGGCGCTTTTCCTGCGGCCTAACTATCACCATTACTATTTCGGGGACTACTATGACAACCGCTATCAACAAGGGGGTTACTTCTCGGCGTATGCATATCAAGGCAGCCGCTATGGCTATGACCCGATCTATTCCCATCAACGCTGGGAACACCGGCGGGACCGCGACTGGGATCGCCGCATGGGGGATTCCTACCAATACCGCCGTGAAAATGAGAACGCGCGGCCGCCGCGCACCTGGGACGCCCAACGGGCCATCTCAACCACGCCGGAGTTCAAGCAGAACCGCATGTTGGTGGCCACGCCCATCGACCAAATGGCCAAGCGCAAGGACGCCAACGTGCGTTTCCAAGGGGTAACCAAGGATGAACGTCAAAAGCTTGCCCAACGTGGCCAGGAAGTCGGACAGTTCCGCGATCAACGGCGGACGCTGGAAACCAAGGGCACTGACGCGGCACCCCGCAAAGCCGGCGACCTAACGGCTCCGGTCAAGGTGGAACATGCCAAATCGCCGATTGTGGCCAAGTCGCCCAATCAATTGGGCAAGGGCAAGATGCCGCCCGCCGCCCTGCGCACCCCAAAACTGGAAGCCACCGCCCAACCGAAAACCGACCTATCCGATCGTCAGCCGCGGGCGGACACGCGCAAGTCACTGCCGGAACCCCGCAAGAGCGCCGACACGCCCCGCGACAAGCAGGCCCTGCCGGAACCCCGCAAGACCACGGTGACGCCCCGCGACAAGCAGGCCCTGCCGGAACCCCGCAAGACCACGGTGGCGCCCCGCGACAAGCAGGCCCAACCGCAACCGCGCAAGACCACGGTGGCGCCCCGCGACAAGCAGGCCCAACCGCAACCGCGCAAGACCACGGTGGCGCCCCGCGACAAGCAGGCCCAACCGCAACCGCGCCAGCCCGCAGCGGCGCCACGCGAAAAGCCCGCCGCTCGAGAGTCATCCCCGCGTGAAGGCGGCACCGAAACTAACGAAAAAGACCGCAAGAAGAAGGCAAAAGGGAAAGAGTGACTTCGCCTCACTAGCAAGCCTCAGCACACCGCACACTCCTGAAGCCAACAAAACCACTCTCATGAAAACATCATCCATTCCCCAACGCGGAGTGCTGGGCGCTGCCGCCCTGGCGGTCGTCTGCCTGCTCACGTTGCCCCAAGCCCTGCAGGCCAAGGGCAAGGGTCCCAAGGACCAACAAGGCAAGTCGCACCGAAACGACCGCGCCTGGCAGACCTACTCGTCGCACCCGCGTTCGAGCTTCACCCTGACATTCGGCACCGGTTATGCGGGGCGCGGCTATTACTACGGGCCGCCCAACTCCGCCTATTACTATGAACGTCCCGACGTCATGTATTACCCAACCCGGGCGGCCGCGCCCAGGGAGTACTACAGCCGGGCAAGTTACAGCGCTCGGTCCACCGAGGTGGCGGTCCAAAGCGCGTTGGCCCGGAGTGGTTACTACCGGGGGTCCATTGACGGACAGATCGGGCCGCAATCCCGCCGGGCCATCGCGAGGTATCAGCAGGCACAAGGCCTGCGCGTGACCGGTGCCATCAACACCAGCCTGCTCCGCTCGCTCGGCCTGTAATGAGCCACCGGCCTCGGTGGCGGCCCAGCGGTTCATTGCAGCCGCCATCAGACTACCACTGTTGCCATCTGACGCTTGACACCGGGTCAAAACGGGTCTCCATTACACCAACACCCCGAGAGGTACGCGCGGGCTGGGCCCGTCGCCGCCACCCATGCACGCACCGGCCACCAAGACCCTGGCACCGGGCGCCATGAATCCCGCAATTCGAGCCCAAGCCCGATGCCCTGTGCCCCCGCGGCAGTGTGCTTTCATTCGGACAATCAACAACCACAGGAGGTCCCCATGTACAAGAAAGCGGCTTTTCCCGGAAAATACATCCAGGGCGTTGGCGCATTAGGCGGGTTGCCGGCGCTGATGGATTTGTTAGGAAAACCGGGGCTGATCCTGGCGTCGCCCTCGGTGAACGCCACGGTGCTTGGCGGAGGCGGCGGCGGCATCGACTGGAGCGCGCAGGCCATCCCGATCGAAGTGTTTGGCGGCGAGTGTTGCGAAGATGAATTGCGCGGGCTGGCCGCCGCCATCGCGCGGACCGGGGCACAGGTGCTCGTCGGCATGGGCGGCGGCAAAACCATTGACACGGCGAAAATCGCCGCCGACCGGGCGGGCCTGCCGGTGATTGTCGTGCCCACCATTGCATCGACCGATGCTCCCTGCAGCGGCTGCGCGGTGCTGTACTCCAAGGACGGGGTTTTCGAATCGGTGTGTTATCAACGAACGAACCCGGCGGCAGTGCTCGTCGACGTGGGAATCATCGCGGCGGCGCCGGCACGGTTCCTGGTGGCCGGCATGGGCGACGCGCTCTCAACCTGGTTCGAGGCCAGATCCTGCGAGCGCACCCACTCGGCCAACGAATGTGGCGGCTATGCCACCGCCGCCGGGCTGAGCATCGCCAAACTCTGCTATGAGACCCTGCTGCGAGACGGCGCGGCGGCTAAACTCGCCAGCGAGCGACACCTCGTCACGCCAGCTTTCGATCGCATCGTCGAGGCTAACATCCTGTTGAGCGGGATCGGTTTTGAGAGTGCCGGGTTGGCCGCAGCCCATTCCATTCACAATGGTCTGACCGCAGCGGCCGCTACCCATGCGTTCTACCACGGCGAAAAAGTCGCCTTCGGCGTTCTGGCCGGGCTCCAGCTCACGGGCGCGCCGGCCGACGAGACCGCCAGCGTGTTTGCGTTCTGTGAGGACGTCGGCTTGCCGACCACGCTTGCGGACATCGGCCTTGGCAATGCCGACCGCCGCCAACTGCTGGAGGTGGCGGCAAAGGCATGTGCTCCCGACCAGCCGATCCATCACGAAGCGGGCCAGATCACCCCTGCAATGGTCCTCGATGCCATGCTGGCGGCGGACGCCCTCGGCCAACAACGAAACACCCGCAGCGGGCGCGCCACCCGCCGCCTGCCAGGGCCGTGAAATCGCGCGCCGGGCTCAGCCCCCGCGCGCGCGCCGGCCAATGCGTGGGTCACCCCGAGGCTGGCGACGGCATCGCGCAGGTTCAGCTCCCGCGCGCTCGTCCGCCGGCCAATGCCGCCGGCAGCGCGACTTTGCCGGCCAACCGCCCCGGCCAGCGCCGCCGCCGCCGCCCCAGCAGGCCATCCTACCCGCCTCGCAGCGCCGCGCCTGCAACGAGGGGAAAAGGTGAGAAGGTGCGAGACGGCGCGAAAAGCCTTTAGACAGGGCATCTGCTGGACAGGGCGATCGAGAGTGGGGGAAATGGTGAGAAGCCAGAGGCGAAATCATGGAAGGGGTCAACTACCACGGG
>CAIZNN010000075.1 GCA_903934285.1 Akkermansiaceae bacterium | reverse complement strand
GCCGGGTGCGTTTTGCTAGACAACTGAAAAAAATCCCAGACGCGGTTTTTTGCGGTGAGATTGCCGCGGCGGGGCGCGGGTGCTGTGCTGAAACAAGCCATCTTCCAAGCGCGGTTATAGCGGCTTCGGGCGGCTAAGGGAAGGAAATTCCTCAGGCTTCTTTGCCGGTCTCGGCCGGGTGGGTCTTGCCGTGGTCGAGGTGCCCTGCACTCGTCCCCGCCGTCTGGCTCAAGTCGAGCGGAGGCAAGGCGAAGCGGAGGGCGACTTCTCGGGGCCTTGCAAAACGCTGCCGCGAGGGACGCGGGAGACTTCTTTGGGTTCGTGATCGGCGAATCGATCATGGACCTTGATGGGGCGCCTTACGGCGGTGCGCGCCACCCGGTGGAAGCAAGCCTGGACGGGAGGCAATTCGTACGGTTCCACTTCGATCTTGGCGTGGGTGACACGCAAAGGGAGTAAGCGTGGTCCGAAGCGCCATTGCATAGTCGTTGCACCGGCGGATTCATAGCGGTCATATTAGCCGCATCTATGACCGCTATGCTATCAGGCTACCATACGACCCGGCTTGCCGCTGCGTGCCTTGAGCCAGTTGGCCGGGATGAGGCTGGCGGCTTCGCTGGCTTTCATAGCGGGCAAGCGGGTGAGCACGTCGGTAAGGTATTCCTTGGGATTGATGCCCAGGCGGCGGCAGTTCTCCACGATGGTGTAGAGGATGGCACACTTCTGTCCAGACTCCTCATTGCCCAGGAAGAGCCAGTTTTTCGCCCCAAGCTTGGTAGGGCGAATCGCGTTTTCCACGCTGTTGTTGCATATTTCGACCCGGCCGTCGCCAAGATAGACTTCGAGATTGGTCCACTGATTGATGGCGTAGCGAATGGCTTTCCCGAGTTTGCTTTTGGGCAGGATGGAACCGCGGAGGGCGAGTTTGTCGATGGCCTTTTTGAGCCGGCGGTGGATCATGCAGCTTTCGGCGGCACGCACGGCCTCGCGCAGGGCGGGGCCGGCCTTGGTTTCGCGCAGGCGCTTTTCGATGTGATAGAGGTGGGCGATCTGGCGCAGGATCCAAGCGACGAGCCGGGGCGATTGCTCCGTGGCCTCGAAAAACTTCCGCCGCACATGGGAGTGGCAGCCCATGAGTTTGATCCACGCCTTGTCCTTGGCCCAAGACGGATAGACGCTGTAACCATCGCACTGGATGATGCGCAGCAGCGGGAGGATTTTGGGGTCGCCGGTTTCCTGTCCCGCGGCCTGCTCCTGCTCAAAGAGTCCGGTCATGCCTCCGGCACCACGTCCGTCATGCCAATGGTAGAACACGGTTCCGCCAGGAATGTTAGAAGTCCAGAGGTATCCGGTTTGTGCTTTTCCGCTGCCGGGTTCGAGGTAATCGATGGGGGTTTCGTCAATCTGTCGGTAAAGTGCCCGCCAATGTTCGTATTGGATTTCGCGGTAAATGATGGAGAGCCAGTCGGAGGCGAGCAGCGCCCAGTCGCAGAGGGTCTTGCGGTGAAGCTTGACTCCCATGCGGGCGAACATTTCCGCCTGACGATAGTAGGGCAGGTGGCAGACAAAGCGGTTGTCCGTCACTTCGGCGATGAGTCCGGGAGTGGCGATGCAGCGGTCTTGCAGGGAAGGTGGCAGCGGGTTGATGAATGGCTTGGCGGTGGGATCGTTCTTGCGAACGTATTTGCCGCGCACGAGTTGGATGCGGATGAACTCGGCGGGTTTGAAGTGGAGTTGCTCGCGCACTTCCTCACCGATGCGGCGGAAGGCTGCTGGATCGAGCAGGACTTCGGGCGGATCGAGTTCTTCGCGAACCACGGGAAGATGTTCCGGGATACGCGGAGCGCGGGTCTTTTTAGGCGCTTGCTTGTGAGTGGGGAGTTCAGCCGCCGGTCCGAGGTCTGCGGAAACGGCGGCGGGGGCTTTTTTTGCGAGATCGCCTCCGAGCATGAGTTCGAGCTGGGCGGGATCGAGCTTTTCGCTGGATGCGCCGAAGATCCGGCGGCAGAGCGCGTCGATGCTTTGTTTGAGGATAACAATCTCTGCAGCCTGGTGCGCGATAACCTCGTCGCGTCGGGCAATCTCGGCCTGCAGGTGTTGTCTTTCGGAGTCGTCCATTTACTATCTGAGTAGTAGCAGAAGGCGTGCCATTCTGCTGAAATAGTAGGCCTTTTTCACCGAATTTCATACCACGGCCTCTGGCATCCGTCGCGCATGTCGATGCCGTCGAGCAAAAGGGCCAGTGCGGTGGAGTTGAGGCGGAGTTTTCCGTCCCTGACATCGGCGGCCTTGGGCCAGGAGAACGTGCCCTTTTCCAACCTCTTTGCCAGAACCCACAGGCCACTTCCATCCCAATAGAGGATCTTGAGCAGGGTGCGGCGCTTGTTGGTAAAGGCGTAGATGGACCCGCTCCGGGGATCTTCCTGGAGACGGGTGCTCACCGCATCATGCAGACCGTTGAAGCTGCGGCGCATGTCGCAAGGTTCAACAGCGACGAAGACTTTCAGGCTGCCGGAAAAACTCAGCATGGCCGCGAGGAGTACAGTTCACGGATCAAGGCGGCGGCAAGATCAACCTGG
>CAIZNN010000074.1 GCA_903934285.1 Akkermansiaceae bacterium | reverse complement strand
TCCGCTCACGCCATGCCAGTCAGGCGCCGGCTCCGCCGCCGGCGCAGCATCGGTTCATGTATCCATGAACTGCGTTCCCTGTGTACGCTTCAGCCATGACGTTTCCCCATCCATCAGCCTCCAAGTCGGCTTCCGGGTTCGGGTTGTCATTCACAGCCTCCTCAGGTGGCGCCTCGCCGCATTCCAATCCAAAGGAACCTCCTCGCCGGAGGCAACTCGCTGCTCTGTCTCGTTCAATACTGATTCATGCCAGGATGGCGAATCCACCTCCTCACCCTCGTGGCTGAGGTCATCCCACAGCGCTTCCATGAGTCGCAGTGTCTCGACCCGTGGTAATCGCAGCGCCAATTCTTGAACGCTCACGCCCGAATCTATTGCGGGCCTTACGCAGAGTCAACCCGTAAAGCTGCGCCTTAAGGCGTTGATTTCCAATGCGATCACGCTCCTCCGTATCTTTGGAGCGAACGCCTACCCTCCAAGATTACATGTTCCTTGCAGGACGCAAGAAGCAAGGCGATGAGGGTCAGTATTGGCGCGAGCTTCATCTTGTGAACCAGTGGTTGAACAAGGGGCAAATGCAACCCGGACGGGCACTTCTCTGGGGGGACCGCTCATGAAAGGGTTGTAGTCCTCCATGGTCAGACAGCCAAGCAGAAAATGCGGGAAGTGGGAACGATCCTCGGGTAGATTGAAATTGTTGGAGTTCAGGCCAAAGCGAGTGGGCTTGGGCCGCCGGCCGCCGGCCGCTTCAAGATGTGGAGGTCTATCATGGTCGAATTAGGGTCGCCGCCGCTCCCACCCTGCGGGCAGGCGCTGCGCTCCAGTCCACGGGAGGGCGAGGAGGTTACGGCCCAGGATGTAACCATTGACTGAGCACGGGCTGAAGAGTGCGCGGCAGGATGCCGCACACAGCCGGCGGGACGCCGGCGCTCCCCACGGAATTGCCAGTCGTAAAGATGTGAGGATCTGCCCAGGGCGCCGAAGAAGGCGGGGGTGGCGGGCGGAGTGGCTGGGACCGTTGGCGGCAGTGGGCAAGCGGGGGCGGGTCATGCGCTGGGGACGCTGCCGCCCATGGTCGGATCGGGGGGGGATTGTCGAAAACCCGAGTGTTGGGTGGGGTTCCGCAGGTGTTCGTGAACTTCCCAGATCCTCGGGGGTGTTGAGCACATCGAAGCGACGGATGTGCTTGTGGAGATCCTGGCCGGCGGACTTGTGTTCCCCAACAACGCGCCCCGGCCAGAACGGATCAATATAGCCCCGGCTTCCCGGGAGTTGTTTCACCGGATTAAGGAATTGGGGCTGGGATGAAGGCGGGACTTGGCAGGTAGGTGGCAATGAGGTTTGCTTGGGGCCGACCCACCCATATTGCCATGAACAAACCATCCCTTGCCGACGCCTGCCTGTGTTCCACTCTCACCTGCGATGGCGCGATGGGCACCCAGCTCATTGAACGTGGCATGCGCATCGGGGAATGCGGCATGCGGTGGAATGCCGAGCGACCGGATGTCGTCAAGGAGGTGCATCAGGCGTATCGCAATGCCGGCTGCCGCTTGATCACCACCAATTCCTTCGGTGGCAGCCGGTCGATGTTGGAACGCCACGGGCTCGGCGACAAGGTCGCCGACTGGAACCGGCGCGCCGCCGAGGTGGCTGCCGAGGTGGCCGGCGCGGACGGTTGGGTGATTGGCGACGTCGGGCCATTCGGGGATTTTCTCGAACCGCTGGGCGACACCACGGTAGCCGAAGTGGAGGCGATTTTCCGCGAGCAAATCAGCGCGCTGGTGGCGGGGGGGGCGGATGCCATTCTGGTGGAAACCATGAGCGATCCGGGCGAACTCTGCGCCGGCGTCCGCGCCGCCCGCGCCGTCACGGATTTGCCGGTCATTGCCACCTATGCGTTTCAAAAATGCGCCGGCGACTACCGCACGCTGATGGGCACCAAAGTGGCCGAGGCGATTGCGGCCGCCTATGCCGCCGGCGCCGCCATCGCCGGCGCGAATTGTGGCACCGATCTGTCGCTCGCCGATTACGTCGAGCTGGCCACGGAAATTTGCGCCGCCGCCGCGGGCCGCCCCACCATCATGCAGCCCAATGCCGGCGCGCCCCACCCGATGGGGGACGAAGTCCGCTACGATGCCACTCCGGAGGAAATGGCGCAACTCGCCCGCACCTTGCGCGCCCTGGGCATTTCCATTGTCGGCGGTTGTTGCGGCACCACCCCCGCCCATCTCGCGGCGATGGCAACGGCTTGAGGGCGACTTGTGGCGGCGGGCTGTGACCGACGGGCGCCGGCAACATCCGATGCCTCCGCCAGGCGTCGCCCGCAAAGCGCAACCTCAGACATCCTGAACTCAGCCGGCTATTGGCATTCAACCGGGAAATCAGGTGAGACCATTTCACTCCGGGCAGGATGCCCGGACCACCGTGGCGCGAGCATCCTGCCCGCCGCCTTTCATCACAAGGTCTCATCCATTTTCCTCCAGGTTCAGAATGTCTGAGCCTGCTCACCCCTGCTCCATCGTTTCGCCAACGATTTCTTCGGGGTCGATGTCGAATCGCTCGTAGGAGGTCATCGCGGCGCGCACCATGGCCACCGCGCTCTCGCGCTCGTCGTGAATGACCCGCACCCCCAATTCCCGCAGGCGGGTCACCTCGCGCGGATACTTGGCGCGCCCGAAGATGAAAACCCCCTCGTTGCGCTCGCGCACCAGCGGCACGGCGGCACAGGTCGCATCCACCGCGGGAAAGGTGAACGCCACCAGACGCGCGCGATAGATGCCCGCCAAGTCCAACGCCTCCGGATGCGTCGCATCCGCAAACAGCACCAGCTGGCCGTCTTTTTTCAGCGTCCTGACTGTCTCCGAATTCAACTCCAGCACCAGGGTGGGCACGCCGCAGCGCTTGAGCGCCTCATTGAGCGCGCGCCCGACCGGCCCGTAGCCGCAAATGATCGCATGGTCGCAGATTTCCTTGATCGCCTGGGACGGCTTGAGCGGGCCCGCTGCCAGCTTGTGGGCGGCAAAAATCCGCCGCCGCTCCAGCCACCGCCCGACGGGAAATGAGGCACGCATCAACGAGGGCACCAGCGCCATCGTCACGGCTGTACACACTAACAACATCTGCTCCGCCAGCGGATCAAACGCGCGATAGCCCCCCGCCCTGCCCAGCAACACCAGCGAGAACTCGCCCATGCTCGCCAGACTGCCTGCCGCCAACAAGGCCGGCCGGGCGGGCAGGCGCAGGCACTTCAACACCCCGAACACCAGCCCCGCCTTGAATGTTAGAATCAACACGCTCCCCAACACCACCCACAGCCAATTCCCCGCCACCACCGACAAATCGATCGAAAGCCCCACCGCGATGAAAAAGATCGCCAGAAACAAATCCTTGAACGGCAAAATATCCGATAGAATCCGGTGGCTGTAGATCGACTCGCTGACCACCAACCCGGCGGTGAACGCACCCAGCGCCAGCGAGAGGTCTAACGCGCCGCCGGCATAGGCGACACCCGCGCACAAGCCGATGACGGTGAGCGTGAACAACTCGCGGCTGCGGGTGCGGGCCACCAGATGCAACAGCGGGGTGATCCCATATTGGCCCAACAACCAGGCGCCGGCCAGAAAAGCCGCGCCTTTCAACAGGGCCATGCCAATCCGTGCGGACGCGCTGCCCTCACCCTGCCCATACAACACCGGCATCAACAGGAAAAACACAATCACCAGAATATCCTGAAACAAGGCGAGCCCGAGGCTGGCCCGGGCTCCCGGGTTGTTCTGCTGCCCCAAATCCTGCAGGGACTTCATCGCCACCGCCGTGGAACTCATCCCCAGCGCCACACCTAACACCACGCTCTCCGCCGGCGCAAAACCCAGCGCCGCGGCAACCCCGCCGCCGATTCCCGCCGTGATCGCCATCTGCAAGCCGCCGCCGACCAAGGCGGTGCGCCACAAATGCCGCAGTTCGCTCAGGGAAAACTCAATGCCCAGCGTGAACATCAGCAGGATCACCCCGATTTCGGATAGATTGGCGATCACCGGGCTGCCCTTGCTGGTGCCGGTGAGCCACAACAACCCGAAGTTGCCCATCAGCACCCCGCACAACAAATAGCCGACCAGCAAACTCTGCCGGAACTTCAACAACAACAGCGACACCAACACCGCCAACGCCAGCACCAACGTCAGTACCGCGAACAGCGGCGACACATTCGCCGCCGCCACCGCATCAATCCAATAACTGCCAAACATCGGCACCAGTATCACCGCACCCCCGCCGCCAGCAAAGGATAAAAGGCGGAAAGATAGGGCTTGACCAGCGCCGCCTCACGCGAACCGTGCCCCCCAAACCCCGCCGCACGACCCGCGGCCGCGGCCGTCATTGCTGGCGCTGCAGGGCGAACTTCACCAGATTGGCGGCTTGTTTGCGAATGTCGGCAATCTGCGCCTTGGTGGGCTCCTTGCCCTCTTCAATCACCATCTCATTGCGCAAGCCGGCCAGGATGTCGCGCATTTCCAGGTAATTGGCGCGCTCGGAAATCCGTGGCTCCAACCCCGCCACCGACTCGGTGTAGTAGTCCGCGATATCTTCGCGCATGATCTTGCGTGCCCGCTCCGGTGAGAATTGTTTGTCCACCGCCGCCACCGCCACCTCCAGCGCCCGGATCCAGCCACCCAGCGAAATCAAATGCGCCAAATCCGCATCCTTCAAGGTCACCAATTCTATCTCCACATCCTTTTGGGTCGCCCGCAGTTCGCTCTTGAGTTGCTCGACGTTGCCTTTCTTCGCACTGTCTAACAAACTTGCCGAATGCCGGTTGACCCGCTCGCCCGCGCCCAGCGCCTTGCCGTAGCGGGTCAGATCCTTGGCCAGATCCTCCACCTTTTCCATCTGCCCGGACTGCACTACCAAAAACCCATCGGCAATCAAAAACCCCAGCTCAATCGCCAGATCGGCCCGGTCCAAGGGCATCCGCGCCGGCATCTTGCGCTCGACGTCGGCCATCGGAATGGGCATCAGAAATTGCAGCGTGTCAAACAACTTGGCAATCGACGGGGCGGTGAATTCATTGACCGCCAACTCTTCGAGCCGATGCGGATCGTCGAGCAAATCCTCGGGCACCTCGGTCTTGTCCTCCACCGCCGTGGCCTTCGTCACCGCCGGTGGCGCCGCAGGTGGCGCCGTGGGTTGCGCCGCAGGTGGCGCCGCAGGTGGCGCCGTGGGTTGCGCCGCAGGTGGCGCCGTGGGTGGCGCCGTGGGTGGCGCCGCAGGTGGCGCCGGCTTGGTGGTGGCGGCGGCTTCCGCCGCCATCAGCGGCAAACTCAGCGCGGCAACAACCCCCGCAAATCCAAGCACAATTCGTTTCACGCCGCGAGTATGCCACCACCCACCCGGCCGTGCAACCCGCAATTGGCGGCGGCCGCGGCCCGCCGCGAAAAAAAATCGCTGAAAAAATTCGTTTGCCAAGTGGGGCGGGATGCGGCAGGGTTTCGCCCGTAGGAACGAAGGAGCGATGGCTCGCTCGGAGATTGCCGAGCCACCCGCAGGGTTAGCACCCACCTGTTCCGCCACCTCGGCACCTCCCACCTGCCGCCTTTCTCCTCCCATACCGTCACTCCGGCCCGTTGGTCTCTGATCCCGTGTGCCGGTTCCGCAACCGTTTTTAATTCTCACTCCCCTCCCCAACACCTCCCCTATGGCCGGTCACAACAAGTGGTCAAAGGTCAAACACATCAAGGCCAGAGTCGATGCCATCAAAGGCCGCGTCTTCAGCAAGTGCGCCCATGAAATCGCCTTGGCCGCCCGCGCCGGCGGTGGCGATCCCGCCACCAACGCCCGCCTGCGCACCGCCATCGATAGCGCCAAAGCCGTATCCACGCCCCGCGACAACATCGAGCGTGCCATCAAAAAAGGCACCGGCGAACTCGGCGGCGAGGCCATCCAGGAAGTCACCTACGAAGGCTACGGCCCCGCCGGCATCGCCTTCATCATCGAACTGGCCACCGACAACCTCAACCGCGCCGCCGCCGACCTGCGCTCGATTTTCACCAAGAACAGCGGCAGCATCGCCACCCCCGGCAGTGTTTCCTACCAATTCGACCGCAAAGGCGAAATCCGCCTCAGCGCCAGCGACCTCGCCGAAGACCACCTCATGGAGGCCGCCATCGAGGCCGGTGCCGACGACGTCCAATGCGATCCGGACGAACACCTCATCCTCACCGCGCCCAACGAACTCGGCACCGTCGCCAATGCCCTGCGCCACGCCGGATTCCACCTCGCCTCCGAAAAACTTGTCTCCGTCCCGCAGATTCCGAGCATCGTCAGCGAACTCGGCATCGCCCGCCAAGTCATCAAACTCTACGACCTGCTCGATGACTACCCGGACACCCTCAATGTCTTCACCAACTTCGAAGTGGCGGATGAGTTGCTAACTCAACTCGAATCCTGACGCCGCAACCAAGCGACGCGGATTCCACAAGCTGGTATCCGCCTCTGCTCCTCCCACCCGCCCTCCTCCAGCGTTCCTTTCCTGCGCCAGTCGCACCCCCCAGCCCCGATTCCGGATGACTAATAACGACCACGACCAAACCCAACCGCCTGCTGCCGCCGGCACCCCACCGGCCCCCGCGCGCAAACGCGCCGCCGCCAAAACGGCCACCAAAACGGCTGCCAAAACGGCTGCCAAAACGACCACCGCAGCCGCAGCCACCGCCAAGCCGGTGGCCGCGAAGTCGGCGCGTAAAGTGGCGACCAAGAGAGCTGCCGCCGCACCTGTCGCCGCACCTGTCGCCGCACCTGTTGCCGCGCCTGTCGCCGCGCCTGTCGCCAGCGGTGTGGCCAAGGTCGCCGCGCCCCGGCGCAGCCGCAAAACGGCGGTTGCCGGCGCGGTTGACGGCGCTGCCGCCGCCAGCAGCAACTACGAACCTGCCGCCCCGGGCTCCCAGCTGCCTGCCGAGCCTCTCCAAACCGCCCCCCGGCGCATCGGACGCGTCCCGGGTGGTGGCGCCGTCGCGCTGCGACCACCCGCGCCATCCCTAACAAAAGGCCGCGCCAAAACCCATTCCGCTGCCGCCGCCCCACCCGCAGCAGAAACCGCCGCCCCGCCCCAGGCCTCGGCGCCGCTGGCCCCCGCTCCTACAAGCCCGCCACCACCGCAGCCACCGCAGCCGCCACCAGCCCAGCAATCCGGCGCACCCACCACCGACGGCCGCAGCGACGGCCGCAGCGAAAGCCGCAGCAAACGCCGCCGCGAAAAGCGCAAACAACACCGCAACCAGGGTCAGAATCGCCAACAAGGCCAACAAGGCCAACAAGGCCAACAAAACCAACAAGGCCAACAGGGCCAACAGGGCCACCAAGGCCACCAAGGCCACCAAGGCCACCAAGGCCACCAGGGCCACCAGGGCCACCAAGGCCACCAGGGCCACCAGGGCCACCACCGCCACCCCGACCCCACCCACAGCCGCCACCAGGATTCCGAGGCCAACCGCCAGGTCGTCCTAACCGGCCCGGTGCTCGACACCAATGGCATGTTGGAACTCGCCCCCAAGAGCTTCGGCTTCCTGCGCGTCCCCAAAAAGAATTTTGAGCAAGCCCGCGACGATGTGTTTGTGCCGCCGGAAATGATCCGCCGCCACAACCTGCGCCTCGGCCAGTGGATCCATGGCCGCTATCAGGAAGGCGCGCGCGGCCCCCAACTCGTCGAAATCACCCAGGTCAACGGCCTCGCCCCGGAGGACGCCGCCAAGCTCCCCCACTTCGATGAACTCAAAGCCGTCAACCCGACCAAACGCCTCAGTTTCGAGACCACGCCGGACCGCTTCACCACCCGCGTCATTGATATCATGACCCCGGTCGGGCGCGGCCAGCGCGGGCTGATTGTGTCGCCGCCGCGCTCGGGCAAAACCACCATGCTGTTGCACACCGCGGAAGCCGTGCGCGACAAATACGCCGACTCGCTCCACCTCATGATCCTGCTCGTCGATGAGCGCCCCGAAGAAGTCACCGAGTTCCGCCGCGCGCTGCCCGGCGCGGAAATCTACGCCAGCTCCAATGATGAGGTGGCACGCAACCACTGCCGCATCGCCGAACTCGCCATCGAGCGCGCCAAACGCCTCGTCGAGGCCGGCAAGGATGTCTTCCTGCTGATGGATTCCATCACCCGCCTGGCCCGCGCCTACAATGCCACCATGAACAACGTCGGCCGCGGCACCGGCTCGGGCGGCATCACCATCGGCGCCTTGGAAGTGCCCCGCCGCCTCTTCGCCGCAGCCCGCAACACCCGCGGCGGCGGCTCCCTGACCATCCTCGCCACCGCCCTCATCCAGACCAACTCGCGCGCCGACGAGGCGATCTTCCTCGAATTCAAAGGCACCGGCAACATGGAATTGGTCCTCGATCGCAAAATCGCGGAAAACTATATCTATCCGGCAGTTGACATCTTCAAATCCGGCACCCGCCGCGAGGAATTGCTGCTGCCAGAGCACATGCTGCACAAAATCCACCTCATCCGCCGCGGCCTCTCCGGCCACCGCCCGGTCGAGGCCATGGAGCGGCTGTTGTTCTTCCTGAAGAAGTTTTCCAACAACCCGCAGATGCTCCTGGAGATCAAAGGCTGATCCGGGCGCCGCGCCTCCCGCCGCCGCTCATGCCCCGCAACCACCAACCCGCCATCGAAGTCGAAGTCGTCGAAATCGACGGCGCCACCCCGCCGCCAGCCAGGCCCGCATCCGACGCGCTGGCGCGCGACGATGCCCAGGACGAGTCCCGCTCCGGCCAGTCGTGGACCAATTGGCAGCGCTGGCCCGGCCAGGCGCGCATGTTGCACCCGGCGTGGTGGCCCGTGCTCATCATTGGCGGCGGCATCCTGCTGGCGCTCTTTCTAACAATCGGGCTGTGCGCCGCGGTGCTGCTGCTTTTCTATCGGATAATCAGGGGTGCCTTGCGCGCGTTGTTCGGCTGAGGCCTTGGAGTGCGCTGACTTGTCACCGCTCTAGAGTCCTTGAAAAAACGAATGCGTTGTCGTTAGGTCAAATTTCTTCGTCTTGCGTCTTGGGTCTTGTCGTCTTGGGTCTGAGGCGAAGCCTCGCTAGAGTTTGGCCATTTGCGGCCGCCAAATAATTGTCAGGCCGCGGCTTTTCTGGTTAGAACGGCGCTGAAATCAGTCTCCTCAGTCTTCATCAGTGGTTTCTTCCCCACGAGCTATCCCGACACTCCGATTTACCCCACCCCGAATTCTTAATCCGTGTAATCGTTCGACTGAGCTCACGCCGAAGTCCTCTTCATCCGTGGTCATTTTCATCCCGCATTACCATTCAAGCCCGCGAACCGCGCGCAAATGTGCCAAAGCATTTTCCACCGGGATCAGGACCTGTGAAGTAAACCGTATCGGGCATCCTGACCGCCGCCTTTCTGCACAAGGTCTCAGCCATTCTCCTCCGGGTTCAGGATGTCTGAGCCTTGCTAGAACGCATCGCGCACCCGGTTGACCCGCGGCGGCTTGCCCTCGGCGACGTACACTTCAATCACATCGAAGCGCCAGGGCAGGTCGCGCGTGCCTAACCGGCGCAGCCAGTCGTTGGCGCCGCGTTCGATGAGCCGTTGCTTGGCCTTGTCCACCGCGTCTAACGGGCGGATCGGGCTCGCCTCGTGGCGGGTTTTCACCTCGACAAACAACAACACCCGCTGCTCGCGCGCCACGATGTCCACTTCCCCGGTGCGGCGGCCACGGCGCTGGTTGCGGTAGTTCTTGGCCAGAATCTTGCATTGGTGGGCGCGCAACCAATCCGCCGCCACGCGCTCGCCGAAGCGGCCGAGCCAGAGCCGGTCGCGCGCCGTGCCATCAGGCGCCGTCAAGCGGCAAGGCGAGTTGAGCCACGGGCTCAAACGAGCGACGATGGTGGCAACAAGGGCCGTGAATCCGAAGCGCTTCAAGATGTTGCTTTGTGCCATATCCTTGGTGCTTGGCAAAGCCGTAAAGTGGAAATTCCGCATCAATGGCGCGCAGCAGACGGTCGCGGGTGACTTTGGCCAGGATGCTGGCCGCGGCAATCGAGAGCGAGCGGCCGTCACCTTTTACAATGCCCTCGTGCGGCCACGGAAACCCGCGCACCGGCAGCCCGTCGATCAGGCAATGGTCGGGCACCACCCCCAAGCCCGCCACCGCCCGCCGCATCGCCAGATGGGTCGCCCGCAGAATGTTGAGGGTGTCGATCTCCGCCGCACTCGCCAACGCCACCGCCCACTTGACCCGCGGATCATCGGTTAGAATGTGATACAGCGCCTCGCGTTTCTTCGCGCTGAGTTTTTTCGAGTCATCCAAGCCCGGGTCGCGAAAGGCGGCGGGCAAGATCACCGCCGCGGCCGCCACCGGCCCGGCCAGCGGCCCGCGCCCCGCCTCATCGACGCCGGCGATGATGGCCAGCCCGCAGGCGCGCAGCGCATTTTCCAAGGAGAAATCGGGCATGGCGGGGCTCAGTGGACGCGGAAGCTGTTGAGCAAGTCCCGCTGCATGGGGGCTCTGTAGGAGCCGAACATCTGGGTGGCAAACACCATCCCATCGCCGTCTTTGACCACCCCGATGCCGGTGTACGTCCAGCCACGCCGCAGGTTGGCTTCGTGGTTGGGCGAATTGGCCCACAGCGCCACCAGTTGGGCCGCCGTGCCCGGGCCTTGCCTGGAAGTGGTGGCGACATTTTCACCGACTTGGCTCAGGTGGTAAAACCGCTCGGCAGCAAGGGCTCGACTCTCAAAACCGTAGTGGCTCACATTGGCACCGTAGATGGCAAATTTCCCCCGGTTCTTGCGCAAAAACTCCGAGTGCTGCTGGGCCAGATGGTCCAGTGCGGCGTGCCGCTGCAAATTCCCTGCGCCATGGTTGCGGCGATAGGTGTTACTTTCCTGATACACCGCGGCGGCCAGCGCCGCATCCTGCGGGGCCGGCTTGGACACCGGCAGATCGGTGGTGACCGCAGGCATGCAGGAGACAAGCGCACCCGCCCATGCGACGGTCAGGCCGGCCTGGATCATGCAACCTCGCGTCATGCCCGCGACCATACACACGACCCGGATCACCGCAATCGCATTTGGCCGGCCCCCTTCGATTTGTCGCAGGGCCGTGGCTGGCGACCGGCCCGACCGGCCCGACCCGTCCGACCCGTCCGACCCGTCCGACCCGTCCGGCCCGTCCGACCCGTCCGACCCGTCCGACCCGTCCGACCCGTCCGACCCGTCCGACCCGTCCGACCGGTCCGACCCGTCCGGCTCATTTCCAGGTTGCCGCAGGCACCCGGACGCGGCAGCTTGGGGCGGGTCCGACGTGGAGCGGCAACACCCCACTCCACGGGCCGGACCAAATTCTTTCGCGAATGATGAATAAATCCAGCGCCAACACGTCCAAGCGCCCGATGGGATCGGTCGGACCCGCCGCTCTGGAGGACGCGCAAGACAATCCAGACGATGACGTCCGCCTTGTCGTCCGTGCCCAAGCCGGCGACATGCGATCCTTTGACACCTTGGTCACCCGCCACCGGGGGAGGATTTTCGCCATGATTCGCAACATGATCCATCAAGAAGCCGATGCCTGGGATCTCGCGCAGGAGGTTTTCATCAAGGCTTGGCTGGCCTTGCCGCGGTTTGAGGCCAAGGCACGGTTTTCCACTTGGCTGTACCGCATCGCCCATAATGTCGTTTACGATTGGACGCGCAAACGCAAAATCGACAGCGTGGGCGAATTCAATGATGAGGTTTTCGCCCGCCACCAGATCGATCCCGCGGCGCAGAGCGCCCCCAGTGCCGGCGAGTCCCCGGATGAGGCGATGGCCCACGCCGAACTGCGGGTCAAGATCGAGGCGGCGCTGGCCAAACTCTCGCCCGAACACCGCGAGGCGGTGTTGCTCAAGGATGTGCAGGGACTTGCTTACAAGGAAATCGCCGAGGTCATGGGCACCTCGATCGGCACCGTGATGAGCCGCCTGTTTTACGCCCGCCAAAAACTCCAATCCATGCTCCACCATGAATACTTTGCCCGATGAATCCACCCTGGCCCGCTGGCTGGATGACGAATTGCAGGGCGCGGAACTCGCCGCTTTCGACGCCTCGGTCCGCGGCGCCACGGATTTGTTAGCCAGGCGCCAGCAAGTGCGCGCCTGGCGTGCAGCCCTCGCCGCGGCCCTGCCCGCCACCATCGAACCGCCTTATCCGGAGTTTTTCAACAGCCGCATCGCAAGGGCGATCCGCGCGCAGACCGCGCCGCCGCGCCGCCTCGCCCGCGCCGCGGCATGGCGGACTTGGTGGATGCCAGCCTCGGCTGCCGCCGGCATGGCGCTGGCTTTTTGGGTGGGGACCAAAGCGGGCGGCGTGACCCGGGTGGTGACGGTGACCAACCCCGCGCCGGTGCCGGTGGCGACCCATGTTCCCACGGTTTATACCCCGGAACGCGGGGTGGATGCCGAATGGTTCTCCAGCTCCGATGCTGCGGCCACCGTCATCGTCCTCGAGGGGGTCGAGGCCATCCCTGATACCCTCGATTTTGCCGAATCTGCCTGCTTGCCCGGCATCGGCAAACCCATCGCCGCAGTGGAACCCCGCGCAGCCGGGGAGGTGCCGCAATGACCCGCCGGGCATGCTTGGCCGTGCTTGGCTCGACCCTGGGGTTGCTCCCGATGCGCCTCATCGGCGCGCCGGAGGACCCCGGCAAGGCGATCATGGGCACGGTGACCGTGACGGTGTATTTCGCCACCGACGGCGATGCCGCGGCCGCCGGGGCCAAGGCGGCGCTGCTGGGTAAGGCGCTCGAAACCCGCTTGCGCAGCGAGGCGAAACTGCGCTTCAAGCATTACCGCTTGCTGGGTGAGGATACCCAGCCGTTGTTCCGCAGTTACGAGAATTGGGCGCAACCGCTCAAACCCTCCGACGAGGTGCTGGTGCGCTTCGAATTGCGCAGCCGCCCAACCCGGCTAGCCACCCGCCTCGACCTCGAACTGTGGCTCAGCCGCAAGAAAATCTTGAAGACCGATGTGTTGTTGGAGGGGGACCGCCCGTTGTTGGTGCTGGGCCCGGAATGGCGCGGCGGGCGGCTCATCATCGCGGTTTCGCTTGCCGCTGAAAAATTCCCCGGCTAGCCTTCACCCATGCGCACTGCGATTTGTTGCTGGCTGGCCATCGCGGGGTTCCTGCCCGCGGCGGGACTCACCTTCGAAAAGGAATTGGTGGAGATCCACGCCCCGCCGGATGCCAAGATGGTCGTCGCGGATTTCAAGTTCGAGAACAAGACCGACAAGCCGGTCAATATCGTCAAGTTTGACAAGGTCTGTTCGTGCATCGCCGTGCAGGTCTCTAACGGCAAGCTGAATTACGCCCCCGGCGAATCCGGCCAGATCCGCGCCACCTTCGACATGGGGAATTTCTCCGGGCTGGTCGATAAGACCGTGGTCCTGTGGTTAGATAAGGATCCCGTTGACAAGCCGTCCCTGACCCTCACGGTGCGGGTCCACATCCCCGTGCTCGTCGTAATGAGTGAGAAAACCTTGAAATGGTCGCTCGACGGGTCCCCCGAAACCCGCAAAATCGACATCACAATGGCTCATTCCAAGCCCATCAAAATCGTTGCCACCAGCTGCACCTCGGACAATTTCTCGGTCGAGGTCCACCCCCTTGAAGAGGGCAAGCATTACGAACTGTGGGTCACCCCGGCTGCGGTCAAGGAACCCGGCTTGGCGATCATTCGCATCGAAACGGATTGTGACATCGCACGCCACAAAACCCTCCAGGCATTTGCCGTGATCCGGCGCGACCCGCCCCGCATCCCATGACCTCGCTCGCACAACTGGCGGCCGTCCTAACAATCTCCGCGGCCGCCGCGGCAGTCACCTATTGGGTCAAGGGGCCGCCGGACCGCGCGTTGCGCTGTGATCCTGCGGCCTTGGCGCCCGACGAGGTGTGTCTGGAGCGGGTGACCCACGAGTGGCAGGGGCGGGTCCTGTGGATCGACGCCCGCTCGCGCCGCGAGTGGGCGCGCGATGGTGTGGCGGGCTCGTTGCTGTGGAACCTCGACCCTGACGAAAACATGCAGGCGTTTGAGGCTGCTGCCGTGGAGCGCATGGTGGACGGTGCGCGGGTGCTCGTCTATTGTGGCAACGAGAATTGCGGCACCAGTCGCCAGGTCGCCGAGCGCATCAGGAAGTTGGACTTGGGCAACGAGGTGTTCGTGCTCCACGGCGGTTGGCGCGCCCTCGCCGCCGCCAACCTCACCAAGCATCTCCAACCCAAGTGACCACCGAGATGCTGCGTCGATGGAATTGACCAGATGGGGAGCCTCCTCCTGTGAAATTCTGCTTGCGTTGTGCGGGGTGACGGCTAGGTTGGGAGCATGCCACGCGCCCGCTTCATAGCCCCATGGAAGGATTCGACGGAGAAGCCGAGCATATACCACTGCGTGAGCCGGGTGGTGGACCGGCGGTTTGCCTTTGGCCAGGAGGAAAAGGAGAAGCTGCGAACCTTGATGCGGAGCTATGAGGATTTTTCCGGCTGCCAGGTGCTGGGCTATTGCTTCATGAGCAACCACATTCACTTGCTGCTGGAGGTGCCACCGCTGCCGGCAGAGGGCTTGAGCGACGCGGAGTTGCTGCGCCGGTTGCGGTGTATCTACCACGAGGCGTTCGTGGCGGTGGTGGCGAAGGAGTTGGCGGAGGTGAGGCAGAGGGTGACGGGCGGGCTGGCGGACGAGTCGCTGGCGCGGGAACTGCACGAACGCTTCAGCTACCGGATGCATGACTTGAGCGAGTTCATGAAAGGGTTCATGCAACGCTTCACCCAATGGCTCAACCGCCGCAGCAAACGCAGCGGCGGGTTGTGGGAAGATGTGTTTAAAAGCGTGTTGGTGGAGGATGGGGTGGCGTCGCGCACGATCGCAGCCTACATCGATCTGAACCCGGTGCGGGCCGGGATTGTGGCGGACCCGGCGGCCTACCGCTGGAGCAGCTACGGCGAGGCAATGGGCGGCGGGCCGCGAGGCGATGGCAAGAAAGCGCGTGCGGGCTTGGTGCGGGCGCTGACGGCTCATAAGGGGGGCGGCGGCGGCGCGCGACACTGGCCCGGCGAGGTGTCCAAGGGCTATCGGATGACCTTGTTAGCCGAAGGCGTGGAGAGGCTGACGGAGGTGGCGGACGCAGGCGGCGGGCGGCAGGCCAGGGTGGTTAGGAAAGGGATGAAAAAGGAAGTGGTGGCAGCGGAATTGGCGCACTTGGAGCGAAGCCGGGAGGTGGCGCTGAGCCAGATGTTGCGCTGCCGGGTGAGGTATTTCACCGACGGGGCGGTGCTTGGGAGCCGGGCGTTTGTCGACGAGGTGTTCCGGGCGTGCCGGGGACGGTTCGGGCCGACGCGCACGAGCGGGGCGCGCAAGATGCGGGGCCACGCGGCAGCGGCGGCCGGGGTGCTCTGGAGTGTTAGGAATTTGAGCAAGGGGATTGAATGAGGGGATTGAATGAGGGGATTGAATGAGGGGATTGAATGAGGGGATTGAATGAGGGGATTGGGTGATGGGATTGGGTGATGGGATTGGGTGATGGGATTGGGTGATGGGATTGGGTGATGGGATTGGGTGATGGGATTGGGTGATGGGATTGGGTGATGGGATTGGGTGATGGG
>CAIZNN010000073.1 GCA_903934285.1 Akkermansiaceae bacterium | reverse complement strand
CCGTCCTCTCTGACGCGCCGGACAGCCAAAATCCTGAGATGTTCGCTGGTACCGTGATCTATTGTTCTTCCGTCAATCCTTGGCATGGGCGCATTATACCCAATGATCGTGTGTAGTCTATCCTAAAGACTGCTCAGTAAGTCGTTCATGCGTAGCATACCGGCTTTTGCTTGTCTATATAACCTCGCGAGCCCGTAGGGGTATCCGTAGCACCCCAGCCCCATCCCCATCCCATTCACAAAACATCATGAAACGCAAATCGACCTCTCTGTTCCAGATCTTCGCACAACTCGCCACACGCGCGGCGGGTCGCCGCAAATTGCCCGCGCTGCTGGCCCTCAGCACGCCATTTCTGCTCCTGACCTATCAGATGCAGGCGGCCTCGGCGATCATCAACGGCGTGGGCGGCAACGGCTACTTTGTGCAAAGCGGTTCCCTGAACCTCAACGATGTGATCTTGACGAACTTTTCCACCGCAGGCGGCAACGGCAGCGGTGGGGGCGCGGGCTTGGGCGGCGCGATCTTCATCAACTCGGGCGCTAGTGTGACCCTCACCAACGTCGATATCGTGGGCAACACCGCCAAGGGCGGTGCGGGAGGCATCGGCACCATTGGCGGCACGCTCAACAATTATTTCAGCGGCGGCACGACAGGCGCGGCGGGTGCCAATGGCTCCACCCCCACTCAAAGCGCCTTTACGGACATTGGCGGCACCACCGGCAGCAAGGGCTATAACGGTGCCTTCAGCGCCACCGGCTTCGGCGGCAACGGCGGCGACGGCGGCGACGGCGGCAACGGCGGCGACCGCAGTGATTCGCTCATTCTGGCCACCACCACCGCATCCATCGATCTGGTGGCTTGGGGGTCCAACTGGCGGCCGACTCTGCCAATCCCTTTACGGCCAATGTGGCCATCGGCCTGGCGGCTTCGCTGGCGAGCGCCGCCATCAACCTTGGCAATGCGATCGCCGCCAACGTGTATTTCGATAAATCCCTATCCGATGGCCAGATCGGTCTGGGCGGCGGCGGTGGTGCCGGCGGCAATGGTGGCCAAGGCGGGTTTGGCTTCGGCGGCGGCACCGGCGGCGACGGCGGCGACGGCGGCACCGGCGGTGAAAACTGGGACGGCTCGGCTTATAGTGGCGGAGCGGCCGGTGGTGACGCCAACGATGGTGGCACCGGCGGCTTGGGTGGTTTCGGCGCCGGCGGTGGCCAAGGTGGCGATGGCGGCATAGGCGGTGGCGGTGCGGGTGCAAGTGACGCAAAAACGACCCCTGCCAAGCCCGAGGTGAAGGAAACCCGGATATACCCCATCTTTTCCCAGCAATACCTATTTCCCGGCAGCGACCCGGCATACACGGTCACGGTCGAAGGCGATCTGGAGACGCCGCAAGCGGCCTTCGCACAACTCGTTACGCTGCCCGCAGGTGTTCCGCTTTTGGGCGGCGGCGTTTCCGACGGCACCACCACCGCCACGGTGACTATCAACACGGTCAAAACCAGTGAGAAATCCGTCACTTTCATCACGGACCCAGGTGCCCCGATGATCGATGCTCCGGGAACCTCAAAGCGCCCCGACGGCCTCAATGGCTCCGGCGGCGATGGCGGCAGTGGCGGGTTTGGCGGCGGCAGCGGCGCGGGCGGCGCGGGCAATGCCACGCAGGCCGCGGGCGGCAGTGGCGGCAATGGCATGGGCGGCGGCATCTTCGTGCGCGATGGCGGTGCCCTCACCATCACCGGCAACGCCACCATCGGCCAGAACATCGTCCGCGGCGGCGCAGGCGAGCTTGCAGATAACTCCACTGCGGCGGGGGCTGCCGGTGGCGCGCTAGGTTCTGATATTTTCATGATGACCGGCTCGAGTGTCAGGCTCGCGGCCGGCACGGGCAACGTGATCAAGATCAACGGCTCGATCGCCGATGACAGCGCCGCCTCAATGGATTCGCCCATTCCGTCGGGCTCAGGCGCAGGCCTGACTATCGCCAGCGGTCTGGTGATGTTAAATGGCACCAACACTTACTCCGGGGAAACCCTGATCAGCGGCGGGGTGCTCCAAGCCCAGGATGGCACCGGCATCAACAGTGACAGTCATATCAACTTTGCCGGCGGCGTGCTGCAGTCCAACGGCGACTTCATCCGCATGGTGGGCACCGATCCGAGCAAAGTCCAATGGACCGCTTCGGGTGGTTTCGCCGCCGCCGGCGGCGTGCTCAATGTGAGCCTCAACGACGGCTTCAGCCAGGCCGCCGCCACCCAGAAGTGGGCCAGTGACTGCTTTGTGCCCGCTGGCAGCAGTTTGCTGTTTGGCTCGGCTAGCGCCACCGACAATGTGAATTTCAAAAACAACATCGACCTCAATGGTGGCAACCGCAGCATTATGGTCACGGCCAACGCCGCGATGGCGGCGACGGCCACCACCGTGGCCTACGCCGCCAATGTTGACACCGCCACGCTCACCGGTGTGCTGTCCAACGGCAGCTTGACCGTGGGCGACGCCACACACACGGGCATCCTGATTCTAACCAACGCCAACACCTATGCCGGCGGCACCACCGTGGCCGGCGGCACCCTGGCACTGGCCCGCTCCTGCAAGGCTGACGGCACCACGGTTATTTCCACCGGCAGCCTCAATGCCAATGGCGTGATGAACATCGCCGGCGGCGCGGACCTGGACATTTCCCAGACTGGCGACCAAGCCATCGGCGACCTCTCCGGGGCCGGCACGGTCAATCTCGGCGCCTATACCCTCACTATCAATCAGGCGGGTGCCTCCACCTTTTCCGGTTTGCTCGCCGATGGCGGCATCGGCGGCGGCAGCGGCGCGGGCATCAGCAAAAAGGGCGCGGCCACCCTCACCCTCACCGGTGCCAACACCTACACCGGCACCACCCTGGTCGATAGCGGCACGCTGACTCTATCAGGCGCTGGCAGCCTAACGAGCCCGACGCTCAATATTACCGCAGGTGCCACCTTGAACGATTTTAGTGCCGGCCTGGCCTCCAACACGGTGGCAACCGTTAATGGCACCCTCGCGCTAACCACCGACGACGCCATCGACACCCTGAATGGGAGCGGCTCGGTGACACTCGCCGCGCCAACCATCCTAACCGTGAACCAAGGTGCGTTCGCGGGCGTCATTTCCGGCACCGGCAACCTGACCAAAACCTCGTCAGGACTGCTGACTCTAACCGGTGTCAACACCTACACCGGCACCACCTTGGTCGATGTCGGCACGCTCACACTCTCCGGTGCCGGCAGTCTGGCGAGCCCGACGGTCAATATCACCGCGGGGGCCACCTTGAACGACCTCAATGGCGGGCTCGACGCCGGGGCTGCGGTCACCAACCACGGCCTGCTCAACATTGCAGCCGCCAATGACACCATCGCCTCGCTGTTCAACACCGGCACCATCAACGGCACCGCCACCCTCACCGCCGCCACCTACGCCCTCAACAACGGCTCGCTCATCAACGCCAACCTCGGCACCGGCACCGTCACCGCCAACGGCGGCGTCGCCCTCAACGGCACCAGCGCCGCGGAGTTCTTCCATGTCCAGACCGGCACCACCACCCTGGGGTCCGCCGAACGCTTGTTGGACACCACCGATCTAACCATCGACTCGGGGGCACTGCTCAAACTCGGCGGCAACGAGAAAATCGGCTCGCTCTTCGGCGGCGGCGAAGTTTCCGTGCTGCTTGGCACACTGAGCGTGGACGACGGTTCGTTCTCCGGGGTGATTTCCGGCACGGATACGGCCTACGGCCTCACCAAAGTGAGCGGCGGCACCCTAACACTCTCCGGTGCCAACACCTATACCGGTTCGACGTTGGCCAAGGCCGGCACGCTGACGCTTACCGGCAGCCTGGCCAGCCTGGTGGTCAATGTGTTTGCCGGCGCGACGCTCAATGACCAAGCCAGCGGCCTCGCCCCACTCGCCGCGCTCAATAACGACGGCACGCTCAACCTGAATTCCGACGACACGGTGGCCACCCTGGTCAACACCGGCACTATCAACAATTCCGCCCACACCCTCACCGCTGCCACCTACGCCCTCAACAGCGGTTCGGTCATCAACGCCAATCTCGGCACCGGCACGGTCACCTCTAACGGCAGCGTCGCCCTCAATGGCACCAGCGCCGCGGAATTCTTCCATGTCCAGAGCGGCACCACCACGTTAGGCTCCGCCGAGCGCCTGCTCGACAGCGTCGACCTAACCATTGATGCACTCGCCACCCTCACGCTCGGCGGCAATGAAAAGATCGGTTCCCTGTTTGGCGCCGGCTACCTGCAGAATGCCGGCGGACGCCTCACCGTCGATGATGGCAATTTCTCCGGGGTCATCTCCGGCAGCGGCGGCCTGACCAAGGTCACCGCCGGCAACCTCATCCTCTCCGGTGACAACACCTACACCGGCACCACCCAGGTCGATGGCGGCATCCTCACGCTCTCCGGCGCCGGCAGTCTGAAGAGCCCGACAGTCAATATCAGCGCCGCCGCCACCGTCAACGACCTCAATGGCGGCCTTGACCCCGCCGCCACGGTCACCAACCGCGGCATCCTCAACATCGCCGCCGCCAATGACACCATCGCCGCGCTGGTGAACTTCGGCACCCTCAACGGCTCCGCCACCCTCACCGCCAACACCTACGCGCTCAACGGCGGCTCGGTCATCAACGCCAATCTCGGCGCCGGTGGCCTCACTGCTAACGGCAATGTCGCGCTCAACGGCACCAGTGCCGCGGCGACCTTCCAGGTCCAGACCGGCACCACCACGTTGGGGGCCGCCGAGCGCTTGCTGGACACCACCGCCCTAACCATCGACGCGCCGGCCACCCTCAAGCTGGGCGGTGACGAGAAAATCGGCGCGCTCTACGGTGCCGGCTTGCTGGATAACCAGGGCTTCCGCCTCACCCTCGACGGCGGGGATTTTGCCGGGGTGATAGCCGGCAGCGGCGGCTTGACCAAGGTCTCCACCGGCATTCTCAACCTCTCCGGCGCTAACACTTTCACCGGTTCCACCCTCATCGATGCCGGCACCCTCGAGCTGGCTGGCACACTGACCAGCAACTCAGTGGTCACCGCCGCCACCGCCGCCCTCACCATCGGCGCCGGCGGCTCCATCACCGGCGATGTCCTGGCAATCGATGGCAAGCTCACCGTGTCCGACAGCACGAGCCTGCATTATTCCACCCTGACCGGTAATGGCATCATCGACAACGCCGGCTACGTATTCGTCAATCCCGTCGGCTGCACCATCAAGGGCTTCCTCACCTTCACCGGCGGCTTCACCAACCTGGGCAACCTAACCCCGGGCTACTCGCCAGGCCTCACCACCATCGGCGGCAACTACGCCGAGGGCGGCCCGCTGGCGCTCGAGTTGGAAACCACCACCCCCATCACCGGCCACGACCAACTGCGCGTGGGCGGCAGCGTCACCCTGCTAGCCACCTCCACCCTCATCGTGCAAACCTATAACAACGTGCTGCCAGTGCGCGGCGCTTTCTATCAGGTGATCGCCGACGCCGCCGGCAACAACATCTCCGCAACCGGCGCCTTCAGCGCCGTGCGCTTCGACGCCGATGGCGCGCTGGGCGCGGGTGCCGCAGTGGTCAACGCCGCCGCGCTCTTCGACCAGGCGACTGGGCACGTGCTCGCCACCGGCCTCAATGGAGCCACCAGCACCTTCGCCGATCTCGGTGCCAGCACTAACCAACGGCGCGCGGCCGGCGCGCTCTTTACCAGGGCCACCACCGGCCTGGTCGGTCCCAACCAGATCAATACCACGACCGTCGCCGGTTCGCTCGCCCAACAACTCGTCACCGCCCACGACAACTCCCCCGCCAATCTCGCGCGCTTCACGCCGGAATTCTACGGCGCCCTGGCGGATTACGCCTTTGGCAACCATCTGGCCGTCACCAATCTGCTGCATGACCGGGTTTCCGCTCTAACCAACCTGCCGGGCGCCGCGGCGCATGGCTGCTCGCTCTACTCCGGGGTGATGCAGCAACAAGCCGACACCGCCGACCACGCGGACATCGACCGCACCGACATTTACGTTGGAGGCGACTATGCGGCGGCCAAGGATCTGAGCATAGGCCTGTTAGTGACCCGCAACGACGGTGACATCTCCGCATCCTATGGCGACGCGGATGTTGACGGCACCGGCGTTGACGCTTACCTCAAGCAAAACGTCAACCCGCGCCTGAGCCTCGTGGAACGGCTCGGCTACGGCGTCTATAACTACGACTTGCACCGCAACACCAGCGATATGGTGCGGGCACTGGGTGAAACCGACAGCTCCGTGTTCACCGGCAGCCTGGGGGTGAGCTATCTGGGCTGGACCTGGGGTGAGCTGAGCCTCGCGCCACGCGTTGATCTAACGTATTCGCACGCCGCGGTCGATGGCTTCACCGAGTCCGGCGCCAATGACCGCCTTGAACTCGGCTCGTATGATGCGAGCCGCCTGGTCGGCCAATGCGGCGCCTCGCTGGTGTGGGCAACCAAATTGGCCGGGCGTGCATTCAGCGCCGAACTCAATCTCGGCATCGCGCAAAACCTCACCGACAGCCAAGACGACCAGCAAGCCACCTTGGTGCGAGACACTGCGGTGCGCTTCAACCAGACCTTTGCCGACGACGCCGCGACGAGTGCCACCTATAGCCTGCGCTTCGGCTACAGCGCGTGTGACAATGCCACGATCTATGCCGGCTATGAAGGTCGCGCCTCCGCAGACACCGCCGGCAACGTTAATGCCGGGCTTCGCGTGAGCTTCTGATTTGACAACCTGGATGACCCGCAACCAACCCGCTCCCCGGCCCCCCCGCTGTCACGGCATCTCGACCATGGCGCGGAGGAAGCCCGGGACGGCAGCCCGTTGGAACCACTGGGGTTGAAACACTCACGGATTGATAGTCCGGCGGGAGCGCCGGCCAACCGGGCTTGACTTCCGACTCGGGAAGGCGCCGCGTCGTCCAATGCGTTGGATCAGAACCCGATGAGGCAGACCAATTCGGGGTCAGTGAATTCGTCGAGGTTATCCACAGCGGCGCTGAGGACTTCGACTTCGGCGAGTTCCTGGATGCCGGCAAACGCCTCATCCGAGTTAAGCGCCATGGGATCTGCCGAGCGGGTCGGCGCAGGAGTGAGGGCAATAACCGCCATCACCAGCGCGGCGGTGGCGCCGGCCAGTCCGGCAAGTGGCATCGGCGCGACGAGTCGCTGCCACCACGCCCGTGGCGGCCCGGCAAGACGCGCGGCACGCACGGCATCGGCGGCAAAACACGGACCGGCCACCCGCGACGGCACCTGGTCTAACAACTTCCAGACGGCGTCGGACTCCCAAGAGTCGTCAGGTGGAAGGAGATTGCGGTTCATGGCTGTGGGGGGATTGTACGTTCGAGGAAACCTGCTGCCGATGAAAAAGTTGCGGCGAAGCGGAGAAATTTCCCGGGTGGGAGGGGGTGGGATTATTGGAGGGGCGATTGGCAGGCTGGGGCAGTGCGCCATCCCAGCAGCGGCTTGGGACGTGGGATTGGGGCTCGATCGGCCGTCCCAAGCCCGGCAGCCATTCAGGTTGGCCTGCTTTGCCCGGCAGAATGAGCGCTGCAGCGCCTATTCAAGAGGGGCAGGATGCCCGCGCCACAGGTGGCCCGGGCATCTTGCCCGGAGCCTCGACTCGAACCACCAAGGGTGCTAAGTAAACCGTATAGAGCCTCCTGCCCGCCGCCCGCTTCCTGCCCAATGCCGGAGGGGCGCAGATAACCGTTGGGAGATGACTGCCAAGAACGACCACAGATTAATGGATTACACAACCGAGCGAGCGGGAAGGGCTGCCTGGCTGCAATTCAAATAACCTCAGGCAAATTTGGCGGATTGAACTTGCCCGGCATGCAACTCGATTGGAGGGCGTTTACTGAGTTCTGAAGCTGGCAGTACTGGGCGGTGCCCTCATCGCGGCAAAAAGACCGTACGCCCGGCGCCAAGGCCGCCCCCGAAAGAACCGGGGGTTTCCGCCGTAACCGCTTAGCACATGACACCGCTGAAACTCTCCCGACGACGACTCCTCCAGAACGCCGGCGGTCTTATTGCCGCAGCAGCTGTGCCCAACCTCGGCTCACTCGCCGCACAGACGCCGCCGCCGCCGCCCGCGCCGTGCTCCGACTTGCCGCCCACCGTGTTTCCGCCGTACCTCCAGAACCCGGCGGCGGATGCCATGACCGTGTGTTTCCTCGCCCAGGGCATGCTAAGCGTCAACATCGACTGGCAGGCGGATGGCGCGGCCTCGCCGACGGTTTCCGCCGCCAAGGGGCTGCCCATTCCCGGCACGCCATGGAGCATCTGGCGCTTCCGCTTCACCGGCCTCAAGCCGGCTGCCGCCTATCAATATCAAGTCCGTTTCCGCAGTCGCTTTGGCGGGGCGGAGGCGAGCACCCCGGCCTACCGGTTCCGGACCATTGCCGCTGATGCGGTGGGCGTCCGCTTCGCCGTGTTCAATGATCTGCACCATCAAGACAAGACCCTAGCCGCCCTGATGGCATTTGTGAAGCCGGAGGATTACGAGTTCACCGTGTTGTTAGGAGACGTGCTTGAGGGCTGTCCGAATGATGAGGAACTGTTCCGCGCCTTGCGCGCCTACCTGCCGCTAATCAATGCCGCGGAAAAACCGCTCCTCTTCGTGCGCGGCAACCACGACGTGCGCAACTCGTTCGCCAGCCGCCTGGCCTATTTGTTCGATCTGCCCAACCTCAGCGTCACCCAGCCGTGGGGCGAGGACCAATGGCAGTTCACCCTGCGCAGCGGACCGGTTTGGTTCCTGGCCATGGACACCGGCGAGGACCAAGACGGCATCGACACCAACCCGGCCACCGCCTATAAACAACCCGAGTTCTGGCACGAATACCGCCGCAAGCAGGCAGCTTGGCTCAAACAACTGCTCGCCACCAAGCCCGCACCCACTGCCCCCTGGCGGATTTTTCTCGGCCACATTCCGCTCTACAACCAGGTGTGGGACTCCCCATCCAGCCGCGAACTCTGGGAGCCGATCTTGCGCGGCACCACCCTCGATGTCATGCTCGCCGGGCACGACCACCAATGGCGGCTGCTGCCAAAAGCCGAGGCCGGCGGCCCCTTCTGGCCGGTGCTCATCGGCGGCGGCCCGGCCCTCGGTGAGGGCACCGTGATGCTGGCCACCGCCGATGCGCACTCGCTCCACATCCGCCTGTTAGCCGCCACGGATGGCCGGCTCTTGACCGAGTTCAAAGCCGCCAAATCCTGAGCGTCACAGCCTCCGGCTGACTTGCAGGCGCATGAACCGCCGTGGCCCGTCCACGGTGTCGCGCACGATGAGTTGGCTGGAGGTGTTAGTTTCGATGACCAGGCCCGCGCCGGACCAGGTGTTGGATTGGGAGAGGTCGCTGGTGGCCTGCACATTGTAGATCAAATCGGTGGCGGCGCTGTTTTTTGGGATGATCATGCGCAGATGCCGGCTCCCGCCGACCGTCATCACCTCATGGCTGATGCTGCTGGCGGTGGCGGCCCGCGGATGGGTGCCTAACGAGTATTCCAGCAGATTGAGCATGCCGTCGCCATCCGGGTCCGCCGCGTCGCCGGCGACGCCGGGGTTGCCGGCGTTCTCACCGAAATACTCAAATTGCCAGGCCTGGGTCGGGGTGAGGGTTACGCTGAGGTTGAGCGTGGCTTGCGCGGAAAGCCCGCCGCTGTCGGTGACCTGCACAAGGAAGATGTTAAGCCCGCCGTTGGCCAGGCCGGGGGTGCCGGTGAGGGTGCCGTCGGCCGCGACGTTGAGCCATGCGGCGCCGCTCACTTTGGTGAAAACGAGGGCTTCGCCAAGGTCCGGGTCCACTGCGGCAATCGCCCCAGTGACCGCTTGTCCCGGGGCGGCAAGGATGGTGAGCGGGTTGGTGGTGAGGCGCGGCTGGGTGTTAAACCGGGTGTAAACCAGCACCAGGTTGTTGCCGGTCCGTAGGATCGCCCAAGTGCCCCGCCCGCTGCTGAACCCGCTGATGTTGAGGGCGAAATTAGCCGGGTCGAAGCCGGTGATGGCTCCCGCAACTTGGATTAAGGTGAAGGTGTTCCCGGTTTCAGTGAAATGGGTCAGGGTTTGCTCACTGATGCGGAGCGTCACCGGACTGGCGGCGGAAGCGGTGATGTTGAGCGCAGCGACCGCAAGCTTGGCGTAACCCGTGCCGGCGGCCCCGGTCCAGTCGGCCACTTGCCAAACGATTGCCGCTCCCGGTGCCAGGGTCAGCGCCCCGTTTATCGTTAGACCCCCGCTGCCGCCGCCGCCGGGCGCCAGCGCGCCGCTGAGCGACACGGCGCCGGCGATGGTGCCGGTGCCAGCCAGCGTGCCGGCCGCGGCGATGGTGGTGGTGGCCGCGGCGAGTGGGCTGGCAAGTTCCAAGGTGCCCTGGCTGACGGTGGTGGCACCGGTGCAGGTGTTGGTGCCGCTCAGAACCAGCGTGCCCGCGCCTAACTTGGTGAAGGTGCCGCTGCCGCGGTGGGCCTGGCCGAAAGCGGCGGTGATGCCAGGGCCGATATCGGCCACGGCAGCGGCGTTGTTGATGAGACCGCCATTGGACATGCCGGCCATCGAGTCCTTGAAGATCACCTTGCCGGCATTGATGGTGATGCGGCCGATGTTATTGGCCGGATTGCTCAAGCGCAGGGTGCCGTTGCCCGCCTTGGTTAGATACCCCCAATTGATGCCGTGCACATGGCTGAGTCTGCCGGTAAAGTCCAGATCGATCCCCGCGGCGTCGCCAGTGGCGGCCACCCTGCAGGTGCGGTCCGCTTCATCGCCGATGCGGACATCCGCGGCAATGGTGGAGCGGGTGGTGCCGCCGGTGGTCAGGTCGTTGCGCAACACAAAATTGCCGTAGGCTTCCAAGCCGGGCACGGTGGCGGCGAGAGTGCCGCCGTTGATGGTCAGCACGCTATTGATATTATGGGCGGCCTGCGCGGCGGTGAGGGTGCCACCGGCGTTGATGGTGATGGCTGCCAATGAATCAATGGCATTGCTCGCCGTGAGTTGGAGGATGCCGCCATTGTTGATGGTCACCGTTCCGCGGCCGACGTTGGACGAAGCGAACACGAGGGTGCCAGTGTTGATGGTGGTATTGCCGGTGAAGAGGATCTGATTGCCGGCGAAGGTCTGGGTGCCGCTGCCGTTCTTGACCAGCGCGAGTTGCCGCGTGCTGCCGCCATTGTCTTGATCGCGCAATTGCCCGTTATAGAGATAGGTGCCCGTGCCATTCAAGGTGAGGAGGCCGGTGCCGGTGCCGAGGTTGTCCAGGCCGATGTTTTGGATGACGGCACCCGCTTGGGTAGTGGCGGTTCCGGCGTTGAGGCCGGCCAGGGATTGGCTGGTTGCGGCCAGATCAAAGCGCGCCCAGTTGCCGCTGGTATTGAGGAATGTCATGACCGTGGCGGCGCCGAACTGGTTGTTTTGCTGCATGCGGAGGTTCGGTTGATTGGTGTTGCCATTGCCCATGCGCACCGGGCCCGGCAGGGCGGCGCCCGCGGTTTTGTTCAGATACACCGCACCGTTGTCCACGATGCTGTTGCCGCTGTGGGTGTTGGCTGAGGTGCCGCCGAGGATGAGGGCACCGCCGCCTGATTTCACCCAGCTCTGCGTGCCGGTTAGAGGCAGGTTGAGCGTCACGGTCTGGTTGTTGACCACCACCGCCGGCACGCCGCTGGTGGCATAGAGCACCAATGAGCCGCTGGTGCCGGCATTCAGAATCCAGCCGTGGCTGGGCGTAGTGTCGCCGCACACCAGCTTGCCCAGCGTGCGCGCGCCATCGAGGGTGACCGTGGCGTCTGATGTTAGATCAAGGCTGCTGAAATCCGCGGTGATGCCGTTGCCGCTGCCGATGCGGCCTGAGATCCAGTTAGCCGCCGCCGCCCAACTGCCACCCGCCGGGTTGACCCATGTGGGTGTGGCTGCCACGGTGATGTTGAGGGTGGCCTCATCGCTCAGACCACCGGCGTCGGTGACGCGCACCACAAACCCGTTAGCCCCGAGGTTGGCGGTGGCCGGCGTGCCGGAGAGCGTGCCGTTAGACGCCACCTGGAGCCAGGCCGGCCCGGCAACTTTCGCGTAGCTCAACTGGGTGTCGCCGGCATCCGCATCGCTGGCGCTGAGGGCACCGGAGAATGGCGCGTCTTTCAGGCCGGAGGCGCTGATGGGATCGGCGGTGAAGGCCGGCGCGACGTTGGCGGGTTCAATTGTCCAGCGCTGGTTGTTGCCACCGCCCCAACTCCACTGCTGCATCTTGGCACCGTCGGTGGTGTCGCTGTTATTGACGTCCAGCACGAGCCCGCTGTTTCTGTTAGCCACGCGGCACGACCCGTCCCCGTTATCGATGAGGCGCCAGATCTGGTTGGGGGTGCCGAGATATGGGTTTTGGAGCACGCTGCCGCCGTTCTGGGTCGAGGCACCCTCCACCGTCATGAACTTGCCGCTGTGGAGCGCGGCGATAGAGTAATTGCCACCGCCCAGATTGGTGAGACGCCAGCGTTGGTTGTTACCTCCATACCAAGTCCACTGGTGCAGGAGCGCGCCATCGGCGATGGAACCGCCGGACACATCGGCGGCCTTGCCGCTGTGTTTGGCCAGCAGCCGGTATACCCCGTCGGCAAGTGGCCCGGGGGTGATGAAATTCGTGTTGTAGATCGCCGTGCTGCGCCCGCTGTCCGCGAAGTCCATCAGCACGCAGCCATAGTGGCCGCGCAGGGCCGCGGCAAAGGTGTCGTAAACGCGCGAATTGATATAATTCGACACATTCGTGATGCTTGGAATGCCGAGCAAATTCGACGTGTAGCCGCTGGTGAAATTCAGATGCAGAACCTCCGCGTTGGTATCGGCCGCGGCCGCGTCGATGGCGCTGGTGACGGCGTTCCATTTCGCTCCGGTGTCGCCGACCTGATAGGCATCCTGGACATGCAGGTTGTTCACATTGAACGCGGTGTTGTCCGGCCAATTGGTGGCGTCGATGCCCTTGGCCACGACGCTGCCGAAGCGGCGGACCAGCACGATTTTGCCACGGACGCTCTCCAAGGTGGGAATGGAGGTGGCCAGCGCCCATTTGCCTGGGTTGTTAGCCACGTAGGAATCGAAGGTGGCTTCAAAGCTGCGGGTGATGGTTTCCGACGAGTATTCCTCCTTGACCGACATCATCACACACTCGCCCGGGTTGGCGTTGAGGAAATCGATGACCTGATTGAGCGCCTCGCCGAAATACATGTCCTGGAAAACCGAACCATGATGAATCGCGAACACGTCGTTGATGTGGCGGCAACGCATGTCGAGAAAGCGCAGCCCCAGATTCAACTGCTCGGCGAGGCTGGCGTCCTGGCACTTGGAGGTGCCCGGCCAGTATTCCTTGCGGGCACCTGAGTCGTGGGATCCCGGGATGGACAGTTGCGACAGGCGGGTGGTGCCGGCGATGCCGCTCATCCAGTTGTTGCCTGCCGCACCGGCCACTGTGGGAACTGCCAGCCCCGCGATGCAGGCGGCGATTTGGATGAACTTTGGCATGATTGTTAGGAAGTCGTGTTGCCGGTGCGGGCGCTCCGGACAGCAGCCGCAATGTGGAGCGGAGCGCAGGGGGGAAGCGGGGCCAACGGGCCGGCTTTCCTCGGCGGCACAGCATGGCTCCACACGGCGGCTTCGGGCAAGGGACAGCGGGTGGCAGGCGTTTTCACGGGGGGGAACTTCCGCAGCCGCAGGATAGCGCGCCGGCCGGCGTTGCCAAGAACTTTTCCTTAAAAAGAGTCTCCTCTAGCAGTCGGGCGGCAGGCAGGCGGTGCCTCTTGTTTCATGCAATCCCGGCTTTCCATCGCAGGCGCGACACGCTACGGCTTGGGGCGTGCTCCACTCGCTCCGGTTGGTGAACTTTCGCTGTTTTGAATCGCTGGCCGTTGAGGTGCCAGCGACAGGCGTCGTCTTGGTCGGTGACAATGCCCAGGGGAAAACCTCGATTCTGGAGGCGCTGTGCGTGTTGGTGCGACTCCACTCGCCGCGCACCCGCCGCCTGGCCACGTTGGTGCGCAGGGGCGGCGACGGGTTTGGCGTGGCGGGCGACCCATGGCAGCAAGAACGGCAAGTGCGCTACACGCGTGAGGGGGTGGTGCTCAAGGTGGACGCGGAAGCACGCGTCAGCCAGGGTGCCTACCTGGACGACGGCGGCTTGGTGGTCTGGATGGGCAACGAAGATCTTGACCTCATCCGCGGCCCCGGCGAACAACGCCGCCGCTACCTCGACTTCCTCGGCACACAACTCGACGCGGACTACCGCCGTGCCTGGTCGCGCTATCGGCGTGCCCTGCGCGCGAAAAACCTGCTGCTCAAGGACGGCCGCCCGCGGGATGCCGAAATGGTTGCCTATGAGGACATTCTGGTGGCCAGCGGCACGCTCCTGATGGAATCCCGGACGCGCCTGGTGGCGGAACTCGCGCCCCTCGCCGCCGCGGCACAGCGCCTCATCAGTGGCCGCGACGAGATACTGACGCTGCACTACCTTCCGGCCAGCGGCCCGGACTTGCGGGAAGCCATGCTGCAGGCCCGCGACCGTGAAAGCCGCCTGCGCCAAGCCGTGGTGGGTCCGCATCGCGATGACCTCGGGCTGCGGCTCCACGGCATGCCCGCCGGCGAATTTGCCAGCGAAGGGCAACTCCGCACTCTCGCCCTCGCCCTCAAACTTGCCCAAGGCAAACTCCTCGAACAACGCGCCGGCAAACCCCCGATCTATCTGATGGATGACATTTTCGGTGAGCTTGATCCCGGCCGCCGCAACGCGCTGATGAACCATCTGCCCGCGACGGCCCAGAAATGGATCACCACCACCCACCTCGACTGGCTCAGGGACACCCCGGCGGTGGAGGGCATCGCACGCTTCCGCGTGGCGGACGGGAAAGTGAGCCGGTGAAGCCGGTGAGCGGGTGAGGCGCGGCGACCCGCCGGGTGGCGCCTACAGGTCTTCCTTGGCGCGCAAGTCGCACACCTGGGGGTCGTAGATATTGAATTCGATGCGGTTGAAGGCGGCGAGTTTGAAGGTGGCGTTGCCGAAGAGTTGGCTGTGGCCGGTGAGGGTGTCCGGGGTCATTGCATCGAGACAAAACACCAGCGAGGAATCGTCAGCAAACCACACGCGCACATCGCCATTGCGGCGGATGGGTTCTTCGAGTGCAGCCGGCTTGAGGATGATGTTGCGGACACGGGCCACCGGCAATTTGACTTCGGCAAACGGGGTTTTGATGGTGATCACCCCATCGATGATCGAGGTCACCTCGCCGCCGATCGAATCGCCATTGCGCAGTTTCATGCGACCGTCCTCGGTGGGTTTGGGTTTGGACTCGGGTTTGAGTTCCGCATTGCCGTTGCCCATCTGCAGGCGGCGGAGGCCCATGCCCATGCCCAACATGGCGGCATCCTCATCGGGCACTTCCTCCAAGCTGCCGTCCCAGGCGGCCACCCTGATGCGGGAAATGCGGATCGCCTCCTTGCCACGCGGGACAAACTGGATGCATTTGCCAAGTTTGCCCTTGGCCACGCCCGGATCCTTCCACAGCGCGGCGCAGCGGCTATTGATGAACAAGCAAATATTGCCGGACTTGCGACTGGCGCGCACCTCGAGGCGGACCTTTTCATTTTCCTTGAATTCGGGGATGTTGGCCACGTCACCGAACTGCATGCCGGCGTTCTGGCGGCGAATACTCGCGTAGGACCCTTGGCAACTGATTTGGTAACCTTGCGTCGGACTGTCCGTGCTGACGTCATCCGCAAAAAAATTGAAATTGAGCATCAGCCCGCCGCGCCACGCGACATCGAAGCCGATGCTGCATTCGTCGGGCAATTCCAGTTCCCGGCCGATGCCCAGATTGGCCGTGGTGCGCAAGGCGCCGTTGTCGTAGGTCCAAGTGGCGGTTTTGGCGGATTGGGTCCAACCGTCCAGTCCGGTCGGGCCGTTGAACACCAGCGTGGGCCGGGCGTCAATGACGACCTCCTTGACCATGACCCGGCGGAAGTTGAGCCGCCCGGCATACCACGTATCGAGGCTGATGGTATCATCGGTGACCGCGCCGATCTGGCCGCGGACGTGATCCCCGTTGGTCAGGGTGAGGGTGGCCTCATGCGTTGCGTTGAAGTCCGGCTGCGTCGTCGGCAGCGTCACTTCCAGCACACTTTTCAGCCAAAACGGCGTGGGTTTTTCAAGGATCGGGGAATTCCACACGATCCGGTCGGCGGTGAGGGCGCCGGGGGTTCCGGAGAGTTGGTCCATCGCGGGATTGGCGAAGCGGATGATGGATGGCGGCTCCTCGGCGGCCACCAGCACCAGCGGGGCGGCGAACACCATGCATGCTAGGCGGAAGATCATGGCTCGGTGGCCTCCTTGGATTTGGCGCTGACCCGCTCGAAGGCCGCCACGCCATCGCGCCGCAACGTCAAACGGCCCAACAACGGATGGGTGGCCTCGACCTGGGTGGCGGCGAACGCGCAGGAAGCCACGTGGAGTGAGCCGCCACCGCGCAACTGGAGGATGAAGGGGTCCTTGGCGGCAGTGGCAGCGGCGTCCTTCTTGCCGACAAAAAACACGGTGGAAATCTCCCCCTCCGGCACCTCGAGGGGCTCATCCTGAAAGGCGCTTTTGAAAACATAGAGCAAACTTGCCGGGCCTTTTTTTGCTGCCACCAGCGTGCCGCTGAAGCGCTCGGACTTGCTGCCGATCAGGACATCCTTGGTCACATCGCCGCGATCTTCGGTGTGGCGGCGCTCGCCCTTGAGATTCCAATCCAACACCTCGATGTGGCTGATCCGGACGGTGGCGCCTTCTTCAACCATGCTTTCAAACATGATGCCACTGGCCGCGGGTGCCTTGGCCACGGGATCCTTGAACGGACCCTCCGGTTCGTCGTTGAGATAAAGCTGCAGTGTCCGGCCCGGGCGATCCACGCGCACTTCGATCGTCAAGCGTTTGCCCGGATACTGTTTGGGGAGCCGGTTGAGGGTGGCGATGGTCGTATAACGCCTGCCACTGGCCGCCTCGCGCTTGAGCTCAATGCCGGCGGCATTGAACTGCAGGTAATAGCGGTCCCGCGCGCCCTCGCCGGTGCCGGGGGCCGCGGCAAATGAGAACCGGATGTTCGGCTCGTTCTCCCATCCCAGCTTGAAACGCACCACAAATTGCGGCGGCAGCTCGAACTCGCGGCTGAGCTTGCCGCTGCCGCGCACCTGCAACGCCTCGTCGGCGAAGGCCCAGTGCTCGGCGCTGGCGGGCTCGCGCAACCAGCCGTTGAGACCATCCGGCCCGGTATAGAGGGCATTCGGCTGGCGCACCCCGAGTTGTAGCGAGTACACCATGTCGCGGGGGATGACAAAGTGTCCGGCTACGCTCGAATTCAGCGTTAGATTCTTGTCATCGATGCCCTCGATGTCGCCCGGAAGCACGTCGCCATTGACCAGCGTCACACCGCAACTGCCAGCCCCGGCGGTGCCGGCCGGCTCGCTGAACAGCACTTTTCTAACGCTGTCGGCCTTGAGTGGGACGGGTTCCGGTGCGAGCGGGGTTTCAAGCAGCACCGAGCCGTTGGCGTTGATGGCGCGCACGTTGCCAGAGAGCCGCTCGGCACCTTCAAGGAACACATCGTCGGCCACCAGCGGTGGCGCGATGATGCCAGCCAGGCTGGCGAGGCCCGCGAGGACACGGGCGAGGTTGTTAGAATTGGGGGTCCCAGTCATCAAGAAAATTGTTAGAGGGTTGGAAATCGAGGATGATGGCGGATTCGAGGTTGAGGTTGATAGCGCCGGCGTAGGGGGTGAGCAACTTGAGGGTGCTGGCATCGCCGGTGAGCGGCTTGCCGGTGATGTTGCCGATCGGGTCGAGCCGCACGATGATGCGTTCAGCGTTGCTGTCTTCGGACTTGGAGAGACTGTCGGCGGCGAAGCGGACCTCGGCAATTTCCTCAAGGGGAAAGCTAAAGGAGCCGAATTTCCCGTGCAGCTGCAATTTGCCGCCCTGGAAGCCGGTGACTTTACCGGAGAAGCGATCGGTGCCGTTGGTGAGCAGGACGATATCCTGCTCATCGACCTGCATGCTGCGTGCCGAGTCCGGCATGCCGTTCCATTCGGCGATGACCAAGTCGGAAATGCGCACCGGGGAATTGTCCATCTGGGTGAGGAAGCCGATGCCGTCGCCCTTGCCGGCGTAGCCGCCCGCCTCGGCGAGTCCCGGCTCGGACCACTGCATGGCGAACTCGTCATCGATGTAGAGCAGGATGGTGCCCTTGCGGCGGTCACAGCGCAGTTCAAAGGTGGCGGCGCCGGTTTCCGCCAAGCGGATGGTGGGATTATTCACTTGAATCCGCTCCATGGTGGGATTGCCTTTCTCATCGAAGCCGCAACGCAGCAACACCGCATAGCCCGAGTTGATCTGCAGCACATAGCTATTGCCGAACAATTGCGGCAGGGATGACGCATCGCCGGGACCAAAACCGTTCTGCATCATGCGCTTCTTCGCCTCCTCCTTGGCTTTCCCGTCGTCGTCCGCATCAGCCGCAGGTTTCGCCGGCCGCGCAAAATCGGCGTGAAAGGCCAGGCAGAGCATGAGCCGGTTGTGCCAGGCCAGGTTGAAGCGGAGCATCGAGCGGTCCGTCATTCCTGTCTTGCGCACCAGCGCAGTGGCACCATGCTTTTGATTCCAATACCACGCCGCACCCGAAAAATCCCAGCGTGGAATGGCAGTCGGTTTTGCGTCTTTCCCCTTGTCCTTGTCTTGGTCCGCCTCGCCATCTGCCGCGTCCTCAGCCACCGCCTTGTCGTCCTCAAGTGCCGCCGGGTCGGCATCCTTGGCGACGGCCGGGGGGGCTGCCGGAATGCCCTCGGGGAAATCGGGATTGGTCATCAGCCAGCCATCCTCGGAATACGGGCCGTGATAGAGTACCCGCCCGCCCAGCGGCATCGGCGCGATCATGCCCACCAACTTGCGCGGGAGGTGCATCGTGCCGGCGAAGGAGGTGTCCACGGTGACCGTCTCGTCATCCAGCGCGATGAGGGTGCCCGGCAAGCGGTCGCCATTGACCAGCGCCACATGGGCGAGGGATTCGTTGGATTTGGCGGGTCGTCCGGCGCGCAGAATGATGCGCTGGATCTGGTTGGACTTGAACTCGCCCGGGGCTGCTAGATCCGGCCGTTGCCAGACCGCCAGCATGCCCTCCTTGATGCCTTGGAACGAGCCGTGCAGTTGATCGCCGTTGATGAAGCGCAGCAAGTCCTGGCGGGGTGGGAGCGGCGCGGCGCCGAGCCCCCAGGGCAGCCCGGCTAACAATAAGAGGGCAAGGGGGCGCGTCATTTTTCGTAGATGGGCAGATAGCGGTAATTGAGGGCGAGTGAGAGCAAGGCCCCGGCGGTGTTGAACGAGGCGCCCTGATTTCCCGGGAAGGCGCCCTCGCGGTTTTGGATGGTGCCGAGGTAGCGGATGTTGCGCGCGTTCCACTCGCGCCACGCCTCCTCATCCGCATGGAACAATGCCTGGGACATGTAATACTCGTAGTAGTAAGGGTAGTAGCGCTCCCGGTAATCGAGGTTTTTCTTCAGATACTCCAAGCTGGCTTTGTAGCCTTTGGTGTCTTTTTCCTTGGCCAGCGACAAGCAGAGCGAACCAATCGCGGTGAGGGTCGGCTTGCCACCAAACGCGGAAGTATAACCATACGACCCGTCGCCGCTGCGGCACTTCGCCAGAAACGCCAGGCCTTTTTTGATCGCCTCATCCGGCACCGCAATGCCGGCGTTGCGCGCGGCAAACAGCGTGACCATGTTGCAACCGGTCACCGTGGTGTCCGCATCGGTGGATTGCGGGGTGTAGCGCCAACCGCCCAGTCGATTGCGTTTCTGCGCGCTGAGAATGAGCTCCACCGCCTTCTTCAAGGCGGGGGCGATCTTCGGGTTGTCGATCACCCCGTAGGATTCCGCCAGCGCCTTGGTGGCAAAGGCGTGATTGTACATGCTCGAGCCGATGTAGCCGTTCGAGGCATCTTGTTGGGTCAGGATATAGTCAATGCCGCGGCGCATGACCTTGGCATACGGTCCGTTGTTAGGATCCTCGCCATGGGCGAGGAAGGCCGCGACACACAGCCCGACCGCGGCGGGCTCCGAGCCGGTGCTGTCGTTCCATGCCCCTTGTTCGTTCTGGGCCTTGGCAAGGTATTGGAGCCCTTTTTCATAGATCGACTCCGCCTGCGGCGGCACGGTGTCGTCTTGGCGGCGGGTCAGGTCCTGAGCCGAACCCACCGCCACCGAGGCTGAAATCAACATGGTTGCATACCTGCGCATAACTGATAACTGATAACTGATAACTCGGAGCTGTCTATTTGACCTTTTTCTCGAGGCCGCGGTTGTAGGCGTCGAGGGCCTTGCGGAACTCCTCGGGAAGGGCGCTGCCGGCGGTGCCTGCCGCCTTGGGGATGCGCCGCAGTTCACTCTTGCCATCGCCGGCCCCACCGGTGGCCTCATTGGCGGCATCCGAGTCGCCAGTCATGCCTTGCCCGCCCTTATCGCCGGGTTTCTTGCCCTTGCCGTCTTTGCCTTCTCCTTCCTTGCCCTCGCCCTCCTGCATCATTTTCTCCATCATATCCATCATGGCGCCGCCGGACTTGCTGCCGCCTTGTTGTTTCTGGCGTTCCTTGGAGGCTTCGTAGATTTTCTCGATCACTTCGGTTTGCGCGGCCAGGGTGCGGCCGCCCGTGTCATACTCGGCGAGCCAGTCGGTGGCCTCGTCCATGATGTTTTCCACTTCCTTGAACAACGTGATGACCTTGGGGATGGTTTGCTCGATGGTGAGTTGTTGGACATCGGCGGAGAGCTCATCCTGCTCGTCAGCGACCTTGGTGGAGCCCGTTTGATGCTTGGCGACGGGATCCTCCGGGGTGGCCGGTGCGGCTTGCGCCGGGGCCTCCGCGGCAATGCCGGTGGCGGCCAGGAGCAGCCACGCGGATGTTGTTAGAAAGCGGGGGTTCATGGGGTTGGCGCTGGGGTGGGGGCTGGCGCGGGCTGGGTGGAGCGGCGGAATTGTTCGAGGGCGCGGGTCTGGGCGCGCAGATCCTGTTGCTGTTGGATCAATTTCATGACGCGCAACATGAACTCGAAATCCTCGTCCTCGGGATTGGGCTGGGCACCGTCACCGCCGCCGCCGCCTGGTGGATCGTCTTTCATTTCGCCTTCGAGTTTTTTGGCCCATTCGGTGAGTTTGGCGGCCCATTGTTTGGCGCCCTCGGTGGCGAGGTAGGAATGATTGTCGCGCAGGCGGGCGCGGACATCTTCCAGCCCCATATCAATCTTCGTTTCGCGCATCTCATCGAAGATCTGCTTGAAGGCGTCTTTTTCGGTGCGGGCAAAATAATGCCCCAAATCCTCCTGGATCCAGCGCACATCCGCGGCGGTGTCGGATTGTTGGCGGTTGGCCTCCTTGAGGCGGCGGCTGTCCTTGGCGGTGATCTCGCTGGTCTTGGTGCCGAGCAGGCTGGCGAAACCCTCGATCAGCGACCCGGCGACGGCGTCTTCCTCGGCGGCGGCTTTTTTCAAGCGGTTGACGAAGGTGCCGGCCTCCATGCGGCGGTTGGCATCATTGGCCTTGGCGATGGCCTCTTTCATTTTCTCGACGACCTTGGCCTGGGCGTCTGCGGCCTCTGCCACATCCTTGTCGGTTTTTTCCGGGGTGTTGGATTGTTCCTGGGCATCGGCCATTTTCCCTTGCACCTTGGGCATGTCCTGCTTGCCGAGTTCCTGCATGGACTTGAGGGATTCGGCCATTTTTTGCAGGGTGGCCTTGTCGATTTCGCCATTGCGGGCGGCATCCTGCATGAGTTGTTCGGTGCGCTGGGTGAGGTTCTCCATGCGCTGGGTGTTGTCGGTTTCGGCTTGTTCCTGGGCGGTGAGGCGTTTGCGGTTGTCCTCGGTTTGGAGTTCGTCGCCCTTGAGGTCATCGAGGCGTTGGGTTTCGTCCAACTGGCTTTCCTCGCGCCGGGCCAAATCTTCAAACTCGGTGATGACTCGGTCAAACTGGCTTTTCAACAACTGCGCGTGCTCATCGGTGGTGAGCACGTGAATCGTCACCGGCTCAGAGTAAACCCGCCCGCGCCCGGGAAAATAATCCTCGGCAAACCCGCGCAGCGTGATTTTCTGCGGGCTGATGCCAAAGGCCTTGGGTGAAAAGGCGGCCGCACGGGTCAGCCGCTGCTGCTGCGACGCGCCCTCAACCAGCTTGATTTCCCCCTTGGCTGGCACCTCACCGCTCGGCTTGGTGAACTCGCCCGACCACTCGAAGCCGGCAAGCTTGATGCCGAAATCATCCTCCGTGAGCACTTCAAAAGCGACGCTTTCCTGCGCCAGCATCACCTTCTGCCGCTCAATTCCTTGCAGGTAACAGGCGGGGGCGGAGTCGCCCAGCGCGTCCACCCGCAGCCGGAATCCGGCCTCACCGGCGAGCCCGTATTGGTCTTTCCAAGCAAAGGGGATTTCAAACGGCACCTTGCCCACCTCAAACTCCGGCGTGAGCGAATCGTTGCCCTGGGGCGTGAGCGCTCCCTCCAGCGGCGTGTGCGGCGGCGCGGGGGCGGGGGCGGGGGCGGGGGCGGGGACTGGGGCGGGGGAAGGCACCGCAGGCGTGGCGGCAGGCACCGCCCCGGTATCGGCGGCCAGCAAGGCGCGCGTCGGCCCGTAGGTGGCGGAGGCCAAGGCGCGGTTGGTGGTGAGCTTGATGCGGACCCGGCTGCCTTCCACGGCGCTGAGCACGCCGTTGCTCAAGTCGACGGTTTGTTCTGGAACAGCCAGATAAGCAGGGGGGGTGACGGTGGCGGCCACCGCCTTGACGGAGGGGCGTTGGATCGGTTCGACCTTCAAGGCATGCACGGCATCCCCGATGCGAAACACCACCGTGCCTGGATCCTGCTGGCCGGGGAACGCAAAATGATAACTCCCGCCCTCAAGGGTTGCATTGACCCCGGGTTGCAGGCCGTAGCGGCCGGTGGCGCTGCCCGGATGTTGTTCCGAATCTTGCGACAGCCGCATCGTCACATCGAAGGCCTCGCCATATGGCACGGCCAAATACGCCAATGGCTGGTCGAGGCGGGTGAAGGTGTAGCGCTCGGTATCGGAAAGCGGCAGCAGCCAGCGCTGGAGCGCATTGAGCCCGGCGCGGGGCGTGAGGGTCAGCACCGCCGCCGCGCCCCCCGCCAGCACCAGCAATGCCAACGCCCACCGCCGGTGGCGCGGTGGCGGCAAGGCCTCGTGCAGACTGCGGCGGCCCGCCTCGGCCGCCACCACTTCCATCGCCGCCGCACGCAGGCGTGGCGAAAGCGAGTCGGCACTCTCATGCTGGTCTTGCAACTCGATGACGCCCAGCAGGCGGTCGCCCAGACCGGGGAACCGCCGCGCAATCAAGCGGGCGAGCTGCGCCTTGCGCCGATGCCGCCAGACCCAGCGGTGCAGCCAGAATGGCGCAAACACCCCAAACAACGAGGTGCCGCCGAGCAGAATGCCCAGCCGCACCAGTTGCGGAGTGACCCAGATCCGGTCCGAGCCGTAAACCAGCAGAAACGACACCAACAAGCCCACCAACCCGGCGGCCACCGCCTCGAAAACCTTCACCCGCCACAGATGACGGCGAAAGTCCTCGAGCTGCCGATGCAGCGACTCGGGAATGGCAACCGTGGCAACGGGTGGAGTGGTGGGTTCGGACATGAGAGCGGACGACGGCTCGGTTTTGAGCGGGTGGCGGAGAGTTACACTAAATACAACGAATTCCCAGCGGATTTCTCCGCCGGATTTCCCGTGGATCCAAGCGCCGCCGCCAGCCGGCTTTGCTTGAATCCGAGAAAATCCCGCAATATTCGGATTTCTCAAGCCATTTTCGGCTTTGCGGTGGGACTTTCCAAGGGTAGCTTCCGCCCGCAATGAGTGGCTGTGGCACAAATCAAGAATTGGATCCGTCCTTGCACCGGGACAGGAAGCCCTCGTGGATCAAGGTCAGGCTGCCGAGCGACCCGACCTTCTGGTCCACCAAGTCCCTGGTCACCGACCTCAAATTGGTCACCGTTTGCGAAGAAGCCCAGTGCCCGAACCGTTGGGAATGCTGGAGCCACGGCACCGCCACCTTCATGATCGGCGGGGAAAAATGCACCCGCGCCTGCGGGTTTTGCGCGATCAAAACCGCCAGGCCCGACCCGCTCGAAGCCGATGAGCCCCAGCGCGTGGCCGAGGCCACTCACCGCATGAAGCTGCGCCACGTCGTCATTACCGCCGTCGCCCGCGACGATCTGCGCGATGGCGGCGCCGGCCATTTCCAACAAACCATCCAGGCGGTCCGCGCGCTCAACCCCGAAACCATCATCGAGGTCTTGGTGCCGGACTTCAATGACCGCGATTGGGCGTTGGCCATGGTGATGGCGGCCCGCCCGCACATTTTCAACCACAACCTCGAAACCGTCGCACGCCTGACCCCGCTGGTCCGTTCGCGCGCCCAATACCAACGCAGCCTTACCGTCCTGAAAAAGGCCAAGGCCATGGTGCACGGCAAGGTGGCCACCAAAAGCGGCCTGATGCTCGGCTTGGGCGAACAGCACGCCGAAATCTGCCAAGCCATGGACGATCTGCGCGCCCACGACGTCACCGTGCTGACCCTCGGCCAATACCTCCGCCCCTCGCCCAAGCATCTGCCGGTGATCGAATACGTCGACCCGACGGTGTTTGATGAACTCAGGCAAATCGCCTTGGCCAAAGGGTTCCGGCATGTCGCCAGCGGGCCACTGGTCCGCAGTTCCTATCACGCGGCGAATTTCCGGCCCGAACTCGATGTGCTCGATGCCATCGCGGCCGACCTCCAAGCTTGACATTTTCTGTCTTTGGCATGTCCCATTGGTTGATCAAATCCGAACCCGAGGTGTTTTCCATAGCCGACCTCGCCCGGGTTCGCCGCGAACCCTGGACCGGGGTGCGCAATTACCAGGCCCGCAATTTCATGTGGAAAAACATGCTGCCCGGCCACCTCGCGCTCTTCTACCACTCCAACGCCAAACCACCCGGCATCGTCGGCGTCGCCCGCGTCGGCGGCCCGCCCCGCCCCGATCCCACCCAGTTTGAACCCGATGGCGACTACTTCGACCCGAAAGCCAGTGCCGCCAACCCGCGCTGGTGGTTGGTCGATTTCGAATACGTCGCCACCTTTGCGCGCCCGCTCACCCTCGCCGATCTCAAGGCCGACCCCGTGCTGGCCACCATGCCGGTGTGCCAGCGCGGCACCCGGCTCTCGATCCATCCCGTAGCTGCCGGTCATTTCGAGCGTGCCTGCCAACTCGGCGGCTGGCATGATGGTGGCAGGGCCCCGCAGGTTACTGCGCCGTTTCTCTGACTCCAATCCCTCCCACTCCGTCGCCTTATGGATGACCCCACTGACAAGTCGCCCTTGCAATGCGCGCCCGCCGCCCTCGAACCCGCGGCCTGGCATGCTTGGCTCGAGCATCAAGGCCCCAAGCTGCTCCTCTTCGCCCGCCAGCAAACCCGCTCCCACGAAGACGCCGAAGATGTGTTGCAAGACGCGCTGGTCAAACTCATCGAAAAACTCCACTCCGGTGAGTTCGTCGGCGGCCAGGAATTCTGGATGCCCTATATCTACACCACCATCCGCCGCCTCGCCATCGACCTGAGCCGCCGCGATGATCGCCGGAAACGCCGTGAGGACAGCGTGACCGCCGATCTGGATGCCGAGCAGGGCGAGACATTCCATCCGTGGTTTGACAGCGATTCCTCGGACGACGAAACCCGCACCCAACTCGAAGCCAGCCTCAAGGAGTTGCCGCCAAAGTTCGCGGAAGTCATCCTCATGAAAATCTGGGGCGAGCAAACATTTTCAGAAATCGGCGAAATTCTGGGAATTTCTCAAAACACAGCCGCCTCACGGTATCGCTATGGACTGGAGGCACTCAAACGCCAACTCGGTGGCGCCCGCCGCCGCGGCGACCTCTCCATCTGAATCATCTGATCTCATGTCTCCCGATCTCCAAGAACTTGAAGCCAACCTCAGAGCCCTGCGTCCCGCAGGGCTCGACAGGGCGCTCTTGGCACGTCTCGACCAAGCCGCCGATGGCACCCTCGGCATCCTCAGCCCTGCCATCGCACCATTCGAAAATTCGCTGCGCCGCATCCAACCAGCGAGGCTCTCCGCCTCACTCATGGCCGCTTTGGATGCCACCCTCACCGCCCCTGCCGCCACCGCGGACGCCGCCATCGTGCCATTCCCGCAGGTGCCCCCGGCACCTGCCGCGCACCTCCGCCATGGCCGTCGCCAGATGCTCGCCGCCGCCGCCGCCGTCGCCCTGCTCGGTGCCGCCGCCGCCTTGTTCATCCCCGGCAAACACTCGCCTCGCTCGGCCGCCGCACCTGCTGCGCCGTCGCCCCAGGCACCGGCATTCGCCGCCGCGCCCACCTCCCCGGCAAGCCGGAATTTCGTCCCCGCCGCGTTCAACACCGGCCTCAGCCAAGCCAGTGATGAAGGGGTCCTCTGGCAGTCGAAAAACCAGCCCACTCGCGTCGTTAAAGTCGTCTATTGGGACCGCGTCACGCTCGTCAACCCCGAAGGCAAGAAAATCGAATACGAAAAGCCCCGCGTCGAATATATCCTCGTCCCGGAAGAAATCGATTGAGGAGAAGGCGCGGAACAAATCCGAAATCCTACTACGCTCATAGTAACAAAGCCATGAAACGCAACCAGCACCCGCTTATTCCCGTCGCCATCGCCGCCTTGTTGACGGCCCCGCTCTTGGCCATCGAGCCGCCTGCGGATAATGCCCCGCCGCCGCCTGTGGCTGAAGCGCCCGCAACGCCCGCTGCCCCCGCCGAGGCGCAGCCTGCCGCCCCCGCCGCCCCCGCCGAGGCGCCGGCCCCCGCGGCACAAGCCGCCCCCTATCTGGGCATCGGCAGTTCGCAGGTGCCTGAGCTGCTCGCCGCACACATCGGCCTCAAGGCCGATGAAGGCGTCGTCATCCGCTCCCTCGATCCGGACGGACCCGGCGCCAAGGCCGGCCTCGCCGAACACGATGTCATCACCCGCGTCGCGGGCCAGCCAGTCGGCTCGCACGCCGACTTGGCCAAACAAATCCGCAGCCACAAGCCGGGGGATGAAATCACCGTGGATCTCATCCACCAAGGCAAGCCCGCCACCAAATCCATTACCCTGGCCGCCCGCCCTGATGGCGGTGGGGTCGCCGCCGCGCCGCAGGAACTTGATAATCTGCAGCTCGATGGCATGCCTCTGGATCAAGCCAAGCGCATCCGCGAAGCCATCGAACGCCAACTCCGCGCCATGCAGGGCGGTGCCGCGGCCCCCGGTGGCGAGCCGGGCAATGACCAGCCGCAAATGGATGAAGCCATCAAGGAAATGCAAAAGCGCATGGCGGATGCCATGAAAAACGGCTTGCAAGTTCCTGGCGGCCTCAAAATTCAAGGCAGCGCCGTTTTTCGCATGGTCGATGAACAAGGCAGCATCGAAATGAAATCCGAAGATGGCGGCAAGGAAGCTACCGCCCGGGACAAGGACGATAAAGTCACGTGGACCGGCCCCTGGGATACCGAACAAGACAAGGCCGCCGCCCCGCCCGACGTGCGCGCCCGTCTCGATAAACTCAATATCGATAACAATTTCAATGGCAACGGCCTCCGCCTGCAGCTCGGCGGTGGCGGCTTCATCGAACCGGGGCCTGATGCGCCCGCCGCCGATGCGCCGGAGGGCGATGACGCCCCTGAAGAGTAACCACCCGCCAGCGGGCAGCCTCGCCTGCGTCCCGACAAGCTCACTGCCACCCGCGCCAGGCCCGTCCGGCGCGGGTGCTTTGTGTTGAGTCTCCTCATGGGATACGCGATCCTCACTGGCAGATGCCGGATATTTCGGCGCTCAAACCTTGGTCGTCCCAAGATCTTTGTGCTTCCTTGCAAGCTGTGCTTGCGGTTGCAGGTTCGGTCGGCTAGCCATAGCCATGCTTGACGAAGTTCGCGCCCTGTTGATTCTCCAAGACCGTGACCGCCGCTTGCTGGCCCTCGTCAAGGAACTTGAAAAACTGCCGCAAGATGAGGCCCGCGCCAAAACCAAACTCGCTGGCGATGAAACTGCCGTGACCAAGTCTCACGACACCCTGCTCGCCGCCGAACTCAAGGTGAAAAAAATCGAGCTCGATACCGAAACGCGCCGCACCACCATCAAACGCCTCAAGGTCCAACAATTTGAGACCCGCAAAAACGACGAGTACCAAGCATTCAGCCACGAAATCGTCCGCTACGAAAAAGAAATCGACGGCTTGGAAACGCTCGAATTGCAGGCCATGGAGGCAGTGGACAAATGCCGGGAAATTCACAACGCGGCCAAGGCCGCGCTCGCCCACACCCAGAAGCTCATCAGGGAGGATCTCGACTCGATTGCGCAACGCCAACAGCGCATGCAAGCCGAACACGCCGAAGTCGCCGCCGAGCGCGCCACGCTCGCAACCCAGGTGCCCGGCTCCGCCCTCCCGCTCTATGAGCGCCTCATGCGCACCAAGCTCGGCCTCGCCGTGGCCCCGATGGCCGAAAGCCGCTGCGGCGGCTGCCACATGAAGGTCATTGCTTCCACCGCGATCAAGGCCCAAGCCGGCCAGGAGCTTGCCCAGTGCGAAAACTGCGGCCGCATCCTCTATATGGCGGATTGAGGGCGTGATGGCTATCACCGTTCGCCCGTCACCCTTTGCCCGCCCCGAACCGCCGTTCGAGTTCACTCATCCCTAACTCACTCAGCGTCGGCCGGCCGTCCGGCGTGCAATACGGCAGCTCACAGGCTAACAAGTCCGCCAGCAAGCCGTCGACTTCCGCCAGTTTCGGCGAAGCCAATGCCGCCGCCCGCTTGGCCAACAAGCGCGCCATCCGCTCAAAGGCAAAGCGCATCCCGGGCGCGGCCTCATGGAGCAGTTCATCCATCAAGGCACCAAGAAACGGTCGCGGATCATCGACTGGCAGGCAGGCCGGCAGGCAGCGCACCTGCAGGGTGTTGCCACCAAAGGCCTCCACCTCGAGCCCCGCCTCCGCCAAGGCCAGCCGCTCCCGCAACACCAGATCCAAGTCCCGCGGGTCTAGCTCCAACAACACCGGCACCAACAGGTTTTGCGTCTCCAGTACCCCGGACCGCTGCGTCAGCAGTTTCTCATAATAAATCCGCTCTCTAGCCGCCTTGGGATCGAATACCACCAATCCGTCCTCACTTTCCATCACCACAAACCGGTGGTGCAACATGCCCATCACCCGGAAGGCCGGCCCCCGCTCAATCAGTGTCCGCGGCTCGTCCGCCGCCGCGGTGCCCGCCGCCACGGTGTCCGCCTCCACGGCTTCGAACTCGTTCGCCGCCGCCGCTGGCCGCGTCGCTACCGCGCCCGCAGCCAATGGCAGAGCCGGTTGCACCCGGCTCTGCCAGGGCCGGGCACGCGGAGGAGGTTCGGGGCTTTGTGGCGGCGGTCGGTGACTGTCGCCTGCCATTGCTTCGCCGCCTGTCTCCATCCGCCTGACTGGCAGTGGTCCCGGGGGGTTCAGCCCGGCATGGACTGCGGCGAGAATCGCTTCCCGCACATCAATCGGCCGGTGAAACCGCACTTCGCGTTTCGCTGGGTGGACGTTCACATCCACCAACGACGGTTCCAAATTAATCCACAGCCATGCGGCGGGAAACATCCCGTCGGCCAGCGCACCGCGGAATCCTTCCGCCAGTGCCCGTGAAATCACCGAATCTTCCACCGGGCGACCGTTCAAGATCACAAATTGATGATGCCGCCCTCTGCGTGCGTGGGCGGCTGGCAGGACAAAGCCCTCCACCGCAATGCCATTGCCGTGAGTCACCGGCAACGCAATCAACTCTCTGGAAAGCTCCGTCCCGAGCAGTTGCCTCACCCGATCCACCGCCCGGGCCACCGGCGCCAAATCAAACACCTCCCGGTCATCCCGCCGCAAGCGAAAGCGAATCTGCGGCGCGCCCAGCGCGTGCAGCCGCAGTTGATGCTCCACATGCGCCGCCTCGGTCGACTCCGCGCGCATGAATTTGCGGCGCGCCGGCATATTGAAAAACAGCGCCTTCGCTTCTATCACTGTCCCGGGCGCGCATCCCGCCTCCCTCACATCGCGCAGTTTCCCGCCTTCCACGACAATTTCGGTCCCGGCCACCGCTTCCGCCTCGCGTGTCACCATCCGAAACCTCGAGACACTCGCAATGCTCGGCACCGCCTCGCCGCGAAACCCCAAAGTGCTGATCGCCGCCAAATCCCCGACGTTGCGCAGCTTGCTGGTGGCGTGCCGTTCCAGCGACAGCAGCGCATCTTCCCGCGACATCCCGCACCCGTCGTCACTCACCCGGATCAGCGCCGATCCGCCCCGATCCACATCCACGCGGATTTCGCCTGCGCCGGCGTCGATGCTGTTCTCCACCAACTCCTTGACCACCGAGGCCGGCCGCTCCACCACTTCCCCGGCCGCCACTTGGCTCGCCAGGATCTCAGAAAGCACTCGGATTTTCGCCATCGCCCCGTCATCTAATCCATCCCCAGCCATTTTTCCAATCCCAATCCGCTCTCAATCCGCTCGGCTCTCTATATTGCCAGCCATTATGTTGTTGCGGCCGCCGGCGTGGGGGAGGCGTTGGGTGAGACGATCCTTGCTGGACTCATGCCATATAATGCCATGCATTATATGGTTGACACACATGGCGCCTCCAAAGGTGGGCGATTCAATTCCAAGTGGCTGGAGTAATTGAGCCGAAGGCTCGCCACACGCGGGCGGCGATTATTTGTTAGCTTCCGGCGCAGGTGCTGGATCCTTGCCCTTTTCGGGCATGGGCGGCACGGCGATCGGCGGCGTGACGGCTTCGATTGGGCGGCTGACAACCGGAGGGTGGCCGGGTTGCGGCACCCCAGCCGCAGGGGGCGTAGCCGCAGGGGCATCTTTCTTGAGCAGGGCGGAACGTTCTTTGAGCAGGGCCTCGACCGTGAATTTGCCAACCTCAAAAGTGCGGCCGGCAAGCGCCTTTTCCTTTTCGAGTCGCTCGGCCAGCGTCTTGAGACGCCCGGTGAAGGCGGTGTCCTTGGCCGTGGCGTCCTCGGGCTTCTCGTCTTCGGGTTTCTTGCGTTCTTTCGGCAGTTGCGCGGCCACCGCAACGGTGAGCGCGTAAGAGTCGGTGGCTGGAGGCATCGGGTTGGCCGGATTTGGCGCGGGGGGCGGGGTGGCGCCCGGCTTGAGCGGAGTGAGGGTGAGAGTATAGGTGAAGCCTTCCACGGTTTCAATGGTGGCCGTGCGCTTGCCTGTCGGTTGGAGGCGCTCGGCGGTTTTGGCCGTCGGGATCACGTCGTCGAACCGGGCATAGGAAAACACGCTCTTGAGCGGGTCGGTGGCGGTGGGATCGAGGGTTTCGCCGGCGGCGGCTCCGACCAGGGTGAAGGTGCCGTCTTCAGTTTCGCGGGTGAGCTTCCACGCCACATCGTCCTTGTCGGGTTGAGTCACGGCGATGGACTTGATCTTTTCGATCAGGATGAAGTTGTCGGCGAGCCAGCGTTTGGGATCCTCAGTGAGGGAACCGAAGGCTTCGTTGACCCGGTAAATGCCGGTGTTGTCGCTGTGGTTGCGGATGAAACGTCCGTTAGGGGAGCCGCCTAAGGGCGAGGCGGGGTTTTCGGGGGCCGCGCGCCGATCAATGGAAACCTTGGCGAGTTCCCCGCCTGCGGCATTCTTGAAGGTTGCGGTGATGCCGCGCTTCTCCGCGGTGGTGGCGGATTCATCGAGGCCGAAGCGGGGCGCAAACGAGGGGCCGGCTTGGATCCCCTGGGTGACCTTGAGTTCTTCAAGGGTGCGGATGAATTCATTGATGGTGGCGACATTGGCGGGGTAGTCATCGCGCTGGGAAACCACCCATTTGCCATCTTTTTTGACCAGGTTGGTGGCAGTGCCGATGGCTTGAATATCGATCGCCGCTACGTCAGTTGCTGGAAAAGAAGCCAACAATTTTTGGCCGACGGTGCGGGCGGTGGTGGCGGCGGTGGTTTGTTTCTGGCCGAATTTGAGGAAGGCAACGCCGCCGCCGAGGGCGATGGCGATGATCCACAGGATGAGCACTTGGCGTTTGTTCATGGAGGGAGGGATTTGAAAGGTGGAAGTGGCGATTATGAGGGGCGATTTGAGCTCAGCGGGCGCGGGTGGCGGAGCGGCGTTTGACGAGGAAGCCCAAGCCGAAAAGGATGACAAGGGCGGGCATGACCGCGACGTTGAGCAGGGTGATGTTGCCGGCAAGTTTGTCTTTTTGGCGGCGCAAATCCTTTTGCTTGGCACGGATCAACTTGGAGGTTTCCACGCTTTCCTCACGCAGCTTGCGAATCTCGGCTTCTTGCTCGGGTGAGAGGTGGAGCTCCGACCCCTGGGCCTTGCGTGCCTGCAGATCGCTGAGTTTCTGCTGGGTGTCTTTTCTCTTGGCTTCGTAATTGGAAATTTCCTCGCCGGCCTCTTTGTTGAAGTTCGCCTCCATTTCCTGAATCAGCGTAAAGGGCCGGCGCACCGCAGCGCGCGAGCGCGAACCGATGAGATGCTTGGAGCCGGTGGCCTGATCGAGCAGGTTGAAAAGCATCGAGGCGTTGCCATTGGTCGGCGTTGCCATTTGCACGCCGCCAAAGTTTTGCATCCGATAGGCAAACGGGTCGTAAAAGGCGTCGATATCGGCAATCAGGAACACATTGCCAGGCGAGGCACCCTCCTTGAGCCAGACGGGCTTGGGGGTTTCCTTTTTCACTTCGGCGGGTAGTTGGCCGATTTCTTTTTTGGGTTCCGCAGCTTTGGGCGCTGCGGGCGCTTCGCCGGGCTTGCCATTCGGGAAGGCGGTTTTGAAGGTGCCCGAGAGGTGGGTCACCAGATCGAAGGCCGTGCCCTTGGGCTTGAGCGAGGTGGCCAAGGATGGGTCCAGTTGTGAGGCCCGCATCGCGTCGACCAGTCCGGCCTGCAGCGAGGAGCGCACCAAGGTGTTGACGGCGACACCTGCGCCGCCGGTTTGGGTGAAAGCCCCCGGCAACAACAGCATGATGGATTCCAGATCCTTGGTGATGATGTTATCCTTTTGCGGCATCGCTTTCTGGGGCAGGGTCAGGATCGCAACCGCATCGGTGGAGCCAGTTTGCGTCCGCATCGCTGTCAGGTAGGTGGGGTCGGCCAGCACTTGTGCCGATTCGAAGCTCATCCCCCAAGCGCCAAGCAGCGTCGGAAGTGTGGAACTCGTCGGCGCGCCACCGCCACCCATCATGGGATTGCCGCCGGCGCTGCGTTGCGCCGCCACGGAGAAGGCATCAAGGCAAGCCACCACGGTGCCGCCACCTAGCAGGTATTGATCCACCGCAAACTCGGCTTCCGGAGTGATGCCGGCGGGGTGGAACAGCAGCAAGACCTTGATCTCCTTGGGATCGATCACCGCCGGAGTCATGCCGAGGTCTTTGACTTGGTAGGATTGTTTCAATTGCTGATAGACGACCCAGCCCGGAGTGGGCCGCTGGCCGGGCATCTGCGCAGGTCCGCCTGCCAGCTCGAGGGCGGACATGATGCCGATCATCGGTTTGGCGGGCGTGGAGACTTCGGCGATGGCCTTGGAAAGTTGGTATTCCAACATCGTCTCGTCATTCGGATCCAGAAAGGGGATTACGCTGGTGCGGTCCAGGCACGAAACGGCGAGACCGAAGTAGAGGTTTTGATCGTCCATGCGCTGGCCATTGATGCCGTCAAGATTGGCATTGTCCTCGGCATCGGTATCCGGCTCGGGATCGAGTTCGTCGACGCGCAGCTTGCCTTTGGAAAGCGAGCCGTACTCCCTGAGCAAATCGTCAACCCGGCGCATGTGGAGCTTGAGGATTTCCGGCATGTAGGCGGTGCTGCGCGACGCGTAGTAGCGGATCACCACCGGGGTGTCCAATTCGGCGAGGATGCAACGGGTGCCTTCCGAGAGCGTGTGGACCTTGTTTTCGGTGAAGTCCTGTCCGCGGTTGCCAAACGGGGTGATGGCGACCAGCCAGTTGGCAAGGACCGCGATGGCGACCAGCGCTCCGACGCCAAAGGCGGCACGGGTGACAGGGTGGGTTGGTTTATGGGCCATGATGTTAGGGAGGGTGGGTGAAAAGGTTGGGAAGGATTAGGAGCGTTTGGCTGAGAGGATGGCGCTGGTACCCAACAGGGAGATCAGGATGGTCGAGCCGAACCAGACCAGATCCTGCAAGCGGAACAGCCCCCGGTTGAGCGAGGCGAAGTGGTTCCAGACGCCGAACGAGGTGGCAACTTCCACCATTTGGGCGACACCCTGGTGCCACCAGCGGACTAACTGAGCCCACAGGCCGGTGGCGGCGATCACGTCTGCGGCGGGCGGAGTCGCGAAGCTGTCCAGCGCGCGGGCCACCGGATCGTAGCCGATGACCACCGCGAGGAAGCACACAAAGACGGACACGATCAGGCAAACGACCTGGTCCCGCGTGCATGCCGAGACGAGCATGGTGATGGCGATAAACGAGCAACACACCAGGAAACTGCCGATGTAACCGGAGAGGATGACGCCGTTGTCGGGATCGCCGAGGTAGTTCACCGTGAGGACAATGGGGAAAGTGCAGGCCAAGGCCACCAGCCAAATGGTGGCGGCGGCGAGGAATTTTCCGATGATGGCGCTGCGGGTGGTGACAGGAAAGGTGCCGAGCAGTTCGATGGTGCCATTGCGCTGTTCGTCAGACCACAGTTTCATGCCGACGGCTGGTGCCAGGAGCATGAAAATCCAAGGGTGCCAGAAGAAAAACGGCCACTCCAAGGAGGCGTCCCCGGCCTTGATGAAGCTGCCGAAGGTGAAGGCGAGCCCCATTGAGAGCAGGAGGAAGATCACGATGATCGCGTAGGCGGTGGGCTGGGAGAAGTAGCTGCCCAGTTCGCGTTTGTAGATGGTTAGGGTGGACATTGCCGATTGGGGGATGGTGGATTGAAGATAGTGGATGGGGAGTTGCGGGGCCGTCTTGTCCGGCACCGTGGGGGGATCAGGGGTGTTCTCAGGCGGCGGGCTCGGTGTCACGCGAGGTGACGGCGCGGAACAGGTCGGTGAGTGACCCGGTGCCGCTTTGGGCGAGTAACTCCGCAGGGGTGCCATCGGCCACGATGATGCCACGATCGACAATGACGGCGCGGGTGCAGGCCGCTTCGACCTCTTCGAGAATGTGAGTGGAGAAGAGGATGGCTTTGGTTTGGCCAAGGCGCTTGATGAGTTGGCGCACCTCGTGTTTTTGATTGGGATCGAGACCATCGGTTGGCTCGTCCAGGATCAACACTTCGGGGTCATGCAGCAGGGCCTGTGCGAGGCAGGTGCGATGGCGGTACCCTTTGGATAGGGTGTCGATGGACTGCGCGGCGACCGAGCCTAGCGAACAGGTGTCGATGGCACGTTCCACCGCACTTTTCTTGGCGTTGCCAGAAAGGCCGCGGATGGCCGCACAGAAGCGGAGAAAGCCGAGGACGGTCATGTCCCGATAGAGCGGCGCGCTCTCCGGCAGGTAACCGATTTTGGTTTTGGCCTCGGCCGGGTGGTCCACAATGGAAATGCCACACACCTTGGCATCGCCGGAGGTGGGCGGGAAAAACCCGGTGATCATCCGCATCGTGGTGGATTTGCCGGCGCCATTGGGCCCGAGGAAGCCGAGGACCTCACCTTTGTTCACCGAGAACGAAAGGTGGTCCACGGCGGTCTTGGTCCCGAATTGTTTGGTTAGACTGTCAACTTCGATCATGGGGGGTAGGTGGAAGGTGGTGGATTTTCCGGCGATTTGTGTCGCTAGCGTTGCGGCGGCCACCGTTTGTGTAAAATCATGAAAATTTCCAGGCGTCAATGGGGGGGGCACCGCCTGCTGACGAGGGAAAGAGGGGGCGCAAGGTATGGCCTAAGGCGTCCCGTCAGGCGTGGCGTGCGGTGGTTCAATCCCGCTCATGCGGCCCGCGGTCGCGGTCGATGCGGAAGGGGCGGCCGCGTAACCGGGCGTTGCGGGTGCGCTCGATGACTTGCTGGACGAAGGCTTCCGGAACATCGATGAGGGAGTGTTTCGGAAACAGGCTGATCCGCCCCAGACACCCATCGGGCAGGCCGGCCTCACGATAAAGCATGCCCACGATCTCCTTAGCCATGACCCCATGGGTTTTCCCCAAGGACAGAAACAGGCTCGCCATGCCGTGTTCGGCACCCTGGGAATCGCGCGGCCCGGCACGGTCCGGGCGCGATTGTGGCCCGCCTTGGCGCGGTTCGCGGGCATCTCTTGGCTGTTTCGGTCCTTTCGATTCCCGGGGATCCCGGCGTTCGGGCTCGCGGTCTTCCTCAATGGCCGAGCCTTCGCGGCCGCTGGCCTCGCGCAGCAAGGTCACTAGCGCACCAGCGATATCCGTCGGGGTGTGACCTTGTTCCAGGAGACGGTCGATATTGTCTTGATAGGCATCGAATTTCCCGGATTCCAACCGCTCCTTCAATGAATCAAAAATCAGATCGGCGCGGCGGCCTTCGACTTGTTCCTGCGATGGAATGCGTTCGCGCCGAATCAATGACCGGGTGTAGCGCTCGATGGATTGAATCCGGTAAATCTCCCGCCCATAAACAAAACTCACCGCCCGGCCTGAGCGACCGGCGCGTCCGGTCCGCCCGATCCGGTGGACATAGTCCTCGGGGTCGGTGGGCAGGTCATAGTTGAAGACGATGTCGATTTCATCGATATCGAGTCCGCGAGCGGCAACATCGGTGGCGACCAGCAACTCAACCGAGCCTTCCCGAAAGCGTTTGAGGACACGTTCGCGCATTTGTTGGGTCATGTCGCCGTGCAGGCGGTCGGCGGCATACCCGCGGTTGACAAGGTCTTCGGTACATTCGTCCACCGAGCGTTTGGTGTTGCAAAAAATCAGGGCCAGCCGTGGCGGGCTCATGTCGAGAATCCGCGAGAGCACTTCGACTTTCGAACGCTGGCGGACTTCAAAATAGGATTGATCGACGGTGGAAACGGTGCGGGATTTTTGTTGGACCTCGATGATTTCCGGGCTTTTCCCAAAGCGCTGGATCAGGCGGGAGACCCCGGGATTCATCGTGGCCGAGAAAAACAGCGTCTGCCGATCCGCTGGCAAGGCTGCCAGCAGTTCGTCCATTTCATCGCGGAAACCCATGTCCAGCATGCGATCCGCCTCGTCCAGAATCGCCAGCTTGATGCGGGACGCATCGAAGCTCCCACGGCGCAGGTGGTCCAGCAGCCGACCGGGGGTGCCGACGATCAGTTGGGCGCCGGCGCGCAGGGCGCGCAGTTGGCGATCCATCGGGGCGCCGCCGTACACCGGGGTGGCATGTAACCCGGTGAGTTTGGCGCCAAGGCGGTGGACATCTTCACAAACCTGCACGGCGAGTTCGCGCGTCGGGCACAGAATGAGCACTTGGGGATGCGGCGACTCAACATCAAGCAGGGCGAGTGCGGGCAGGGCGAATGCGGCGGTCTTGCCAGAACCGGTTTCCGACAGTCCGACAATATCGCGGCCCTTCAAGGTGGGCGGAATGCTCATCGCTTGGATCGGCGAGGGGCGCTCATAGCCCAGGGTTTCAATCGCGGCAAGCAGGCAGGCGGGAAGGCCAAGTTCGGAGAAGGGTGGTGTTTCCATAGGACAGTTGGGAAAGCGAGGGATGTGCGGCTTTGGCTGGAGGTCAAACAAAAAACACCCGCTTCCGACAGAAAGTCTTCCGCTGTTTCAAGGGAAGAAACAAGCACTGAAAAACCCGCCAGCTGAAAATTTATAATGACAGTCATTTTATGATTGACAAATGCTGCTGCGTGCGCGTTTTTAGTGCCATGATTACGCGGCGTCCTAGCTTGAATATATTGGGTCCGATGATCGAATCGCCGCTTGCAGGCGGAGGCGGGTTGGAGGGCGGGTCTGGCATTGCTGGATCTGCCTATGACGGGCCGGGCGAGGTGGATTCGATGGTCAAAAAGAGGATTGTTTCGTCATTGGACAAGATTGAGTTGCCAACCGGTGCGAGGTTGGGATGGGTGTTTGCAAGAGGTTGGAAAGGGGGGCGGCGCAGGATTGTGCTGAGTCCTGATCAAGGGGCGTCCTATCACATCATGAGCCGCACCGCGGGCGGGGAGAGGGTGTTCGGGGATTTGGAAAAAGAGGCGTTGCGGCGCCTGATGTGGCGAATATCGCGATTCTCGGGCGTGGCAATTCTCACTTACGCGGTGATGGGCAACCATTTTCACATTCTGGCACGTGTGCCCTCACAGGAGCAGTTTATCGTGCAATTCACTGGGGAAGGCGGCGAGGAGCGGTTGTTGGACCATCTGCGCCTGCTCTATTCGCGGCAATACATCGCCACGCTTCGGGCGGAACTGGTGGACCTGCGGAAGCACGGTCTGTTGAGGGAAGCCGACGAGCTTGTTGCAGGGTACTTGCGGAGGTTCTGTAATCTTCCGCTGTTTGTGAAGGAGTTGAAGGAGCGCTTTTCACGGTGGTTCAATGAGCACCGGGAACGGCGGGGAACCTTGTGGATGGAGCGCTTCAAAAGCGTGCTGGTGGAGGATGGGGAAGCGCTGCGAACGATGGCCGCCTACATTGATCTGAATCCGGTGCGCGCAGGGATCGTGAAGGATCCGAAGGATTACCGTTGGTGCGGCTATGGTGAGGCAATGGGCGGCGGCAAGGCGGCCCGACTCGGGCTGTGCCAGGTTGTGGGACACGAGACGCGGGGTGAGGCGGCTTGGGACACGCCCGCCGTGGTAAACGGCATGAGCGCCGCAGAGGTTTATCGGTGCTGGTTGTTCGAGGATGGGCAAACCAACGCTGAGCCAACTGCGGGTGTTCCTGCCCGGGACGGCAGGAACGAAACCCAAACCAAAGGCAAGACGAAGAGGGGCGGGTTTTCCAAAGAGAATGTCGCGACCGAGAAGCAGCGGAAGGGGAAGTTGAGCCGCCGGGAATTGCTACGTTGCCGAGTGCGGTATTTTTCCGACGGCTTGGTGCTTGGGTCGAAGGGCTTTGTGGACGGGGTGTTTGCGAAGTGCCGCGGGCACTTCGGGCCGGCACGCCAAAGCGGGGCGCGACTGCTCCGCGAGGATGCCAACAGCAGCCTGTTCACGGCGCGGCAGTTGGCAGTGAGAGCGGTGGGGTAGCCGGCTTTCTGCGCCATTCCGGGTGCCCGCGGCCGGGATTGAGGCAGCCCGGCTCAAGGGGGCGCGTGGCAATCGGGCCAGTTTGGGCGGGCGCTGTCGTACAATGGTGGCTGAGATCGACCGAGGATACCGCAAGTGATCTCAGTAAGGTGGGCGGTGCCGCCGTTGGTCGCGGATGGAGGGATTTTCTCATTCAAAGCGCACAGCCACGGCGTCAACGAGATAATGACTGGCATTATGATTGGACTATATTGTGTTCGGGTCTGTCGTCTCGGTGTCATTTGTCTTTGCGCAGGGGCTGAAATGGCGTACGAAGCGCTCCACAGCGACATGAGATTGTTCCGCATTCTGATTTTCAAAGAACTGAAGGGATTTTTCCTGACCCCGTTTGGGTGGGTGGTGTTGGCGTTTGTGACGGTGATGCAGGGGATATCGCTGTCGACGGCGATGAAAGGCTTTCGCGACACGCCGGTGAAAGACAGCCTGGTGTACGTGACGTTTCACACGCCGCTGTTCTGGTTTTATTTTCTTTTTATTTTTCCGCTCATCACGATGCGCTTGTTCGCCGAGGAAGAGCGGGCCGGGACCCTTGAGACCCTGCTCACCGCGCCAGTACGCACTTGGCAGGTGGTCGCCTCAAAATATTTTGCCGCGATGATTTTCTATACCCTGCTATGGCTGCCGTCGCTGGTGCAGTTCAAACTTTTTGAATGGGTCACCGGCCTGCCGCCAGCGTGGACGGGCGGGGCGCTGGGCGGCACCTTCGCCGCGCTCATGCTGATGGGGGCGGCGTTTACGGCGGTGGGGTGCCTTGCCTCAGCGCTCACGTCGAGTCAGATCATCGCCGGCATCATCACCATTGGTTTGCTGGTGATCCAATATTTCATTGGCTACGTTACGGTAATCTGGGGGGAATCCTTTGTGGGGGCGGCGTTTTTTCATTATATTTCGTCGCAACGGCACCTGCATTATTTTGCCAGCGGCTTGTTTGACAGCAGGGCCTTTGTTTATTACCTGAGCGTCGCGGCGTTTTTGTTGTTCCTGACCTATCAGGTGGTGGATTTCCGCCGCTGGCGCAAATGATTTTCCGTTGTTCATCGCATGTCCGAAGTCACATCAAACCCTAGCGACAAGCCCGCCCGCCCCGTGAACCGCTGGGGCATGGGGATGCTGTCGGTGTTGCAGATCGTGATGGTCGCCTTGACCCTTATCGCGCTCAACTACCTCACCGCGCGCCATTTCATGCGAGTCGATTTAAGCCGGGATAAAAACTACACGCTTTCCCCGGCGACGATCCGTTATCTTGCCAGCGAGGCGCTGGCCAAGCGCGCCAAGCCGGTGAAGTGGATCATGGCATTTCCCAGGTCGCAGCCGTTCTATGAGCGGGTGCGGGTGTTGGCCGAGGATTACGCCCGGCGTTCCCACGGCAAGATCCAACTGGAAGTGATTGACGCCCTGCGCAGTCCGGACCGCAGTCAGCAAGTGATGGCCGCCTACGAACTGAGTTTGATCCGGGCGATGATCATCATTGATGCCCGCAGCGACGAGAGCGCCGCCGTCACCACCACTCCCAGCGGCACTCACGAGCTCAACCCGCACGTGAAACTTGTCCTGGCGGAGGACATGATGATCCACACGACTGATTCGCAGGGCCAGCGGCGACCCAGCGGGTTCCAAGGCGAGGATGTGTTGACCGCGGGGTTGGTGCAGGCGATTGAAGGTCGCCCGCGGCGGATGCTGTTTTTGGCGGACAAGAGCAAGCTCAGTGCGGAGGGCGAGAAGTCGCCGTGGACATCCTTGGAAACCACCTTGCGCCTGCAGAATACCGAGCTCAAAGGCATCAACCTGGCAGGACTTGAGGACATTCCGGCGGATGCGGAGGGGGTGGCCTTGGTCGCGCCGAAATACGATCTGACGGAGGATGAGTTGGGGGTGTTGGAACGTTATTGGGGGCGCCCGCGCGCGGCGCTGCTGGTGCTGCTTGAGCCCGGCAATCCGCTGCCGAAACTGCGGGCATTCCTGCGCGCCAACGGCGTGACGCCGCAACATGACCGCATTGTGGCCAAGGAAAAAGACCGCATCGTCACGGCCGTGCGCGGGATGTTCACCTACAATATTGATTTTCTCAAGGATCTTGCCGGCCAGACCAGTGTGTTTGAGGGGGCCAGTTCGTCCCTCGAGGTGCGCGAAAACGCGGAGGATTTGGGGACCCGGAAAATCTACCCCTGGGGCTTGTTCCAAGTGGCGGACGGGTTCTGGGGTGAAACCCAATTTGCTGCCGGCAATGAGTCGTACAACGAGCGTGAAGACCACGGCGCGCCGTTGTTTCTGGCTGCCAGCGTGACGCGGGGCGCGGTTTCGGACGACCCGCTGGCGGCGCCAACGTCGCGGATGATTGTCCTAGCCAACACCGACTTTCTCAAGCCCGAGAACCAACGGGCGGAAAACATCGATTTTCTCGCCTCCTCGGTCAATTGGCTGGTTGGGCGCGAGGCGCTGGCTGGGATTGGTCCGCGCTCCCTAGGCACCTACAAGCTGCCGATTCTCGAGGCTCAGGTAACCTTCATCAACCGCATGAACTTGTTCTTCCTTCCCGCATTGTTTGTCCTGATCGGGGCAATCATCTGGTTTTCGCGCCGTGTTTGAGTTCCATGCGTTCTCCAGTCGTTACGTTCCTGCTGATTTTGATCACCCTGCTTACCTGTGGGTTGGCTGGGTGGTGGCTGGTTGTGGGTGATTCCGGCTCCTTGTTAGGAGCCCCTCCGCCCGCGCCGGGCGAGCGGTTGTATGGCTCGTTTGCGCCGGACGAGGTGCGGAAAATCCAAGTCTCGGCGCGGGGCAGAGGTGCGGAGTTTGTCAAAGCAGCCAACGGTTGGCAGGTGCTCCAGCCGAGGCAAGACCGCATGGACCCGCGGGCGGCCGTCGGCATCATCAACTTCACGTTGGGCATGCGTGTGGAGGATGTCGCGCCGACCGGTGAGATCCCACTGCAAGAAGCCGGGCTGGCCGAAGAGGCGATTCATATCCGCCTGGAAGGGGCGGATGGGCGGCCCTTGGCCAAGTATCGGCTGGGGCGGCGCACGCCGTGGCAGGGCGTCGACCCCGAATCCGGCGCGCCGTTACCGACGCTGTTTGTGCAGCCGTGGGACAAGAACCGCAAGAGCCATGTCTTTGCCTGTACCGGGGATATTCTGCCATTGTTCAAAAACAATCTGAAATTTCTGCGTGATCATCATCCGTTTTATTTCCATCCAGCGACGCTGCGCAGCATTCGGATTCGCGGCAGTGAAGGCGAGTTGACGCTCGGGCGCGACACTCCCAAAGACGCCTGGCACATCGTCAAGCCGTTGGATCTGAGAACCGATCCGGCGGCCATCAAGGCCCTCATCGAAGGGCTGCACAACCTGCAGGCGGTGACCCTCAATGAGGCCGCGCTGGCTCCGTCCGCCAGCGCAGCGGTCGCCGGGAGCAAGCTCATCGCGCTGACGTTGTTCGGGTCGGATGCGGAAACCGTGTTGGAGATTCACCCGCCGGAAACCCCCGCTGCGCGTGACGTCAGTGCCACCGTGAGCGACCGGCCGGGCACCGTCTTCCGGTTGCCGCTCAAGCCGGAGCCCGATCTGGTCTCGTTGGCCGATTTGCCGCTCGCCGTCAATGACCTGCGCGACGCGACACTGACAAACCTGAACATCGCCTCGCTGCAAGCGGTGGCCATCGCGCCGTCCACCGGTTCGGAAATTTTCATCACCCGCGGGGGGCCCAAGCTCTGGACCACCATGATTGACGGCCGCAACCGGCAAGCTAATGAGGTCCGCCTGTTTGAGCTTCTCAAAGCGATGACCACCGAACGGGTGCTTGGTTTCGAATCGGATGCCGCCACGGATTTCACGCCCTGGGGTTTGACTCGTCCGTTTCTCAAGGTGAGTTTCATCGGGCAGGACAGCCGCGCCCTCACGCTGCACTTCGGGATGGATAAGCACGGCACGATTTTCGTCAACCGTGTGGGCACTTCCAGTGTCATGCGGGTCGACAAATCGTTGCTCTCCGCCATCGCCATCCATCCCTACGAATGGCGCAGCTCCCGGCTGTGGTCGCTGAGCCGCGTCGATCTGGTCGGCATCGAGCGCCGCACGCCGCAACAACCGCTGCTCGCCCTGCGCTACGATTTCATCGATGAAACCTGGCAGGGGAGCCTGGCCGGCAACAACGTCAGTGACGAAATCAATCCGAGCAGCGCTAAGATGTTGTTAGGCGCGTTGGAATCCCTTGAGATCACCCGCTGGCTGGCCCCGACGGATGCGGAGGCGGAGGCCGCCCTGGCCAAGCCGGTGCTCACTCTGCTGGTGGAGGAGAAGAAGGTCAACGAGCTGGGCGAAACCGTCGGCAGCGAAAAGCGCGAGCTGAAATTCGGCCCGCTGCCGGGTGTCCCGTCGCCGCAGTTCTACTATGGCCGGCTGAGCTCGGACACCCACCCGTTTTTGTTAGACCGGGCCACCTTTGACAAGCTTGCGGTGGACGTGTTGGCGGAGAAGTAGCGGGGTGGCGGGCGTCCCGCGACTCAAGGGTCGGCTGGGGCGAGCAAGGAGCATGGCCACCACGGGAGATTGCGGAGGATCCAGAACGCGAGCACCGCGCCGCCCAGCCACCACGCCGCAGTCAGGGTGAAATGGAACCTGATGGGCCAGCGGAGCCTTCCATGGCTGAGCCAATTCAAGCCATGGCCCAGTGCCACGCACGCGGCTGCTGCCACTCCCGACAGCAGCATGGGATTCATCTGCCATGCGGCGCCCAGATCCCCCTTCAGGAGTGCGAAGAAAGCCCGAGTGCCGCCACATCCGGGGCAAAACCATCCCGTCCAGCGCCTGAAAAGACAGCCCGGTGAGAGGGATTGCAGGAATGCTTGGTGCTCAATGAGCCACCAGCGGGCAAGCCCGAGCGCCGCGATGGACCCGATGAGGTACCCTGCGCATCGGCGCCGTCCTGGTTGCATTGGAACAAGATTCCCGCCCATGTCTGTAATTGAGGTGGCTCGCGAGTCCGAAAACCAGGATCACGGCCACCGTATGACGAGCACGCGCAGGCGGCTACCGATCCCACCGGTAAGGATTCCGGCATTGCCATTGGAAGGGACTGGAGGCGGGCTACATGCCCATGATTTGATAGCCGCCATCGACGTAGAGGACCTGGCCGGAAATGGACGCGGCGCCATCACTGGCAAGGAACACCCCGGTGGCACCGATTTCCTCCAAGCTGCATGAGCGGCCAAGCGGTGCGCGCTCCTCATATTGCTTGATCATCTGGCCGAAGCCGGCGATGCCCCGCGCGGCCAGCGTCTGCACCGGCCCGGCACTGATGCAATTGACGCGGATCGCCTTCTTGCCCATGTCCCAGGCCAGATAGCGTGTGCATGCTTCGAGGCTGGCCTTGGCCACGCCCATGATATTGTAATTCGGGATGACCTTTTCGGCGCCATAGTAGCTCATCGCCAGAATGCTGCCGCCGTGGGTCATCAGCGGTTCCGCCCGCTGTGCCAGCGCGATGAGTGAGTAGGCGGAAATGTCGTGCGCGATCCGATAGGCTTCGCGACTGGTCGAAAGAAACCGCCCTTCCAGCGCCTCGCGCGGCGCGTAGGCCACCGAGTGCAACAGCAAGTCGACCCGCGCGGTGTGCTTGCGGACGTTTTGGAAAAACGTGTCGATCTCCACATCGCTGGTGACGTCACAGGGATAGATTGCCACGTCCTCGCCGAAGGTGGCGGTCAATTCTTCCACATTCTCCTTCACGCGTTCCCCTTGATAGTTGAAAATCAACTTCACGCCTTGCTCCGCCCAGGCTTGTGCGATGGCCCAGGCGATGCTGCGCTTGTTCGCCACTCCGAAAACGACTCCGACTTTTCCTGCCAACGATTTGCAATTCATCCGCGCCAGCATTCCCGCCCCGCGCGTGCGACGCAACACAGAAAAATTTCCGGGTTGGGGTCGTGGGTGGGCGGCAAGCCGCGCCAGCGTGCGGTTGGGGGTGTTTGAGGGCGGCCATCACCTACTCCACCCGGGTATCGACGGGTGCCGCGCGGTTGCCGGTTTGGCGTCCCACCAGCAAGAGGAGCACGGCGCCGGTGGCGATGCCTCCGCCGAGAATCCCCCAAAACCACGGCTCCATAAACGGGGGAATCCGCACGTTCATCCCGAAGAGACCGCTGAATGCCATCAGCGGCAGGAAAAACCCGGCCAACAGATTCATCCGGAAGGCGATCTTGCTCAAGCGTTCGGACGCGCGGGATTGCTCTTCGGCGCGTTCTGCCTGCCAAAACTCCAGGGTTACCCGCGCATCCGCGTTGAGCAAATCCGCCGCCCGCTCGAGTTCGCGTGCCCGGTCGCGATAGGCCCGGACCTCCCGATCCTCGTGATCGGCGGCAAGCGCTTGCTCCATTGCCAGCACCAGATTGCGGGTGCTGCGCGCCAAGGGGCCCGCATGCCGCAAAATCCCGAATATCTCTGCCGCGGTATCCACCTTGTCGAGCCCGCCCTCGAGGCCGTCGATGGCCAGCGCGTAGCGGTCGAGCAAGTCGCCCAACTCGTTCAAGCCGGGTCCGCCCGGCTGGATCCAGCGCCCGTCGTGGCGTTTCCAAAAGAACACGGCCTCGCGTTCCGGGATGCCCGCTTGCGGCACCTCATGGATCACCAGCAGCAATTCGTCGCGGCCTTCGACGCACCGTTGATGGCCCGGGCGGTTGCTGAATTGCTCGCGCAACTCGGGCTCGATGTCAAAATGTGCGGGCAGCTTGAACGACTTCATCGACGTGACCATGGCGCGAGGCTACAACGCCCGCCGCCCGCCGCAAAGCACGAACCGACCTGGCACCGGGCTGGCGATTGCAGCTCCTTGCCCGGCTGAAAATCGCGCCAAAATCTGCTTGCCATTTGCCCGCTGGCGCTGCTATCTGGGCTGCATAAAGGAGGAATCGCCATGGAAGAACACCCCCCGGTTTTGAATTCGCTGGATCGCAACAAGCTTGCCGCCTGTCTCAGTCTCCTGCCAGGCTTGGGCCACCTCTACAAACACCATTACGCCGCCGGTATCGGCTTGTTGATCGGAGGGAATATTCTCACCGGTTTTGTCTCGGTGTTGATGGCCTTGGGCACCTTCGGGCTTTCGATCCTCATCATCCCATTGGTCTATATCACCGCCGTCGCCGCCTCCGCATACGCCCTCCCGGACTGGCGTGGCCACCACCACTTCCTCCACCCGTGGACGCCCGATAAACCGGCTCCAGACGAACCGCCCGCCGAACGCCCAAAACGGGGGATTTGACCTGACAGCAGCACCTGGCCGGTTTCAAGAACCCTGGCCTCGCCGGCTTTCCAGCCACTTGGCGGCGGCGGCGAAGGCGATGATGAGGAGCATGGCCAGATAGAAGGCCCACAAGACATTTTTGCCGGTGGTGAAGCCGTAGTTGTGGAGGCCCACGCCGAGGAAGTTTACATGCCACCACGAGAAGACGATGACGCAGGCGGTGAAGGCGGAGGCGACATGCAGCCCCCATTCCTTGAGGAACCCGCCGAGGCGGGCATGCAGGATGACGAGGGACCAGATGACGATCAACAGGGCACCGTTTTCCTTGGGATCCCAACCCCAAAAGCGGCCCCACGAGTCGTTGGCCCAGATGCCGCCCAGGACGGTGCCGACCAAGGAGAGGAACAAGGTGAGGCAGAGCAAGCCATAGACCGCGCGGCTCAGCATGTGGCGCAACCCGCCATCGGCGTGGTCGAGGCGCAGGCCGCGCATCAGGATGTAGAGGGTGGATAGAAACGAGCACAACAGCCCGGCGGCATAGCCGAGGGTGATGGAGATGACGTGGATGGTGAGCCAGAAGTTGGAGGCGAGCACGGCGACGAGCGGGTCCATGTGGTCCTTGGGGTCGCCCAATTCGTAGCGGCGGGAGAGGAAGACGAGCAAGGAGCCGAGGATGGGGGCGAGGCCCAGCGCAAAGCGGCGGCGGGTGAGCGCTTCGATGAGCAGCGCCAGCAACACGCCAGCGGCAGCGATGAAGATGATGGTGTCGTAGAGGTTGCCGATGGGCGCACGCTGCATGATGAGGCAACGCTCGACGATGGCGATGATGCAGATTGCCAGGCCGATGAGCGACCAGCCGAGGGTGACGCCGGCGAGGATGCGGCCCGGCCGCCCGGACCCTAACAACCACATCGCCAGCGCGCACAGCGCGCCCAGGAAAAACACCACAAACGCATTGAGAAACCAATCGGCCCGGTTGTAAGCGGCCTCCAGGGCCAGATGCCGGCCTTCGCCGCGCGCCGCGGCGCGCCGGGTGAGGTCGTCGCGCAAAGTGGTGAGGGCCGTGAGGAATTCGGGGTGGCCGGCGTCCAAGGCGCGCGCGGCATTTTCAAGCGCCATGATATCGATGATGGCCGGCTGCGGGGTGGCGCTCTCGCCGGTCAGCACGCTTATGATCCGGGCCCCGGCATTTTGCCAGGTGCGCTCGCCGGCCTCAGCCGGCGGGAAAATATTCATGCCACGGGTGGCGAGGCTGGCGGCTTGATAGGCTTCCCGGTAAAGATATTCGGCCGGTCCCCGCTGCGGCGTGCCTTCGGCTTTGGCTTTGGCCTTGGCGATGTCATCACGGATTTTGGGGGCCTTGTCCATCACCGTGCTGATGTCGAGGCGTTGCTGGTCGGGTGCGTTGCCAAGCGCCACGCCGGAACGGGCGAAGGCCAGCTGGCCTAACAAGCTTTCGAAGTCCCGCACGTTGTACGCCAGATCGAGGACTTGTTGTTGCAAGGCGTCGCGTTGTTGCGGGGCGGGCGCATCGTAGGCGGCGGCGAGCTCCACAAGTTTTTCCAATCCCGGCGCGAGGTCGGCATAGCTGTAGCGATCGCGTTTGCCGCGGGGTTTGACGCCGATGGCCTCGAGCACGGCGGAGTTGTCGACGCGAAAAGTCGGATGGTGGATGGCAAACTGCGGACGGAACAAAATGTCGAGCAACCAAGCGGTGGGCGTGAGCGTGCCTGGCGTGCCAGCATTGCCGGCCACTGGCATCGAGCGGGCGCCATGGATGGCGAGCATGGTGAAGCCGGCGTAGGTGGCGAGGGGTTTGATGCGTCCGCCATCCTGGACGGGCAGGGTGTCGGCCACGGCGAGGGTGGCGGCGGGCCACGGCGCATAATCCGTGATGATCCGCAACTCACCCTTGGGGCGGGTGGCGGCCACCAGATTGAAAAAGACCGCAGCCAGGCCGGCCAGCACCAGGGCTGCCGCGATCTTGCGTCCGGTGATGGATGAGGGATCAGACATGATGGGATGGGCGGGATTGCTCCTTGATGAACCCGACCAGCTTGGTGAGGAAATGCACCAGCAGACCGAAGGACACCACGTAGAGACTGTATTGCGGCCACTTGTCGGCCGGATTGCGCACGACTTCAAAAACCGACGCCATGCGCGCGGAGGGCCCCTGCTCTAACTGTTGGTAGCTGGCTTGGAAGAATGTCAGGTTGGCATAGCGCATCGGCTCATTCATTTGGATGACGGCTTTGGCTGGCTTGCCGTTTTCGAGGCGGGTGATTTCACTGACAAATTTCGAGGGTTTCATGGTGCCGGGATAGAACTCGGCGGTGAATTTGTCGAGTCGCACGGCGAAGGGCAGGAGCCACAGGCGTTTGCGCAGGAGGATGGTGAAGATGCGGTCATCAAACCGCACGCTGAACGGTTGATAGGCGGTGCTGGTGAGCAGGAATGGTTCGGATCTGTTGCCGTCGCGGTAGAGGATGCGGGCGATGCAGCCGGGGGTGTTGGCCTCGGCGTTGAGCTCAAGCGGCTTGGCCACCAGATAGTAGCCGTCGAAGGTGCGCACGTCGCTGGACGGCACTTGGTCGGCGATCGACATCAAGTTGGCATTGGGGAAAAAGCGGGCGAGCTCCAGATCAAAGGGCATGGCCGGGAGACGCACGGTGCGGGTGTCGAAGTCCTCCAGGCCAGTTAGATGCTTGCCGCCGATGATCTGGATGGTGGCGGGCATGGCATCCTTCACCTCGGCCACCTCCACGACGTGTTCGAAGTAGTCTTCGGCGGCATTGCTGGTGGCGCCCTCGGCGATGAGCAGGTGGCCGCGCTGCGAGAAATGATGGGCCACGGCGCCCGCGACCAGCAGATAGATGATGCCGAGGTGGGCGAGCAACACGCCGGCATGTCGCCAGTCCTTGCGCAGCCGCAGGATCCCGCCGAGTGTTAGGTTGAGTGCCAGCAAGGCGCAGACCCAATAGCCGCCGGGTAGCACCAGCGGCAGGGTTTCGCCGCGGATTTCCGGAACCACATACCAGGCCCGCCAGTCGAAATACTTGCGCAACGTGTGGTGCAGGCCGCTGTCGATTTGTTCGAGGGTGGCGAGCCAGGTGAGCAGGCCCAACAAAACAAGCAGGATGGTGGCGAGGCCGTAGCCGGAAAGGCGCGCCACCAGCCACCGGGCGATGGCGGCGCGGGGTTTTTTGGGGGATGCGGGCTGGGGGGCGGGTTCCATGAGCGATGGGAGACAGGTTAATTGGCCGAGTCGACCGGGCGCAGGCTCTTGACAAAGGCCTCCAAGGCGGGGACGCCGAAGCGGACTTCGGCAGCCGGGGCGACCATTTTCACGGTGAGCAATTGCCCGTGAAACTCGGTGATCACCCCGGCCAGGCCGTAGCCGGCCTTGGGCGGCGCGCCCATGCCGGCGGCGTAGGTCCCCTCGGCTTGCACCCAGACGCCGCTGCCGCCGAGCATCGGGACGCGGCGCAGGGCCTGGATGGCGGCGTCATCGAGTGGCGCGGCGCCGAACTGGTGGCGCCAGCGGTTGACGTTGTCGGCCAGCGAGCCGGTGGCGCTGGAGATCCAGACCGCGCCGCTGCCGCTGGGGCCGAAGCGGTAGTTGAGCAGGCGGAATTCGTTGGCGGGCAGCACCGTCCAGCCCGGCGGCGGGTCGCCGACGACCGGGCAGGGGCGGGCATTGCCGAAGCGTTCATCGCTGGTGGCAAACAATTTGAAGTTGCCATCGCGGCTGCAAACCGCGCGGGTTTCAGTGGCGGTGACGTCACGGTTGTCGCGGCAACCGGCCACCAGGACCAAGCCGAGGGCGAAACAACTGGCGATGCGGCGTTGCATGCCTGTGGAAGTAAGGCAGGACTGCGGCGCGGGCAAGCGGCAAAATGGCAAGGTGCAAGATGCGGCTTGGCAGGTGTGGCAATGTAGGATGTGATGTGGCGCGATGATTTCAATGACGGATGGGCAGCCGCTGCCAGGGTTCTGTGACGCGGTGAGGGACGCTTTTTCAAAAAAGGGCGTGCTGGCCAAGTCGCGTGATTTCGAATACCGCCCGCAACAGCAGGAGTTGGCCGTGGCCGTGGCGGAGGCATTGGTCAACGCCAGTTCGCTGGTGGCGGAGGCTGGTACCGGGGTGGGCAAGTCGCTGGCGTATTTGTTGCCGGCGGCGCGCTTTGCCTTGGAGACGGGCCGCAAAGGGGTGATTTCCACCCACACGATCAATTTGCAGGAGCAACTGGTGAGGAAGGACATTCCGATCGTGCGCAATATTCTGGGCGATGATTTTCCGGCGGTGCTGTTGAAGGGGCGGCAGAATTACTTGTGTCCGCAGCGTTTGCGGCGGGCGCTCGAGCAGACCGACGATTTGTTCACCAGCACCGAGACCGAGGAACTCGAGACACTGCGCAAGTGGGCGGAGGCGACCCGCGACGGCACCCTCAGCGATTTGAATTTCCAGCCGCAGCCGAAAGTCTGGCTCCAAGTGTGCAGCGAGGCCCACCTGTGTTCGGCGCGGACTTGCGGGCCGCGGGGGAATTGTTTTTTCCAGGAAGCGCGCAAGGCGGCCGCCGATGCCCGGTTGGTGGTGGTCAATCACACGTTGTTTTTCGCCTTGCTCAACAAGTCCGAGGACCCGGACGAGGAGGCGGATGGCGGCGAGGCACCGGGCAAATGCGGCGGCTTCCTCTTCCCTAACGATTTCGCGATCCTCGATGAGGCCCACACCATCGAGCAGGTGGCCGCGGTCCAACTCGGGTTGCGCCTGTCGCAGGCCGGCTTGCGTTTCGATTTGCAGCGGCTCTATCATCCGCGGACGCGCAAGGGCTTGCTCAAGGCGTTTCACAAGGCCTCGGCGATGCTCGCGGTGGAGGAAACCCTCGGCGAGGTGGATCGCTTCTTCCAGCGGGTGGGCGATACGGCCCGCTTCGGCGATTTTTCCAAGGAATGCCGCATCCGCGAGCCGGAAGTGGTCTCTAACACACTGGCCGAGCCGCTGCGCCGACTGTGGCAGGAAGTCGATGCGCTGGCCGCCGAGGTGGAAGCGGAGGGGACCCGCGCCGAGTTGTTAGACGCGGGGCGGCGTTTGCGCGAGATGCACGGTTCGCTCGGGGTGTTTCTGGAGCAACGCGACGAGGACAGTGTGTACTGGGTGGAGCGCAGCGGGCGGGACGAGACCCAATACACCCTGCATGCCGCGCCGGTGAATGTGGCGGCGCGCCTGCGGCCCTTGTTGTTCACCGGCAACAAGAGCTTGGTGCTCACCAGCGCCACCCTCGGCGTGGGCGACCCGAAGCTGGCATATTTCCGCGGCCGGGTGGGGGCCGAGCGGGCGCGCGCGCTGTGCATCGGCAGCCCGTTTGATTACCCGCGGCAAATGCAGGTGAGGATTTACAAATCGGTGCCGGACCCCGGCACCCCGCGTTACGATGAATTGTTAGCCGAGGGCATCCGCGAGGCGGTCAACGCGAGTGAGGGGCGGGCGTTTGTGTTGTTCACCAGTTACCGCACGATGCGCGATGCGGCGCAGCGGTTGGAGGGGTTTTTCCGCGGCAAGAACTGGCGCTTGCTGGTGCAGGGCGAGGGCTTGCCGCGGCATCGCATGATCGAGGAATTCCGCGCGGATGTGCATAGTGTGTTGTTTGGCACCGACAGTTTTTGGGCCGGGGTGGATGTGCCGGGTGAGGCGTTGTCCAATGTGGTGGTGACGCGTTTGCCGTTTGCGGTGCCGGACCATCCGTTAGTTGCGTCGCGGCTGGAAGCCATCGAGGCGGCCGGTGGCAATCCGTTCATGGAGTACTCGGTGCCGGAGGCGATTTTGAAGTTGCGCCAAGGGGTCGGCCGCTTGATCCGCACCCAGCGCGATCACGGACTGGTCTGCATTCTGGACAACCGGATTCTAACCAAACGTTACGGGGCGATGTTTCTCAAGGCCTTGCCAGACGCACCTGTCGAGGTGATCGGCTGAGCCACGGGCGGCATCGCCACGGGCCTGAGGCGATGCCTCGCTGGCAACCTGCTGACGGCAGTCACGGCGCCGTGCCAGCCCACGGCACCAGCCGGCGGATGGCTTGCTTGAGCAAGCCGCAATCCCATTGGCCGGGGGCGGTGGGAATGGCTCCCAGATAGCCGTAATTCAGCACGCTGCCGCTCTGGGCGCAGAGCAAGCGCGACACCGGTGCGAGCACGCCCATGCCCATGGTGGCCACCGGCAGCCCATGGGCGGTGAGCTGGAATTCAGCCAGCCGCACCACATCGGCGAGGGTGTTGAGCTTGGCGGCCACCTTGAAGGCGGCGGCACCGGCGGCTTTGGCTTGCTGGGCGGCGGCGGTGAGCACGGCGGATTCCGGCAGTTGGGTGAAATCGTGATACGAGGCGAGCCACGGGATTCCGCGCTGCGCCGCCTCCGCCAGCAGTTCGCCCATGGTGGCATGGCTGGCCAGTTCGACATCGATGAGGGCGGCCTCGGCGAGCGCCGCGCGCAACAAGGCGCTGCGTTGCGGCGCATCGAGTAACAGCGCGCCGCCCTGGTCTTTCCTCCGCGCGGTGAACAACAGCGGCACGCCAGCGAGGTGCCGCCACTGCGCCGGTGCCGGTTCAACCCCATCCGCTCGCAATACATCCAGCCGGATCTCCGCCACATCACAGCGCTGCAAGGTGTCTCCAACCTCGGCTTCACGCAAGCCAGCGGCGCTGCCAAAGCTCCCCACCACCCAGCGCTGACCGGTCTGCAATGCGAATTTCGTGTGCGGCATGCCTGAGTGATGAGCGCTAAAATCCGATCCGTCAATCGTCGCCGACAGACCACGCCGCAGCACTGTATTTACTTCGTTGAAAATTTTTCCGGCAATCGTCCTTTTGGCTGGTCAAGCCGGTTTGGGATTTCTACGGTTCGAGAAATTCCTACCCAATGAACCGCAAAATCCGCCAATCTGCGCTGTCCGCCCTCTCGGTTGCTGTCGTTTTCATGTCACCCTGTGCCGCCGTCGCGGCGGGGGCGGCGATCACCAAAGTCGATGTGGTCGACAAGCCCAAACATGAGGACTTGCTGTCACCGGATTTCTCCGGTGTGGTGTCGAAGAACTTGAAGCTGAAGAATTGGCTCCAAATCGAGGCCAAAATCAAGGTCCAGATGAAACCGGAGCCCAAGTCCAAGACTTGTGACCGGCTCGTCGTGAAATGGTATGTCGCGGTCGATAATCCGGACAAAGCCGGCACCTATCTGAAACTGACCAAGGATATCGAGTACGTCAATGTGCCGTTGAGCGACGATGTGTATTGCTCGGTGTACCTGTCACCGGCCTCCATCAAGCGGCTTACCGGTCTGGACCGCAGCGGCAGGAGCGCGGTGAAGTTCATCGGCTTTGAAGTCATTGTTGATGGCAAGGTGGTGGCCGACTCCACCGACCGGGGAGCGGACAAATGGTGGACCATGCCTTCTGACAAGACAGCTGAAAGCACCGTGGTGCCGTTGCTCAACAAGGATGAAACCGCCTTTGCGCACATTTGGTGGGATCGCTACGCCGAGATAAAGGCGAAGGGCAACCCGTGATTTTCCAGCGGTTCTTTTTTCCCATTTTATAGTTGCCACACCGCCGTCCCCTCCCTTTTTATCGCCCCGCACCATGGCTGACACACTGACCACCGTCGCACTCAATATTGGTTCCCAGCGCATCGGAATGGCTGTTTTCGAAACCGCGAAAAATGGCAGCCTGTTGCTGAAGAATTATGCCTCTGAGACGATTGTGGCCGATCCCGCCCTGGAGTCCTCGCGCATCGGGCAGATTCGGGTGGCGGTGGCCGATCTGGCGCAGCGCCTCAAGGTCGGCCGGGCCAAGGTCCGCTATGCGATTTCCGGCCAGGCCGTGTTCGTCCGCTTCGTCAAATTACCGGCGTTGCAGGACGACAACATCGAGCAGTTGGTGGCGTTTGAAGCCCAGCAGCATGTGCCATTCCCGATCAACGAGGTGGTGTGGGACTACGAGATGATCGAAGGGGCCGAGGAGAAGGAAGTGGTCATTGTCGCCATCAAAGGGGAGGCGCTCGACGAGATCAACGCCGCGGTCAACGAGTGCGGGCTGTCCACCGCCGAGGTGGATGTGGCGCCCATGGCGCTGTTCAATTCGTTTTGTGCTTCTTACGGCCAGCCGCAGGAACCGGTGTTGCTCATCGATATCGGCGCCAAAACCAGCAACCTGCTCTACATCGAGGGCAAGCGCTTCTTCACCCGCAGCATCCCGGTCGGCGGTGCTGCCGTCACCTCGGCCATTGCCAAGGAATACAGCGTCTCGTTTCTCGAGGCCGAACATCAGAAAATCGCCCATGGCTTGGTCGCCTTGGGCGGCGGTCACACCGAACAACTCGACGAGTCGGTCGCCGCGCTGGCAATGGTCATTCGCAATGCGCTGACCCGCCTGCCCTCCGAAATCGCCCGCACCACCAATTACTATCGCAGCCAGCATGGCGGCAATGCCCCCAAGCGCGTCTACCTTTGCGGCGGCGGGGCCAATCTGCCCTACACCTTGGAGTTTTTTGAAGAAAAGCTCAATTTGCCCATCGAGTTTTTCAATCCCCTCAGGCCGCTTGCGATAGGGAAAGGCGTGGCCACCGATGCGCTGCAACGTGAAGCCCACCTGATGGGCGAGCTCGTCGGGCTGGGCCTGCGCGGCATGGGCAAGTCTGCCATCAACATCGACTTGGTTCCGGCGGTGGTCGAACAGAGTCGCGCGGCGGATCGCCGCAAGCCGTATCTCATTGGAGCAGCTGCACTGTTTTTGGCCGGGGTCGCCACTTGGGTGGTGTTTCAGCTCGTCGCGGCAGGCCAAGCGGCCGACCGGCACCGGACCATGGCGGAGAGCAAAGAGACCCTCGCGCCGATGGCCGTGGATATCCAAGGGTTGCTGGCCACCGAGACCGCGCTGCAAGCCGTGGCTAGCAGTTTCACCGCGGCCGAGGCCGACCATGCGTTTTGGCTGGACCTGTTGGCCGAATTGGGCGGGGCGCTGGCCAGCGATGCGGTGTGGGTCACTGACTTGGAGCCGCTCAAAGACTTCAACCCGCTGATGCCGGAGGCCAAGCCGCCCGCAGTTACCATCAACGGCACTCCTGTGGTCAAAGCGGATTTCTTCACCAGCCCGTATGGCACCAGTGGTTTGGCGACGACTGAGGTCCGCAGCGGCGAGACGCCCGAAACGACCCGTGGCCCGAAACCCAAAGCCGCGGGTAACGTCGCGGTGGTTGCCAACGCCGTGCGCATCCGCGGGTTCTGGCGCGAGAATGCGGACAGCCAGAACGCCGTTTCCAAGTTGCTCAAACGGCTGCGGGACAAACCCGGTGCTTTCACCTTCACCGTGCCCGGCGCGGATGGCAAACCCGTCCAGCTCAAGGATGAACAAGTGCTCAAAATCAAGATTGCCTCCAGTGAAGGGGGGGAACTCGCCTTCCCCTTTGAGTTCACCCTGCCCCTCGCCCGTGAGGTCCGCATCAAATAACCCCTATCGTCGCTCCGCCACCCCCATTTATGAGTTGGATCCAGGATAATAAATTTGCCGCCATGCTTGGCGGGGGAACCCTGCTTGGGGCCATCGTGCTGATCTACGTCGGCCTGAGCTATCGCGGGCACTACGCCAAGAACTTGGAGAGCTACCTCAGCGATTGGGAGGAGGTCAAGGAATTCGAGGCGATTCCGCTCTATCCGAGCTTGGCCAACCGGGCGGGCAAGACCAAAGCGCTCAACGACTACCGTGCCTCGATCGGCGGCTTGCAGAAGGCCTTTGACAAGTTCCGGCCGAAGGAACTCAAGAACATCACGCCCCAAGGGTTCACCGATCACGCCAAAACCGCCCACGAGGAGGTGATCAAAGCCTTTGAAAAGGTCGATACCAAGCTGCCCGAAGCGTTTTTCCTCGGCTTCGAAACCTACACCGCCGCGCTGGCCCGTGAGGACGCCACCGGGCTTCTGGACTATCAGCTAGGTGCGGTCAAGGAACTGATGTTGACCCTGGCCAAAGCTGCGCCCTCCCAACTGCAGAATGTCTACCGACCCAAATTCCCTGAGGAAGACGGCGAAAAATGGGAGGCCGGGCCCAATGATGCGGCCCGCGCGTTGCCGCTGGAACTCACGTTCAAAGGCAGCGAGCGCTCGCTGCGCGAATTCCTCACCGCCATCGGCAAGTCGACCGACTTCTTCTTCGTGGTGAGCAACTTGCGGATCATGAACGAAAAGCCGACGACGCCGCCGCGTCTCGCGGATGCCAAGTTTGAAGCCGCGCCAATCGCGCCGAAGAACGCCCCCGATCCATTTAGCGGCGCTGCGGATTTCGTCTCCCCCCCGGGTGCGCCAGTTGCTCCCGCCCCGGCGACCCCCCCGGCGAAATCTCCGGAGCCCCCCCCCGCGACTCCGCCGAGCGCATTTCTGGAGATCCCTATGGGCGCAGTCATGGCGCAGGGACCTGGGGGCATCCCAATGGCAGTTCCCCCGGGCGCACCGGCGGGCGCACGCCCGAACGTAAAACCCGCGAAACCCGCGGCGCCCCCCCCGCCAGCCCCCGCGACAAAACCCACGGCGAAACCTGCCCGCACCCCCGGCCTAGCGCCGGCTCCGGCCGAAACTCCGGACGAACCGGTGCAGGCGACCCCCGCGGCGCCGCCGGTGCCGAGTGCCCCACCGGTTGATTCGAGCCGCATCCTGATACGGGTGCTGGGCGGCGAAGAGCTGCAAGTATTCCTCCACATTGATGTCCTTGAGTTCCTTCCGGTCAAGGCTCTGCCCGAAGTGCCCAAATAGTCCCCCTCGACACCAGCCTCACATCCCCTCATGTCCTGGTTCTCCCAGAATTACGAAAAGGCCGCCATTGGCGGTGCCGCCATTGCCGCCCTTGGATTCGCCCTGTTGGGGTGGTTCAAAGTTGATGGCGTCGCCGCTGATTTCAGCGCCATCCCCGCAGGCGCCGGAAATAACAATCCCGCGGTCGCTAACGCCAATCTCGTGCCCAAGGCGATCTCCTCGCTAGGCCTCGCCCGCACCTTGAGCCAAGGCGACGTGGGCGGACGCGCCGTGGATTTGTTTACCGGCATTCAGCTCTTCATCTCCAGCGCGCAGCCGGACAAGCCGCTCGACCCCTACTCCAGCGCGCCGATCCATCCGCCCATCCCCAATCGCTGGTGGATCGATCACGATCTGGATCCCGGTTTTGCCGACTCGCCAAGTCGTGATGCCGATGACGATGGTTTCACCAATTTGGAGGAGTACAAGGGCACCACCGATCCCAAGGATGCCAAAGCCCATCCGCCGCTCATCGCCAAGCTGAAGTTCCATGCCGATGAGAGCGTCAAGTGGTTCATCCGCCCGGGCTATCAGGAAGGTGATAAATCCCCGTTCAAATATGGTGACGACGGCGGCGTGGGTGCCGGTGGCGTCCTGTCCTACAAGAACAAGACCAAGGACCCGGCGCTCGAACCCGGCGCGATCTTCTTCACCGATGGCGTGGCCAAAAACCGCTTCAAGTACCTCGGTTCAGTCCGGCGCCGCGAGATGAACAAAGCCATTAACATGGAAGTGGAACTCACCATCGCCCGCATCGAGGACCAGAAAGACAATAAGAAGGGCACCATCTACGAAATTCTCCACAATTTCCCTGAAGGCGACGTCCACAAATGGGCGCAATTCGACCGCAAGGCCGTCCTGTCCTTGGAAGCCATCGGGGCCGAGGGCAAGAACGAAAAGATCGAGGAAAACACCCAGTTCGGACTGCCCTTCGACAACCCCAAGAAAGATTACACGCTGAAAAAAATCACGCCGGAAGGAATTGAAGTGGAATACGCCGACCCCAAGACCGGTGCCAAAAAGATTGCCTCGATTCGCAAGGGCGCCTTCGCCGAACTGACCCCCTGAAGAATTTCAACAAATCGCTTTTCAAACACCCCAAACACCGTCAGAAACCGCCAGCCAATCATGCAAAATACGCCCATGTATCGATCCAGTCGCGCTGCCATCGCCTTGATGACAGCGGCATCCGCCATGCCACTCACCATCACTATCGCCACGGCCGGCGAAGGTGCCGGTTCGCCCCACCTCAGCGCCCTCGCCGAACGTGAGATGATCCGCCGCCAACAGGCAGTCACCGAAGCGGATCGTTTACTCGCCGAAGGCATCACTGCCTACGGCAAGCGGGATTACCAGCAAGCCGTGGATAAATTCACCCAAGCGCGCAATTTGCTCCCCGACGCGCCGATGCTCTCCGACCGCCGCGGGCTGGTCACCTCCCATCTCACCAATGCCAGCGTGGCGCTGGCCCAACAATATCGCCGCCAAGGTGGCAAAGACCCGGCCAAGGGCGGCAAAGGCAGCTATGAGGATGCCCGTGCGCTGCTCAACGACGTGCTCGAAGTGGACCCCGAAAATGCCATCGCCAAGCAGGAACTCGGCTATCTGGAAGATCCGATCCGCACCAATCCCGGCCTCGATTACAAGCACACCCAGGACGTCGATGCGGTGCGCCGCGGCCTCTACACCGCCGAAGGCCACTACAACCTCGGCAAATTTGATGCCGCCAAGCGCGAGTACGAAAAGGTTCTGCGCATTGATGCGTTCAACACCGCCGCCCGCCGCGGTCTGGAAGTCATTGCCTCCTCCAAGTCGGCCTACTATCGGGCCGCCTACGATCACACCCGCGCCGAGTTGCTCATGGAAGTCGACAAGGCGTGGGAGTTGTCGCTGCCCTCCGATGGCCCGGTCGGTGGCCAGGGCGGACTGGACCGCCCCACGGTGAGTTCCGGCATCGCCTACATCAACGAGAAACTGCGCCGCATCATCATTCCTAACATCGCCTTCGATGACATCACGGTGGAAGAAGCGGTCGATTTCCTGCGGCTGCGTGCCGCTGAGCTGGATGCCTTGGAGGTCGATCCGGCCCGCAAGGGGGTGAACTTCCTCATTCGCAAACCGCAAAACGCCACCGGCGGCGATTCGGCGCTGGAAGCCGCTGCGGAAGGTGGCGCGCTGGCTGGCGCTGGCAGCCCCGGCGCGCTGCGCATCAAGTCGCTGCGTCTCACCAATATCCCGCTCGGCCAGGCCCTCAAATACATTTGTGATGCCACCAATCTGCGTTCCAAGGTGGATGATTTCGCGGTCACCCTGGTGCCGCGCACCGAGACTGGCAATGAGATGTTCACCCGCACCTTCCGCGTGCCGCCGGGTTTCTATGACACCCTGTCGGCCAACTCGGGCGAAGGCGGCGACGCCGCCGCCCCGGCCGATCCGTTTGCCAGTGACTCGGGCAGCAAGCCGGGCTTGAAAACCCGCAAGCCGATTATCGACCTGTTGAAAAAGATCGGCATCGTGTTTGGCGACGGCTCCTCCGCCACCCTGAGCCCCGGCGGCTTGTTGGTGACCAATACCGCGGCCGAACTCGACAAAATCGAACAGTTCGTCGAGAACAATGCCGTCGTCCAACCCAAGCAAATCAAAATCACCACCAAGTTTGTCGAGGTCACCCAGGAGAACACCGACGAACTTAGCTTCGACTGGCTCGTCACCCCCTTCGGCCTGAGCGCCAATACCTTGTTCGGCAGCGGCGGCACCATCGGCAATGGCATGGTGCGCAAGGGTGGGGATTTCATCAATCCGATCAATGGCGTGTCCATTCCGGGCATCCCCTCCAACCCAGCCCTGCCGGTCAACAATATCGGCACGGCCGGCACTCGCAGTGGCGACGGCGCGATCAATCGCAACAGCATCGATTCGATCCTCAACAACCCGTTGCGCACCGCTAACAATGCCAGCGTGGCACCGGGCATCGCCGCCATCACCGGCTTGTTCTCGGATGGCCAGGTCCAACTCATCATGCGCGGCCTCGCCCAGAAAAAGGGCACCGACCTCATGACCGCCCCATCCGTGACGGCCAAACACGGCCAAAAGGCCACCATCGAAATCATCCGTGAATTCATCTATGCCACGGAATATGAGCCGCCGCAACTTCCCCAACAGAACAACAATAATAACAATGTCCTCGGCGGCGGCGGCGGCGGCGGCGCGGGCTTTGCCACACCGGCCACCCCTTCCGCATGGGAAACCCGCAACACCGGCGTGACCTTGGAGATCGAACCTAACATCGCTGACAACAACTACGTCATCGACCTGCGCTTCGTGCCGGAAATTGTCGAGTTCGAAGGGTTCATCAACTATGGCAGCCCGATTCTGTCGCCCTCCACCGACGTGTTTGGCAATCCGACCACGGTGGTCATCACCGAAAACCGCATTGAGATGCCGGTGTTCTCGACCCGCCGGGTCAACACCTCCCTCTCCATCTACGACGGCTACACCGTGGCGGTCGGCGGCCTGATTCGCGAGGATGTGCAGAATGTGCAGGACAGTGTGCCGATCTTCGGGTCCATCCCGATCATCGGACGGTTGTTCCAGTCCAAGGCGGAGAACCGCATCAAGAGTAATCTCATCATCTTCGTCACGGCGCAGATCATCGATGCCACCGGCCGCCCGCTGCGCGCCGCCGCTGACGCCGCCGCACCCCCGATCGCGCTGCCAGAGGCGGGCGCCGGCGCGCCAGCCGAAGTGCTGCCGCCGCTCGAATAAGTTAGATTCAAGGCTTGAACTTGTCAGGGGGTGGAGAAGCGATTCTCCACCCCCTGATTTTTTTAGAACTTGCTGACTCTTGCGGGACGTTGCGTCATCTGCCGGCCTTGGTCATTTCCGGGTGGCTCAGCCGGCTTGGCTATCTGGCAGATGCCGCGCGGGGGACATGTGCTCGTCGATCTTTGCGGCGTGGCCGTCTTCACTCGCATCGCGCCGGCATGGAGAAGGCGCCGCGCCAGCGCCGCGCGCGCCCAAATTCACAGATAAGCGCAATAATTGATAGATAGTCCTTGCCATTGCCGGTGCGGACCGCTACGCAATGCGCCGCCATGGCAAGTGTTGGAGCGATTTCATTCCCCCGGAACGGTTTTGACGCCGTTATTTTCGATTGTGACGGCACCTTGGTGGATTCCATGCCGGCCCATTTTGAGGCGTGGCGCGATGCGTTGGCCGTTTTCGGCGCCTGCGGCGTGTTGCGCGAGGATGTGTTCTTCGCCATGGGCGGGCGGCCGTCGCGCGATATTGTGCTGGAAATCAACGACCTCTACGGCCTCAAGCTCGACCCCGATGCCATCGCGCTGGCGAAGCGCGAGGCGTTTTTCAAGCGCATGGGCTCGATCACCTTGATTGACGAGGTGGCGGCCTTTGCCGAATCGTTGCGCGGCAAGGTGCCCATGGCCGTGGCCTCGGGCAGCTCGCGCCGGGTGGTGGAGAAAACCTTGCAACAGTTAGGGGTGTCCGATTGGTTCGATGAAGTCGTCACTTCCGAAGAGGTCGCCGAGGGCAAACCCGCGCCGGACATTTTCTTGTATGCCGCGAAATTGCTCGGGGTCACCCCGATGAAGTGCCTGGCCTTGGAAGACGCGCCGGCCGGCATTCTGGCCGCCCAGCGCGCCGGCATGCAGGTGTTAGCCATTCCCATGACCATCGCCTCGAGGAAGCTGTGAGGCCGCCCCGGCGGCGGAAAAATTCGCCGCTGGCGGATTTCAGGCTTGCCAGGCGGGTGTTGTTTCTATTGCCTTCCCCATGGCGGAGATTTCTCTAGGACTTTCATTTGACGACGTGCTACTGGTGCCGGCATTGAGCGCGGTGCTGCCCGGCGAGGCGGATATTGCCACGCACCTCACGGCTGACATTGCGCTGCATATTCCGGTGGTTTCCGCCGCGATGGACACGGTGTCGGAGCATGACTTGGCCGTCGCGCTGGCGCGCGAGGGCGGCATGGGAGTGATTCATCGGGCCTGTTCCATCGATGAGCAGGCGGCGATGCTGTCCAAGGTCAAACGCTCGGAAAATGCGGTGATCCAAAAACCGCTCACCGTGCGCAAGCAACACAGCGTCGAACACGTCCGGGCCCTGATGGCCGCCAACGGGTTCTCCGGCTTCCCGGTCATTTCCGCCGAGGGCCTGCTCGAAGGCATGGTCACCGGCCGCGACGTCCGCTACCTCGAACGCGCCGATGCCACCGTGGCGGATGTGATGACGCCGCTGGACCGGCTTATCACCGCACCGCCACACACCGGCCTCGAGGAGGCGCGGCGCATTCTCTATCAAAACCGCATCGAGAAACTGCCGCTGGTCGATGCCACCGGCCATCTCGTCGGGCTCATCACCGGCTCCGACATTGAAAAGCGCATCACCTTCACCAATGCCGCCAAAGACCAGAACGGCCAACTCCGCTGCGGCGGTGCGGTGGGCGTGGGACCGGATTGCATTGACCGCGGGCGGGCCTTGCTCGATGCCGGGGCGGATGCGCTCTTTATAGATGCCGCCACCGGCCATACCCGCCACATCATGCAGGTGGTGGCCAAACTGCGCGGTCTGTCGGATCGCCCGGTGGTGGCTGGCAACATCGTCACCGAGCAAGGCGCGCGCGACTTGGTGGCCGCCGGTGCCAGCGCGGTGAAAGTCGGCGTCGGGCCCGGGTCGATTTGCACCACGCGGGTCATTGCCGGGGTGGGCATGCCACAATTCAGTGCGATTCAGAATGTCGCGGGTTACTGCCGCGAACACGGCGTGAAGGTGATTGCCGATGGGGGCATCCGCTACTCCGGCGATATCGTCAAGGCGCTCGCCGCCGGTGCCGATCTCGTCATGCTCGGGTCGTTGTTAGCGGGCACGCGCGAAAGCCCCGGCCAAATGGTGCTGTCCCAAGGCCGGCGCTTCAAGGCCTACCGCGGCATGGGCTCCATCGGCGCCATGAAAAAGGGCGCGGGCGACCGCTATGGCCAGAACAGTTCCGGCAAACTCGTCGCCGAGGGCGTCGAAGGCCGCGTGCCCTACAGCGGCCCGCTTTCCGATGTGGTTTTCCAACTCATGGGCGGCCTCAAGTCCGGCATGGGTTATGTGGGTGCCGCCACTTTGGCGGAGTTGCGCGAACACGCCAGTTACGTCCGCATCACCACCGGCGGCCTGCGCGAAAGTCATGTCCATGATGTGGTCATGACCGAGGAACCCACCAATTATCAGCCGCTGAGTTGAACTGCCTACCTTTCCCATGATGCACGACCACCACCACGTCGCGGTCCTCGACTTCGGCTCCCAATACACCCAGCTCATTGTCCGCAGGGTCCGCGAACTCGGCTTCTTCGCCAAGCTCTATGCGATCGAGGATTTTCCTAACATCGGTCACCCCGCCGCCATCATCCTCTCAGGCGGACCGTGCAGCACCAGCGAGGTGGACGCCCCGGACCTGGACTTTGCCGCACTCTTGGGTTTCGGCGTGCCGGTGCTCGGCGTGTGCTACGGGATGCAATTGCTCAACATCAAGTTCGGCGGCACGGTGGTGGCCAGCAACCGCCGCGAGTATGGCCCGGCCGATTTGTTTCCCACCGAGTGCAGCGGGCTTTACGAAGGCATCTCGCCGTCCTCGCAAGTGTGGATGAGCCATTCCGATACGGTGAAAATCATTCCGGAGGGGGCCAAGGTGATTGCCGCCAACCAACATGGCACCCCGGTATCGCTGCAATGGAACGAGCGGTTTTTCGGCATCCAGTTTCACCCGGAGGTGACCCACAGTCACGAGGGCTTGCGCATTCTGCACAATTTCCTGTTGCATGCCAAGGAGTTGCTGCCATTCCGCATCGATGACTTCAAACGTGAAATCATCGAGGGCATCCGCAAGCAAGTCGCCGGCAAGCAGATCGTTTGCGGCGTGTCTGGCGGCGTCGACAGCACGGTGCTCGCCGTGTTGCTCCACGAGGCCGGTGCCAAGGTCCGCGCGATCTTTGTGGATCACGGGTTGATGCGCAAGGATGAGGGCGAGGAGGTGCGCAGCAATTTCCACCGCATGGGCGTGCCCATCGAAACGGTCGATTGCGCGGAACGGTTTCTAACCGCCCTGGCGGGGGTCGATGATCCCGAGAAAAAGCGCGTCATCATCGGCAACCTGTTCATCGATGTGTTCTGGGATTCGGTGGGTGATGCGGAAATGTTAGCCCAAGGCACACTCTATCCGGATGTGATCGAAAGCGCGTCCAACGCCAAGTCCAAGGCCTCCAAGATCAAGACCCATCACAACCGGGTGGACCGCATCCTCGAACTGCAAGCCCAGGGCAAGGTGCTCGAGCCGCTGGCCGAGTTGTTCAAGGACGAGGTGCGGGCGCTCGGTGCCTCGCTGGGCATTCCGCACGATATTCTGCAACGCCATCCGTTCCCCGGCCCCGGCTTGGCGGTGCGCTGTCCCGGTGAGGTGCGCGAAGACAAGTTGCGCATCATCCGCGAGTGCGACGCAATCTTCATCTCCCGCCTCAAGGTGCATGGTTGGTATGACAAAGTCTGGCAAGCCTATGCCGCCCTCATCCCGGTCAAAACCGTCGGCGTCAAAGGCGACGAACGTTCATATGAATGGGCCATCTCGCTGCGCGCCGTCATCTCCGAAGATGCCATGACCGCCGACTGGGTCGAGTTGCCATACTCCATCTTGCGCGAAACCAGCCACCGCATCCTCAACGAGGTCAAGGGCATCAACCGCGTCCTCTACGACGTGTCCACCAAGCCGCCCGCCAGCATCGAGTGGGAGTAAGCGGGTGGCGCCACGGCGCGGCCAACCCGGCGCGAATGGCACCGCGCCGCCGGCGCGAATGGCCGCCGCCGGCGCGAATGGCCGCCGCCCGGCGGGCCTGCGCGTAAACGTAAGGCCCAAAGGGCCGATATCCCTTAGCCCAGCCCAACGGGGTGGATCGTGGGACCCGCGGCCTGTAGGGCCGCCATATGGGGTGCTCGCCACGGATCGCGCCGCCCGCCGGGCCTGCGCGTAAACGTAAGGCCCAAAGGGCCGATATCCCTTAGCCCAGCCCAACGGGCTGGGTCGGGGTGGATCGTGGAACCCGCGGCCTGTAGGGCCGCCATATGGGGTGCTCGCCACGGATCGCGCCGCCGGCCGGGCCTGCGCATAAACGTAAGGCCCAAAGGGCCGATATCCCTTAGCCCAGCCCAACGGGCTGGGTCGGGGTGGGTCGTGGAACCCGCGGCCTGTAGGGCCGCCAT